>NZ_JBRIQN010000002.1:0-415668 GCF_052981855.1 Micromonospora sp. LZ34
GCGGCGGCCGGGTGGGCGCGTGCGGCCCGCAGCGCCGGCGCCAGGCCGGCGACCAGCGCGAGCAGCAGCGCCACCGGTACGGCGAGCGCGGCCCGCCGCCAGTCGACGTCGATGCCGAGCACGGCGCCGAGCGGCACGGCGAGCCCGAGCGACAGCAACCCCGCGGCGAACCCGAGTGCGGCGACCTCGCCGAGGATGAGCGCGGCGATCCGCCGGGCCGGCCAGCCGAGGCAGGCGAGCACCGCCAGTTCGGGGCGGCGGTTCCGGACGGCGGCGGAGACGGCGTTGCCGAGGAAGAGCACGCAGACCACCAGCACCAGCAGGAAGAGCACCGCGCTCTTGCGGTCCACCGCCTGGACGATGGTGGAGGCGACGCCGAGCGCCGACCAGTTCTCGGTCAGCCGCAGGTCCGGGCGGCCGAACGCGCCGGCCGGCAACTCCACGGTCTGCGGTGCGGGGGAGGAGCCCAGGGTGATGTCGACGTCCAGGCCGGTCACCCGGTTGATCTGCTCGGCGATCAGCCGGACCCGCTCGGCGGAGCGCTCGCTGTAGCCCGCCACGTCGGCGACCCGGACGCGGATGGCGCTGATCGGTGCCTTGACCTGCGGGCCGGTGCTCCCCTCCAGGAGCTTCGGCACGCTGCCGAGGTTGGTGAGCAGCAAGGGTGGCGCGGAGAGGTAGCCGGCCGGGTTGCCGCTCGGCTCCAGCGGCTGCCCGCCCAGCGCGGCGCGGCTACGGTCGTCGGCGCCCTCGGCGCGCGGCGGCTCGTACGTCTCCAGCGGGACCGCGCCCAGGTCACTGAAGCCGGCCAGCTTCTCCGGGTCGAAGACCCCGACGGCCTGCCACTGGTGGTACTGCGTGGCCGCGCCACCTTCGCTCCGTGGGAGGGCCCGGACCGGTCGGAAGCCGGTGTCCTCGGCCAGCCAGGGCCGGGGCAGGAAGTTGTGGGTGAACTGGGTGCCGTACACCTCGGGGTCGGCGGGCGGCACCGGGCCGGCGCGCAGGGTCGCGTCGGGCAGCTCGCGGTATTCCGCCGGCCCCGCCTGGATCACCCGTTGGAGCTGGCCGCGGCAGCAGGCGTCGCCGTCGATTCCCTTCACCAGCTGGGCGCGGTAGGCGTCGCCCGCCTCGACCTCGGCGGACCCGGCCGGGATCCCGGCGGCCCGGCCCAGGGTCCGCTCCAGCTCGACGGCCGGCACCGAAGCCGGCCGGGCCGTGGGCAGCCGGGTGAACCGGGCGCGCACCGTGCTGTCGATGAAGGGACGGCTGGTGACGAGCGCCGGTGCGGTGCGGGTGACCTGGCTGCCGCCGCGCCGCTCCACCACCGGCTCGTCGGCGTGGACGGACCGCCCGCTGACCACTGCGGCGTCCAGCCCCACCAGCCGGTTCTCGGCGACGGGGTCGATGGCGGCGATCAGCAACGGCACGGTCAGCTGGTAGGTCAACACCAGTCGGTCAGCGGTGGCGGGACCGGTGCCCGGGGTGAGTACGCCGTTGGCCGCCTCGAACCGGCCGTCCGGCAACAGCCGCACCGAGTCGAGGCTCCACAGCTCCCGCTCGGAGAGGGTGGCCGGGTTGCCCTGCAGGGCGCCGAACTGCGGATCGCAGATCGGCCGGCTACCTCCGTCGGGGAGCACCTCCCGGGGGACGGGTCCGCACACGATGTCCCACGGGTACGACCGGCCGTCGGAGTATGGCGTCCCCCGCTCGGACAACTCGGCGTCGAAGCGGGGATAGATCAGCGGGTGGCGGGTGACGTACACGTAGCGCGGCTTGGCCGGTGCCGTGGAGAGGCCGCGTTCGGCCACGAAGGTCGGGTCGACGCGGATCACCTGTCGATCCAGGCTCCGGTCGACGGCGTCGGTGACGTCGAACGCCATGGGCACCGGCGCGGTGGAGTGGCCCAGCATGGCGATGGGCGCGGCCACGTCGACGCCGGCCACCGCCTTGACCTGCTCGTACTGGGCGGTGGTGATGCCGCCGAAGAGGCCGGAGAGATAGTTGGGGCGGACCAGCCGCCGCTCGACCTCCAGCGGCGTGCGCGTCCCCTTGGGACGGACCAGGATGTCGTACGCCGCCCGGGTGTTGCGCTCGACGGTGCCGGTGACGTCCAGTCGAGAGGTGGTGGTGGCCCCGGTCAGGACGACGAACCCGGTGGTCGCCACCAGTACGCCGACCAGCAGGGCCACCGACCGCCCCGCACGGCCACGAAGCTGCCTCCAGACGAAGCTGAGCATGTCGCGCCTCCCCGTGTGCTGCCCACACTCTGCGCGATACATTGTGACAATGCAAGACCCGACCCGGAGGTGACATGGCGATTCAGCACGCCGTCCTGGCCCTGCTCGCCCACGGCCCCAGCCACGGCTACCAGCTCAAGGGCGCGTTCGAGGCCGCCGTCGGCCCGCAGTGGGGGCCACTGAACATCGGCCACCTCTACCAGATCCTGGACCGGCTCTCCCGGGACGGCCTGGTCGTCTCGGCGCGGGAGCCGCAGCCGGTCAAGCCCGACCGGGTGGTCTACGAGATCACCCCCGAGGGCCGGGTCGAGCTGGAGCGCTGGCTCGCCGAGCCGAGCCCGCGCAGCGGCGGGTTCCGGGACGACTTCTTCCTGAAGGTCACCGCCGCCGCCCGCACCGGCTCGCCGGACACCGTGCGATCCGTCCTCACCAACCAGCGCGGGCACCTGATGCGGGAGCTGCGCAACCTGGACGGGCTGCGGCGCCGCGCGGCTGACCCGGTGGTCGGGCTGCTGCTCTCGGCCGCCAGCCGGCACGTCGAGGCCGACCTCGCCTTCGTCGACGACGCCGAGTCGGCGCTGCTCGCCGACGGTGGCGCGACGCTCGCCGCGCTGGCGCTCGACCGCCCGGTATCCGCGGCCCCGGACGAGGGCACGGGCCCGAGCCGGGCGGCCGGCTGACGACGGACCCGATCCGCCTGTCAGGCCAGCGCGACCGCCGAGCCGGCGGTGCCGTCGCCCATCGGTGTCACTCCTCTGCCAGTAGTCGTGCCGTGGGTAGGCGGTGTAGCAGCGTGGCGGGTGCCAGCGCCGCGGCGGCGGTGAGCAGCACGCCGGTTGCGGCGGTGAGCCCGGCGACCAGCACCAGCGCGCCCGGGACGTCGCCGACCAGCCAGGCCGCGCCGGCCGTGCCGAGTCCGGCGCCGGTGAATGCCCCGAGTGTGCCGAGGAGCAGTCCTTCGTAGCCGATGAGCCGGCCGAGTTCGGGGTCGGTCCAGCCGGTGGCGCGCAGGGCGGCCAGTTCGGTCGCCCGGTCGCGGATGTTGAGGTAGAGCACGTCGGCGACGGCGGCGGCGCCGAGCAGCACGGTCGCGGTGGCGGCGAGGGCGTCGGCGCCGCGGACGGTCAGTGCGACGGTGTCGCCGAGCAGGTTGCCGACGATCGCGCCGTGGAAGGCGTAGCTGATGGCGGCCACGATGGTGAGTGCCGCCACTCCGATGGCCAGGGCGCCGGCGCCGAGCAGGGTGCGTCCGGGAGTGCGGATCAGGTTGACCAGGGCCAGCCCGAGCAGGGTGCGCGGCCGGCGTATCCAGTGGGCGGTGGCGACCTGTGGGCGCAGGGCGGCGGCCGGGTGGGCGCGTGCGGCCCGCAGCGCCGGCGCCAGGCCGGCGACCAGCGCGAGCAGCAGCGCCACCGGTACGGCGAGCGCGGCCCGCCGCCAGTCGACGTCGATGCCGAGCACGGCGCCGAGCGGCACGGCGAGCCCGAGCGACAGCAACCCGGCTACCAGGCCGAGCACCGCGACCTCGCCCAGGATCAGTGCCCCGATCCTGCGGGCCGGCCAGCCGAGGCACGCGAGCACCGCCAGTTCGGGGCGGCGGTCCCGGACGGCGGCGGAGACGGCGTTGCCGAGGAAGAGCACGCAGACCACCAGCACGAGGGCGAACAGCGCCGCGCTCTTGCGGTCTAACGCCTGGACGATGGTGGAAGCCACCCCGAGCGCCGACCAGTTCTCGGTCAGCCGCAGCTCGGGCCGCCCGAACTCGCCTGCGGGCAGCGTGACGGTCTGCGGGGCCGGGGAGGAACCCAGGGTGATGTCGACGTCCAGGCCGGTCAGCCGGTTGATCTGCTCGGCGATCAGCCGGACCCGCTCGGCGGAGCGCTCGCTGTAGCCGTCCACCCCGGCGACCCGGACCCGGATCGCGCTGATCGGCGCGTCGCGCTGCGGACCCGCCCGTTCCAGCAGTTTCGGGACGCTGTCCAGAGTGGTCAGGACCAACGGCGGGGCCGACAGGTAGCCCGCCGGGTTGCCACTGGGCAGCAGCGGTTCGCCACCGAGTGCGGCGCGGCTGCGGTCGTCCGCCCCCTCGGCGGTCGGCGGCTCGTACGTCTCCAGCGGCACCTTGCTGAGCTCGCCGAAGCCGGTCAGCCGGTCCGGATCGAACACGCCCACCGCCCGCCAGTCGTGGAGGGCTTCGTCGCTGGGGATGACCAGCCGGCCCACCCGGCGGGAGCCGGTGTCGTCGCTGAGCCAGGGCCGGGGCAGCAGGTTGATCTCCGTCCGGTCGCCGAAGACCGCCGGGTCGGGCGGTGACACGCGGGCGATGCGCAGGGTGCCGTCCGCCCCGCGTTCGTAGTCCACCGGGCCCGGCTGGGCGAGCACCTGGAGTTGGCCTCGGCAGCAGCTGTCGAAGGCGTCGTCACCGAGGCCGCTGGCGAGCATGCCCCGGTAGCTCTCCGCGAGGTCGACCTCGGCACTGCCGACCGGGGTCCCCTCGGCCCGCCGCAACGCCTCGTCCAACGCCTCGGGCGGCAGCCCTGCCGGGCGGGCCGTCGGCAGCCGGGTGAGACGGGCGCGCACCGCACCGTCCAGATAGGGCCGGCTCGGGATCAGCGCCGGGACGCTCCGGTCGGGGACGAAGCCCGGAATCGAGGTGTCGGTGAGTGTGTCCGTCGCGTTCAGTGGGCGGCCGTCGACCACCGCGTCGGCGAGGCCGACCAGGCGCTGCTCGGCGTCGGGGTCCACGGCGGCGATCAGGAACGGTACGGTCAGCGTTTCCTCCAGCACCAGCCGGCTGATCGCGGTGGGGCCGGGATCCACGGCGCCGACGGGCGCGCCGAGCGCGCGGTGGGTTACCTCGAAGCGGCCGTCGGGCAGCAGGCGGGCGGCGAGCACCCGCCAGATCCCGCGCTCCGACCAACCGGGGTTGCCCTCGACGGGGGCGCTCTGCGGGTCGCAGACCGGCCGGCTGCTCCCGTCCGGCTGGACCTCGCGGGGGACCGCCCCGCACTGGTCGGACCACGAGTAGACGCGGCCGTCGGTGTACCGGGCGGAGTCGACCGTGTCCGGCTCGATGACCGGATAGATCAGCTGGTGCCGGGTGACGTACACGTACGTGGGCCTGCCCGGGGCGGTGGAGAGGCCACGCTCGGCGACGTACGTCCGGTCGATCCGGATCACCTGGCGGTCCAGGGAGCGGTCGACGGCGTCGGTGAGGTCGACCGACATCGGCACGCGCGACGTCGAGTGACCGAGCATCGCGATCGGGGCGGCCACATCCACCCCGGCGACGGCCTGCACCCGCTCGTACTGCTCCAGGGTGATGCCGCCGTAGATGCCGGAGAGATAGTTCGGGCGGACCAGCCGGTGCTCGGCCTCCAGCGCGGTACGCGCCCCCGCGGGGCGGACGAGGATGTCGTACGCGGACCGGGTCCCACGCTCGACGGCGCCGGTCACCTCCAGCCGGGAGGTGGTGGTGGCTCCGGTGAGGACGACAAACCCGGTGGTGGCCACCAGTACGCCGACCAGCAGCGCCACCGACCGGCCGGCACGGCCACGAAGTTGCCGCCAGACCATTCGGAACATGTCGCGCCTCCCCGGGTGCTGCAGCACACTCTGCGCGATACATTGCGACAATGCAAGGCACGGCCGAGGGTCCGGCCGGCGGCCCGCGGGCGGTCAGTCCACCGGCAGCCGGCGCAGGAAACGCTCGCCCAACGCGGTCACCTGGCCCGCGTCCAGCTCCGTCGCCGGGCCGGCGACGGTCACCTCGGCCGTGGCCACGCCGGGCACCTCGGTGTCCCGCCAGCCGGCCACGAACCAGGCCTTCTCCTCCTCGGCGAGGGCGAGGTTGGCGTCGTTCAGGGCGTCCGCCGGGTGCGGCAGCCAGAGCCGGAACTGGTGGGTGTGCGGCGGCGCCGGGAACACCCGCGCGCCGGGCAGGCCGGCCAGGGCGGCGGCCACCGTGCGGGCGTGCGCCACGTAACCGGCCAGCCGGGGCAGCTCGTGGGTCAGGCCGGCGAGCGCGGACAGGGCGGCCGGCCACTGCTGGAACAGCGTGCCGCCGTGCCGGTGCCGCCAGGCCCGCGCGTACCGGACCAGCTCCGCCGAGCCGGCCAGGGCGGCGCCGGAGTGGCCACCGAGCGACTTGTAGAAGGAGACGTAGGTGCTGTCGGCGAGGCCGGCGATCTCGGCCAGCGAGTGCCCGAAGTGGGTGGTGGACTCCCAGAGCCGGGCGCCGTCCAGGTGCACCCGGGCGCCCCGGGCCCGGGCCGCGTCGACCACCGCGACCAGCTCGTCCCAGGACGGCAGGACGAAGCCGGCGTCCCGCAGCGGCAGTTCCAGCAGCAGGGTCCCGATCGGCTCGTCCAGCGCCGCCACCTCGTCGGCGGTCGGATTGCGCGGGGCGTCGGTGGTGCGCACCGCGCGCAGCCCGCCGAGCACCGCGTACGCGTCCCGCTCGTGCAGCACGGGATGGCTCAGCGGGTGCAGGCCGATCGCCGAGCGGCCGGACAGCTCCGCGCCGTACCGCATCGCGACCTGCTGGGCCATCGTGCCGGTCGGGAAGAAGGCGGCGGCCTCCGCGCCGAGCAGTTCGGCGACCCGGCTCTCCAGCTCCGCCACCGCGCCGCCCTCGCCGTAGCAGTCCGGCAGCGCGTCGTCGCCGGTCATCGTGCGCAACGTGGCGAGCTGCTCCGCGACCGATTCCGGTCGTACGCCGGAGAGGACCGTGTCGCACCCGCGCAACGCCGTCAGCCGGCGCACCCGTTGGGCGTACGCGTCGGTCATCGGGTGCCCGCCAGGCGGCGTAGCCGGGTGACCGCCTCGGTCAGCACCTCGGGGCGCTTGCAGAAGGCGAACCGGACCAGCCGGCGGCCCGCCTCGGGGTCGTCGTAGAAGACCTGGGTCGGTACGCCGACCACCCCGCACCGCTCGGGCAGCGACCGGCAGAACTCCACCCCGTCCCGGCCGCCGAGGGCGGTGACGTCGGCGGTGACGAAGTACGTCCCCTCCGGCGTGAGCACCTCGAACCCGGCGTCGGCCAGCCCGCCGACCAGTTGGTCCCGGCGGGCCTGCAACCCGGCCCGGAACCCGGTGAAGTAGTCGTCCGGCAGGGCCAGCGCCACCGCGACCGCCGGCTGCAGCGGTGCCGCGTTGACGAAGGTGAGGAATTGCTTCACCCGCAGCACGGTGGAGACCAGCGCGGGCGGGCCGCTCACCCAGCCCACCTTCCAGCCGGTGCAGGAGAAGGTCTTGCCGGCCGAGGAGATGCGCAGCGTCCGCTCCCGCATCCCGGGCAGGGTGGCCAGCGGGACGTGCGGGGCGGCCGCGTCGGTGAAGACCAGGTGCTCGTAGACCTCGTCGGTCACCGCGGACGCGCCGTGCTCCTGGCACAGCTCGGCGACCAGGGCCAGCTCGGCCGGGGTGAAGACCTTGCCGGTCGGGTTGTGCGGCGAGTTCAGCAGCACCAGCCGGGTGCGCGGGCCGAACGCGGCGCGCAGCGCGGCCGGGTCGAAGGCGTACCGGCCGTCCGCGCCGGGGCGCAGCGTGACCGGCCGCCGGACCGCGCCGGCCAGGGCGATCGACGCGGCGTACGAGTCGTAGTAGGGCTCGAAGCAGACCACCTCGTCGCCCGGCTCGCAGAGACCGAGGATCGCCGCGGCGATCGCCTCGGTGGCGCCCGCGGTCACCACGATCTCGCCGTCCGGGTCGTACTCCAGCCCCCAGAACCGGCGCTGGTGCGCGGCCACCGCGGCGCGCAGCGCCGGGACGCCCGGGCCCGGCGGGTACTGGTTCTGCCCGGCGCGCAGCGCCTCCGCGGCGGCGGCGAGCATCTCCGGCGGGCCGTCGGTGTCCGGGAAGCCCTGCCCGAGGTTGACCGCGCCGGTGCGGACGGCCAGGGCGGACATCTCGGCGAAGATGGTCGTCCCGAACGGGCGCATCCGCGCCACCAGCGGGTCGACATCGGCGGTGGTCGTCACGCCCGCCAGCCTACGGGCCCCCGGCGCGGCCTCAACCCCCCGCTCAGCCGGTGCAGTTCACCCCCCACGCGCGGTCGTCCGTCGCGACGGTGCGCCCGTCGACGGTGATCCGGCAGCTGATCGGATCCTGCCGGCCGTGGTTCGCCAGGACCATCACCCGCTCGGCGTCGTGCATCCGCAGGCTCCGGCGCCACGGCAGCGTGACCTGCTCGACCTGGATGAAGGCGCCGTTGGCGTCGTAGTACTCCAGGTCCGCGGGGCCGCGCCCGGTCACCTCGTACACCACGGTGACCTCGCCCGGCCCGTCGGACGGGGTCAGCGCCGGTCGCACCGTCGGGCGTGCCTGCGTCGGCCAGACCTGCGGCTCCTCCTCCTCGTAGTCGTAGTACGGGTCGTAGGACTCCTCGGCGTACGGGTCGTCCGGGTAGGGCGCGTCGGCGCTGTAGATGAGGCCGGCGATGCCGAGGCAGGCGCAGAGCCCGAACGCGAGGACGGTCACCACGGCGACGACGACGCCGACCACCGCCGACCGGTTGCCCTGCCGGGCCGGGGCCGTCGGCCCGTACGGCGTCGGGTAGCCGGGCGGCAGGTGACCCGGCGGGTACCAGGCCGGCCCCGGAGCACCGGCCGGCGGCGGGAAGCCCGGCGGTGCGGCGGCGGGGCCCGGCGCGCCGGGTGGCGTCCACGGGGCGGGCGCCACCCACGGCTGGGGCGGCGGCGTCGCGTCCGGCGGGGTCCAGGACGGCGGCGATGCCGGCTCGGGCGTCGCCGGCGGGCCCGACGGGTCGGGTGCGGCCGGTCCGGTCGGCGGGGTCGGGTCGGGGGGTGGCGGGGCCTCGGACATCGGTCTGCTCCGGTGGGGCGGTTGGGGCGTCCGCGACGGGGTGGCGGCGTACCGGCGCTCCGGGCCGGCGGCTCAATGTACGCGGACGGCTGCCGCGGCGCGCCGGCTCAGACCCCTACGCCGCGCCGAAGCAGCTGGCCCGCCACGCGCCGCGGCCGGCCGTCTCGGTCGTCCGCGCGCCGCCGTCCACGGTGACCGAGCAGGAGACCGACCACATCGCGTCGTCGGGCTTGCTTGCCTGCACCATCACCAGGTCGAGCCGGTCCGTACGGACGCTCGCGCGCCACGGCAGCCGGACCGCGTCCAGCCAGATCGGCGCACCGTTGGCGTCGTGGTAGAGGATGTCGGCCGCGCCCTGCCCGGTCACCTCGTAGACGACGCTGATCCGGCCGGGGCCGTCGGACGGGGTGGCCGCGGGGCGGGCCGCCGGGCTCTCCCGCGGCGACGGGGAGGTCTCCGGACGCTCCGCGCCACCGACCTCGGTCCCCGGGTCGGCGACCGCCGGCTCGGCCCCGGGCCGGTCGTCGGGGCGGAGCAGCTCGTAGCCGCCGAACCCGACGCCGGCGGCGAGGACGAGCACCCCGGCGAGCACCGCGCCCACCAGTCCGCGCCGTCGGCGACCCGGGGAGCGGGCGCCGCCGGGCGGGCCCTCGGTCACGGGGTGCGGAGCCGACGGTGGGGCGTACCGCGGGGTGGCGGGGAGCCACGGGTGCGGCTGCGCCGGCTCGGGCCGCGGGTCGAGCGGGGCCCAGGGGTGCGGGTCGGCCGCCGGGCGCGGGGTCGGCGAATCGGTCGGCGGGGTCGTCTCGGACAACGGTCGCTCCAGGTGCCGGGTCAGCTGCGCGGCCGGCGGGCTCGGGGGAACGCCGGCCGGGCGAGCCTGTCGTACCCCCGTCGGGGTCCGCAACTCGGGTCCCCGCGCCGGTCGACCCCGGGTTGGGGCGTTTGCCCGATTGGTCCCCGACTCCGACTTGATCGCTCAAGTTCAGTGATCGTTTACCCGGCTTTCGAGCACACCTGGTGAGCGAAACTGGGTTAGGCTGCCACTCATGTGTGGAATCGTGGGGTACGCCGGCTCGCGTCCGGCGCTGGGCATCGTGCTGGACGGACTGCGGCGGCTGGAATACCGCGGCTACGACTCGGCCGGGGTGGCCATCGTCTGCGACGGTGAGCTGCTGACCGAGAAGAAGGCCGGCAAGCTGGCCAACCTGGAGAAGGTCCTCTCCGAGCGGGCGGCCGACGACCCGACGTCCTGCGGCGCAAGCCCGATCGGGATCGGCGACGGCACCACCGGCATCGGGCACACCCGCTGGGCCACCCACGGCGGCCCCACCGACCGCAACGCCCACCCGCACCTGGCCCCCGACGGCCGGGTCGCGGTCATCCACAACGGCATCATCGAGAACTTCGCGAAGCTCCGCGCCGAGCTGGAGGCCGACGGCGTCCAGTTCACCAGCGACACCGACACCGAGTGCGCGGCGCATCTGCTCTCCGCCGCGCTGGCCGACCTGCGCGCCGCCGGCCAGCCGGAGGGGCCGCAGCTGCTCGCCGCCGGCATGCGGGTGGTCTGCCAGCGGCTGGAGGGGGCGTTCACCCTGCTCGCCGTCGACGCCGGGGTGCCCGGCGCGGTGGTCGGCGCCCGGCGCAACTCGCCGCTGGTCGTCGGCCGGGGTGACGGGGAGAACTACCTCGCCAGCGACGTCGCCGCGTTCATCGAGCACACCCGGGACGCGGTGGAGCTCGGCCAGGACCAGATCGTCCTGATCACCGGCGACACCATCGAGATCACCGACTTCGCCGGCCAGCCCGCCACCGGCAAGGACTTCCACATCGACTGGGACTCCTCGGCCGCGGAGAAGGGCGGCTACGACTGGTTCATGCTCAAGGAGATCGAGGAGCAGCCGCAGGCCATCGCCGACACGCTGCTCGGCCGGCTCACCGAGACCGGTGAGATCGCGCTCGACGAGGTCCGCCTCAGCGACCAGGATCTGCGCGACGTCGACAAGATCTTCATCGTGGCCTGCGGCACGGCCTACCACTCCGGCCTGGTCGCCAAGTACGCCATCGAGCACTGGACCCGGATCCCCTGCGAGGTGGAGCTGGCCAGCGAGTTCCGCTATCGCGACCCGGTCCTCGACCGGTCCACGCTGATCGTGGTGATCTCGCAGTCCGGCGAGACGATGGACACCCTGATGGCGCTGCGGCACGCCAAGGAGCAGAAGGCCCGGGTGCTGGCCATCTGCAACACCAACGGCTCCACCATCCCCCGCGAGTCCGACGCCGTCCTCTACACCCACGGCGGGCCGGAGATCGCGGTCGCCTCCACCAAGGCGTTCCTCACCCAGCTGGTCGCCTGCTACCTGATCGGCCTGCACCTGGCCCAGGTGCGCGGGATCAAGTTCGCCGACGAGGTGGCCGCGGTGGTCGCCCAGCTCCAGGAGGTGCCCGGCAAACTGCGTGACCTGCTGGACCGGATCGAGCCCGTCCGCGAGCTGGCCCGGGGGCTGAAGAGCGAGCCGACCGTGCTCTTCATCGGTCGGCACGTCGGCTACCCGGTGGCCCTCGAGGGCGCGCTCAAGCTCAAGGAGCTGGCGTACATGCACGCCGAGGGCTTCGCCGCGGGCGAGCTGAAGCACGGCCCGATCGCGCTGATCGACAAGGGCACCCCGGTGGTCTGCGTGGTGCCCTCGCCGGCCGGCCGGGGCGTACTGCACGACAAGGTCGTCTCCAACATCCAGGAGGTCCGTGCCCGGGGGGCCCGCACGATCGTGATCGCGGAGGAGGGTGACGAGGCCGTCGTCCGCTACGCCGACCACCTGATCTACGTGCCGCGCACGCCGACGCTGCTCGCGCCGCTGCTCACCACCGTGCCGTTGCAGGTGCTGGCGGCTGAGATCGCCGCCGCCCGCGGGCACGACGTCGACCAGCCGCGCAACCTGGCGAAGTCCGTCACCGTCGAGTAGGCGGTAACCCGGTCATCCGGCCCCGGTCCGTCGCGTCGGCGGCGACCGGGGCCGGCCCGTTCCAGCGCCAGCCGGTCGGCCGCCCGGGATGACCGGGCCGTTCCACCCGGGGCCGTTCGGCCGCGCCGGAGGAGCGGGCCGGGCGGCGGCTTCGGCGGGGCGTAGCCTCACCGACCCAGCACGATCCGGGCCATGCCGTCCAGCGCCGGGTTGTCGGCCGCCCAGTAGCCGGTGTGGCCGTGCCGGCCGCTCGGGAACGTCCGCGCGCCGAAGCCCGGGTCGGTGGGGTCGCGGCCAAACCACAGCTCGTGGCCGCCGGCCAGCCCCAGCGTCGCGCCGAGCGGTGCCGCGCCGACCAACCCGCGCCGGGCCAGCTCGTCCGGCGGGCGGGCCAGCCGGATCACGTCGTCCGCCGCGGTGCTCGCCCAGACCTGGCCGGCCGGCAGGCCCAGATCGGCGGCGTGCGCCACGCCGACCCCGGGGGAGCCCACGAAGACCAGCGCGTCGGCGGCCAGACCGTGTTCCCGGGCGGCGTTGCCCACCACCAGCGAGCCGTAGCTGTGCCCCAGCACGGTCTGCCGGGCCGGCGGCCCCTCATGGGTGGCCCGCAGCCCCTCCTGGAACCAGTGCAGCGCCGGCCCGGCGTCCCGGGCCTGCCCCGGCCACACCGCCTCGTGCAGGAAGTCGGGGGCGTCGTAGTCCAGCCAGAGCACCGCCGCGGTCTCCTCGGCCGGGTCGAGGGCGGTGCAGCGGGCCAGCACCCGGGCCGCCCGGTCCAGCTCGCCCGGGGCGTCGTCGAGGCCCGCGGTCATCCCCGGCACGTACGTCAACACCCGGCTCGACCGGTCCGGGTTGCCCAGCGCGACCACCGCCCGGCCCTCGCCGGCCGGGTCCAGCCCGAGCAGGTAGGCCCGGGGCGGCCCGGGCGCCGCCAGCCGGGCCTCGAGCGCGCCGAGCCCGGCCAGCGCCGCCCCGACCCGGAGCAACCCGGCCACCTCGAGCGGCCCGCGCGGCACCCGGCCGAGCAGCCGCGACCGCTCGGCGAGCAGTTCCTCGCGCCGGCCCCCGAGCAACAGCCGGTTGGCCTGGTCGCGAGCCGCGACCGGCACGCCGTCGAGGCGGCCGACCAGGCCCGGCTCGTGCGCCACCAGCCACCGGCGCTGGGCCGGGCTGAGCCCCGCCCACCAGGCGCGGACCAGCGCCGGGTCGCCACCCGCCGCGGGCCGGCCGGGCGGCGGCGCCGCCGCCCAGCCCGTCCCGGCCGCGGCGGCGAGCTCGTCCAGCCGGGTCGCGGCATCCCGGTCGGCCGCGCCGGCGAGGTCGAGAGCACCGCGGATGGCCGCGGCCACCCGGGCGGCGGCCGGCCCGGCCCGTTCGGTCGGCGGGCGGGACGGGTCGGCACCCACCCGCCCGTGCCGGTCGACCAGCACACCGGACCCGTCGGCCAGCGCCACGGCGGCGGCCAGCCGGGCCTTCGCCGCGGCCAGCCGGGCGGCGAACTCGGCGAGCACCTGGTCGACCTCGATCAGGGCGGGGGCCAGCGTGATCAGTTCGCCCCGCAGCCCGGCCAGGCGCGCGTCGGCCGCCCCGGCGGCCCCGCCCGACCAGCCGCCCCGCAGCGTCGCCGCGGCGCCGGCCAGCTCGCCGGACCGCCGGCCCACCAGCGCGGTGAGCCCCGCCCAGGCGGTGCCGGCGGCCCGCCAGGCGACGGGATCGGCCGCCCACAGCTGGGCGTAGCCGGCGCCGCCGGTGACCGCTGCCGATCGTCCGGCCGGGGCCCGGGTCACCGCGGCACGGCGGCGAGCCGGGCGGCCGCCCGGTCGTCGGCCGCGTCGTACGCCTCGGCCGTGGCCGAGACCGCCGCCCCGGTCGCCGCCACCCGCCCGCCGAGCCGGCCGCACCAGGCGTGCACCGCCGACTCCAGCCCGGCGAGCGCACCCCCGGCCGACCAGCCCGGCGCCGGCACCAGCAGGCCCGGCACCCCGGCCAGCCCGTGCGCCAGCCGGTGGCCGTCGTCGGCGAGCCGGCCCGCGGCCTGCCGCAGCACCTCCGGTCGCACGCTGATCTCCTGGTCGCTCATCCCGGCCCCCGCCCCGAACAGGAACATCGACGGGCCGACGCTAGGCGGTGGCGGCACCCGGCCGGGTGCCCTGTGGACGGCCGGCGCCGGCTGTCCGCCGCGGCTGTCCACAGGCATTGCCCCGGACCGCGCCGGCGGCTAATCTGCCGCCTTCCGCGCCGGTAGGGTGGGCTCGTGATCGTGGCTGTCGGCATCGACGTCGTGCTGGTCGACCGGTTCGCCCGGGCCCTCGCGCGGACGCCGCTGCTCGCCGACCGGCTCTTCACCGAGGCCGAGCGGTCCACCCGCTCCGGCAACCCGCGCTCGCCCGAGTCGCTGGCCGCCCGGTTCGCCGCGAAGGAGGCGGTGGCCAAGGCGCTCGGCGCGCCGGCCGGGCTGAGCTGGCACGACTGCGAGATCGTGCCGGACCCGGACGGCCGCCCCTGGCTGACCGTCTCCGGCACCGTCGCCGCCGCGGCGACCGAGCGCGGGGTCAGCCGCTGGCACCTCTCGCTGTCCCACGACGGCGGAATCGCCTCGGCCATGGTGGTCGCGGAACGGTGATCGGGGGCGTGCCGCGCCGGCACGCCGGGACGGAGTGGCATGAGACCGGTGTGGCGGGTCGCGGACGTACGCGCGGCGGAGGCGGGACTGATGGCCACCCTGCCGCCCGGGACACTGATGCAGCGCGCCTCGACCGGGCTGGCCCGCCGCTGCGCGCTGCTGCTCGCCGACCGGGGCGGGGTGTACGCCGCGCGCGTGCTGCTGCTGGTCGGCACCGGCGACAACGGCGGCGACACGCTCTACGCGGGGGCTCAGTTGGCCCGGCGCGGCGCGGCGGTGTCCGCGCTGCTGCTGAACCCGGGTCGGGCGCACCCCGGTGGGCTGGCGGCGTTCCGGGCCGCCGGCGGCCGGCTGGTGGACCGGCCACCGGCCGTGGTCGACCTGGTGCTGGACGGGATCGTCGGGATCGGCGCCAGCGGCGGGCTCCGGGAGACCGCCGACCAGTTGGCGGCCAGCCTGGTGCGGCACTGCGGGCGGGACGGGGACCGGGCCACCGTGGTCGCCGTGGACGTGCCCAGCGGGGTTGCGGTGGACACCGGCCACGTCCCGTTGGCCGCCTCCGGCCGGCCGAACGCGGTCCGCGCCGACGTGACGGTGACCTTCGGCGCGCTGAAGCCGGCGCTGGTGGTCGGCCCGGCCGCCCCGCTCGCCGGTCAGGTTGAGCTGGTCGACATCGGGCTCGGGCCGTGGCTGCGCGGCACCCCGGCGCTGCGGGTCACCGAGTGGTCGGACGTGCTCGACTGGTGGCCCCGGCTGGGCCCGGCGTCGGAGAAGTACACCCGGGGCGTGGTCGGGGTGGCCACCGGCTCCGCGACGTACCCGGGCGCCGCGGTGCTCTCGGTCGGCGGCGCGCTGGCCGGCCCGACCGGGATGGTCCGCTACGCCGGTGGCGCCCGGGCCGAGGTGCTGCACCAGCACCCCTCGGTGATCTCCACCGGCCGGGTCGCCGACGCCGGCCGGGTGCAAGCCTGGGTCTGCGGCTCCGGACTGGGCACCGGGGAGGAGGCGGCCGGCGAGCTGCGGGCGGTGCTGGCCGCCCCGGTGCCGGTGGTGCTCGACGCGGACGCGCTCACCCTGCTGGTCGACGGGTCGCTCGCCGACCCGCTGCGCAAGCGGGACGCCCCGATCGTGGTCACCCCGCACGACCGCGAGTTCACCCGGCTCTGCGGAGAGAGCCCGGGCACCGACCGGGTCGCCGCCACGCTGCGGCTGGCCGCCTGGATGAACGCGGTGGTGCTGCTCAAGGGGGACCGCACGGTGATCGGCACGCCGGACGGGCGGGCGTACGTCAACCCGACCGGCACCCCGGTGCTGGCCACCGGGGGCACCGGCGACGTGCTGGCCGGGCTGCTCGGCTCGCTGCTCGCCGCCGGGGTGGCGGCGGACCGGGCGGCCGCGATGGCGGCGTACCTGCACGGGCTGGCCGGCCGGGAGGCGGCCCGAGGCGGCCCGGTAACCGCGTCCGACGTGGCGGCCGCGCTGCGCCCGGTGCTGGCCCGGCTCGGCTGACCGGCGGCCTCGGCCGGCGAGATCAGCCCGGAAAGTAGGCTGGGTGGCATGTGGCAGGCCGAGGTACGGGTCGACCTTGACGCGATCCGCGAGAACGTGAGCCGGCTCCGGTCCGGCACCGGCGCCGAGCTGATGGCGGTGGTCAAGGCCGACGGGTACGGCCACGGCATGGTCCCGGCCGCGCGGGCGGCGCTCGACGGCGGGGCCGACTGGCTGGGCGTCTGCACCCTGGACGAGGCGCTGGCCCTGCGGGCGGCCGGGATCACCGCCCCGGTGCTGGCCTGGCTGCTCGCCCCCGGGCTGCCGCTGCACGAGGGGGTCAGCGCCGGGGTCGACCTGGGCGCCGCCAGCCTGCCCCAGCTCGACGAGATGGTCGAGGCGAGCCGGCTGGCCGGCCGCCCGGCCCGGCTGCACCTCAAGATCGACACAGGGCTCTCCCGGGGCGGCGCGAGCGTCGCCGACTGGCCGGCGCTGCTCGACGCCGCCGCCAAGGCCCAGGCGGACGGCCTGGTCGAGGTGGTCGGGGTGTGGAGTCACTTCGTCTACGCCGACATGCCCGGGCATCCGACCACCGACCGGCAGCTCGCCGTCTTCCACGAGGGGCTGGGCATGGCCGAGCAGGCCGGGCTGCGTCCCCGCTACCGGCACCTGGCCAACTCGGCGGCCACGCTGACCCGGCCGGACACCCACTTCGACCTGGTCCGGCCCGGCCTGGCCGTCTACGGCCTCTCCCCGGTGGCCGGTGAGAGCTACGGGCTGCGGCCGGCGATGACCGCCCGGGCCCGGGTGATGCTCGCCAAGCGGGTCCCGGCCGGCTCCGGCGTCTCCTACGGCCACACCTACACCACGGCGCGGGAGGCCAACCTGGCCGTGGTGCCGCTCGGCTACGCCGACGGGGTGCCCCGGCACGCCTCCAACAGCGGCCCGGTGCAGCTCGGTGGCCGCCGGCGGACCATCTCCGGCCGGGTCTGCATGGACCAGTTCGTGCTCGACTGCGGCGACGACCCGGTCGCCGCCGGCGACGTGGTCACCCTCTTCGGCAGCGGCGCGGACGGTGAGCCCACCGCCGACGACTGGGCCGAGGCGGTCGGCACCATCAACTACGAGATCGTCACGCGGTTCGGCGGCACCCGGGTGCCGCGGGTCTACGACGGCGAGCGCGCGTGAGCGGTCAGAAATACCGGATCCCGCGGCCGCGGACCGCGACCGGCAAGGTCGCCGGTCTGGTCGGGGCCGCGGTCGGGGTGGCCGCCGCCGGGCTCGCCGCCGGCGTCGCCACCGAGCGCGCCCTGGTCCGCCGGCTCAAGGCCGACCCCACCGACCGGTACGCCCACGAGGTCTTCGGGGAGCAGCGGTACGACGAGTCGTTCCGGCTGGAGATGCCGGACGGCACCGACATCCACGTCGAGGTGGTGGAGCCGACCCGGCCGGTGGCCGGCAATCCGACCGTGGTGCTGGTGCACGGCTTCTGCCTGGACATGGGCACCTTCCACTTCCAGCGCAAGCTGCTCGCCGAGCGGGGCGAGCACCGGGTGGTCGCGTACGACCAGCCCGGGCACGGCCGCTCGGGCCGGCTGGAGACCGGCGAGTACGACCTCGCCGCGCTCGGCCGCACGCTGCGCGCGGTGATCGACCGGACCGCCCCGGAGGGGCCGCTGGTGCTGGTCGGCCACTCGATGGGCGGGATGACCATCATGGCCTTCGCCGAGCTGTTCCCGGAGATGTTCGGCGACCGGGTGGTCGGCACCGTGCTGATGGCCACCTCGGGCGGCCTGATCGCCGAGACGAAGCTGGTGGCGCCGGCGCTGCTCGGCCGGGTCGGCGCGCCGGTGCTCTACATGGTCGGCAACGTCACCCGCTACGGCGGCACCGTGATCGACCGGGCCCGCAAGTCCACCACGAACGTCGCCTGGCTGCTGACCCGCAAGTACGGCTTCGGCGCCCGGAACCCGAGCCCCGCCCTGGTGTCGTACGTGGAGACGATGAACTCGCGTACCTCGGCGGACACGGTGACCCGTTACCTGCGCACGCTGGCCACCCACTCCCGGTTTCCGGCGCTGGCGGCGCTGGCCGACACGCCGGTGCTGGTGGTGGTCGGCGACAAGGACATGATCACCCCGGTGACCCACTCGGAGGAGATCGTGCGGCGGTTGCCGCACGCCGAGTTCGTCAAGATCAACGACAGCGGGCACGTGGTGATGCTGGAGCACGCCGACGAGGTCAACGCCGCGCTGGTGCGTTTCCTCGAATCGTTGTGAGCATGGAGGAGCTGTGAGCCACGTGGTCAAGCTGTCCACGGTCGCCGACACGCACGAGTTCGGCCGCCGGCTGGCCGGTGTGCTGCGCGCCGGTGACCTGGTGCTGCTCACCGGTCCGCTGGGCGCCGGCAAGACCGCGCTGACCCAGGGCATCGGCGCCGGGCTGCGGGTGCAGGGCGACATCACCTCGCCGACCTTCGTGATCGCCCGGGTGCACCGGCCCGACCGGGCCCGGGGCGGCCGGGTGGCGCTGGTGCACGCCGACGCGTACCGGCTGGGGGACGCGGCCGACCCGCGGGCCGAGATCGACGACCTCGACCTGGACGCCTCGGTGGAGGAGTCGGTGACCGTGGTCGAGTGGGGCGAGGGGATGGTCGAACAGCTGGTCGACGCCCACCTGCGGGTGCGTATCGACCGGCGGGACGACGACACCCGGGTGGTCGAGCTGGAGCCGGTCGGCGGCGACTGGGCGCAGCGACTCGCCGCCCTGGACTGAGCGCTGTCGTACCCGCTGCCTAGAGTTCGGCCGACCGACCCGACCGGCGAAAGGTTGCCGATGCCCGACGACGCCCCCACGCTCGACCTGCTGGCGCTGCTGCCGGCGGACTGGCGTGCCGTGCTCACCCCGCACCTCGACCCGGCCCGCACCGCCGCGCTGGCCGATTTCGTCGCCCGGGAGTACGCCACCGCGACGGTCTTCCCGCCGGTCGAGGGCCTCTTCTCGGCCTACCGGCTCTGCGCGCCCGGTGACTGCCGGGTGCTGATCCTCGGGCAGGACCCCTACCACCGGGTCGGGCAGGCGCACGGGCTGAGCTTCAGCGTCCGCGAGGGGGTGACGGTGCCGCCGTCGCTGCGCAACGTCTTCAAGGAGCTGGGGGAGGACCTAGGCGTGCCCAAGCCGCGCAGCGGCAACCTCGACGGCTGGGCCGCGCAGGGCGTGCTGCTTCTCAACTCGGTGCTGACCGTCCGGCAGGGTGCGCCGGGTTCGCACGCGAACTCCGGCTGGGAGGAGTTCACCGACGCCACCATCCGCGCCCTGGACGCGCTGGACACCCGGGTGGTCTTCCTGCTCTGGGGCGGCTACGCCCGCAAGAAGGCGGCCCTGGTCACCAACCCGCGGCACGTCGTGCTGGAGGCCGGCCACCCCAGCCCGATGAACCCGCGCGGCTTCCTCGGCAGCCGCCCGTTCAGCGCGGCCAACAAGGCGCTGGCCGACGCCGGCCTGCCCACCATCGACTGGGAACGCTCGGCCGGCTGACCCCCGGAGCCACCCGTCCCGCCACCCCCGGCGGACCTGCCGTCAACCGGCCGGTCCGCCGGGACGGCGCGCGCCCGGCTCCGGTAGCGGCGCAGCAGCCCGGCGGCGTGCGGGTCGGTCAGCTCCAGCTCGACCAGCGGCACCACCCGGTAGCCACGGTCGCCGTGCCGCACCTCGACCGGCTCCGGCAGCTCGTCGCACATCACGGCCCGCAGCTCGCCGTACCGGGTCTGCCACCGGTGCTCGCCGGGCTCCTCGGGCTCCGGCCGCACCCCGCCGAACTCGCCCCACCGGGCGTTCCACCGCTGCCCGTAGGCGGCCTCCAACCAGGCGGCGAACCGGGCCGAGTCGCGCCAGCGGACCGCGATCTCCGGCGCGTCGACCGGCACCGGCGCCCCCTGGAGCAGCGCGGCGGTGCTTCCCGTGAGCACGTACGGCAGGTCGCCGAGCCGCTCCAGGATCCGGTCCAGCCCCAGGTCGTCGATCCGGTCGGCCAGCGGCCGGGCGGCCAGTTCGGCCATCCGGGCGTCCAACTGCGCGTCGAGCGGCTCCACCGTGACCGCCAACTGGAGGTCCATCGCGGCGAGCAGCCGCTCCAGCACCGGCACGCTCGGCGAGCGGTCGCCGCGCTCGATGCGGGCGACCGCGGCCTGGCTGACCCCGGCCAACTCAGCCAGCTGCCGCTGGCTGAGCTCACGCGACTCGCGTTGTCGCCGGACCGTGCTGCCGAGGAGAGTGACGAGGCGGGAGGACATCCCGGCATGATCGACCATTCGAAAACGAGGGCGATACCTCAGAGTCATTTTGATGACTCTGAGGTATCGCCCTCGCGGGGCAGCATGCCGGTCTCTGGCGACACGAGGCCATGCGGCTGTGCAGCCCCCTGCGTCGCGTGCGGCCACGTGCGGCCGGTCCGGCTGCGACCTCCTACGTGCTGTGCGGCCTCCTACGTGCTGTGCGGCCTCCTACGTGCTGTGCGGCCTCCGGCGTCGCGGGCGGCCACGCCGCTGGTCCGGCCATGCCGGGCCCGCGTCGGGCGGAGGCGGAGCCGCGCCGGCAACGCCGCTGGTCCGGCCATGCCGGGCCCGCGTCGGATGGAGGCGAAGCTGTGCCGGCAACGCCGCCGGTCCGCCCACGCCGGGCCCGCATCGAGCGGCGGCGGAGCCGTGCCGGCCACGCCACCCGGAGGTCGTGGCGCTCCGGCAGAGGTGGCCCGGCGACGCGGGGGCCGAGCGCGTGCGACAGCCGAGGCCACTGGGGGCGGGGCGTGACCGGGGGTGACGGGTGGGCGGCTAGGCTGGCATACCGTGCTCGTACTCGTGGTGGACAGCTCCACCCCTGCGGTGACCGCGGCCCTGGTGGAGGTCTCGGCCGGTGGCGTCGCGCTCCGCGCACAGCGGTGCACGGTCGACGCCCGCGCGCACGGCGAACTGCTCGCCCCGCAGGTCGACGCGGTCCTCGCCGATGCCGACGCCCGTCCCGGCGACCTGGCGGCGATCGTCGCCGGGCTCGGCCCGGGCCCGTTCACCGGGCTGCGGGTGGGGCTGGTCACCGCCGCCACGATGGGCCAGGTGCTCGGCATCCCTACGTACGGCGTCTGCTCGCTGGACGCTATCGGCCACCCGACGGCCGCCGGCGAGCCGGTGCTGGCCGCCAGCGACGCGCGGCGCAAGGAGATCTACTGGGCGGTCTACGACGGCGCCGGCCAGCGGATCGCCGGGCCGGAGGTCTCCGCGCCGGCGGTCGCCGCCGAGCGGGCCCGCGGCCTGGCGGTCACCCTGGCCGTCGGCGACGGCGCCCACCGGTACGCCGACGCGCTCGGCCTGCCGGTCCGGGCGGAGCCGCGCTACCCGGACCCCGGGTCGCTGGCCGCCCTGGCCGCCGAGCGGATCCGGGCCGGTGCGCCCGGCGAGCGGCTCACCCCGCTCTATCTGCGCCGCCCGGACGCCGTGGCGGCGACCGCGCGCAAGCCGGTCCTGCCGTGAGCCCGGTGCGTCTGGAGCCGTTCCGCTGGTGGCACATCGACGAGGTGCTGCCGATCGAGGCGGACCTGTTCGGGGCCGAGCAGTGGTCCGCGGCGATGTTCTGGAACGAGTTGGCCAACGGGCACTTCTACCGGGTGGCCCGCGACGACGACGGCAGCCTGCTCGGCTACGCCGGGCTCACCGTCGTCCCGCCGGACGAGGCCTGGGTGCAGAACGTCGCCGTCCGCCGGGACGCCCAGCGGCGCGGCATCGGTCGGGCGCTGCTGGAGGCGCTGCTCGCCGAGGCCGCCCGGCTCGGCGCCCGCAGCACCCTGCTGGAGGTCGCGGCGGACAACGCCCCGGCCCAGAAGCTCTACGCCGCGTACGGCTTCGAGCCGATCGGCGTACGGCGCGGCTACTACCAACCGAGCAACACCGACGCGCTGGTCATGCAGCGCGTCGCGGCGGAGACCGGAGACGGGACGAACCGTGGCTGACGAACCACTGATCCTCGGCATCGAGACCTCCTGCGACGAGACCGGCGTCGGCATCGTGCGCGGACACACGCTGCTCGCCGACGCGCTCGCCTCCAGCGTCGAGCAGCACGCCCGGTTCGGCGGCGTGGTGCCCGAGGTGGCCAGCCGCGCCCACCTGGAGGCCATCGTGCCGACCATGGACCGGGCGCTGGCCGAGGCGGGGGTCACCCTCGCCGACATCGACGCCATCGCGGTGACCTCCGGCCCGGGCCTGGCCGGCGCCCTGCTGGTCGGTGTGGCCGCGGCCAAGGGGTACGCGCTCGCCGCCGAGAAGCCGGTCTACGGCGTCAACCACCTCGCCGCGCACGTGGCGGTGGACACCCTGGAGCACGGCCCGCTGCCCGAGCCGGCGATCGCCCTGCTGGTCTCCGGCGGCCACTCGTCCCTGCTCCGGGTCGACGACCTGGCCCGCGGCGTCACCCCGCTCGGCGCCACCATCGACGACGCCGCCGGTGAGGCGTTCGACAAGGTCGCCCGGCTGCTCGGGCTGCCGTTCCCCGGCGGCCCGCCGATCGACCGGGAGGCGCGCGCCGGCGACCCGGCGGCGATCGCCTTCCCGCGTGGCCTCACCGCCGCCAAGGACCTCGCCGCCCACCGCTACGACTTCTCCTTCTCCGGCCTGAAGACCGCGGTGGCCCGCTGGGTGGAGGCGCGGCAGCGGGCCGGCGAGCCGGTGCCGGTGGCCGACGTCGCCGCGTCCTTCCAGGAGGCGGTCTGCGACGTGCTCACCGGCAAGGCGATCGACGCCTGCCGGGCGAACGGCATCGACACCCTGGTGATCGGCGGCGGCGTGGCGGCCAACTCGCGGCTGCGGGCGATGGCCGAGCACCGCGCCGCCAAGCACGGCATTAGGGTCCGCGCGCCCCGGCCGAAGCTCTGCACCGACAACGGGGCGATGGTCGCCGCGCTCGGCTCGCACCTGGTCGCGGCCGGAGTCGCGCCGAGCCGGCTCGACCTGCCCGCCGACTCGGCCATGCCGCTGACCACGGTCAGCGTGTGACGGGGGTCGACGTGATCGTCCGGATGTGGGAGGCGCGCGCGGAGCCGTACGGGCTCGCCGACCTGATCACCTGGGTCTGTGACACCGCGCTGCCGGAGTTCGAGCACGACCCGCTGCACCTGTCCAGCGAGGTGTTCTCCTCCACCGACCACCGGGTGGTGGTCATCTCCAAGTGGCGCAGCAACCCGCGGGCGCTGCCGGATCCGCCCCCGACGCTGCTCGCCCGGCCGCCGCACGCGTGGGACTTCACGCAGGTCGACCGCTGACCGTCGGTCGGTAATTGGTTCGCCTGACGGACGGCCGGACGTCTAGCGTCGAGGGGCTATGCGCTCCTTACCGGCCGGCGATCCCGGCGTACCCGATTCGCGGTCGGCGACCCGCTACCTGCTGTGGCTGGCGCTGCGGCACAAGGCCGTGTTCAGCGCCGGCATCGCCCTCGGCGTGCTCTGGATGGTGGCCCAGGCGCTGATGCCCGCCGCCGTCGGCCGGGCCGTGGACGGGCTCACCCGCCGCGACGAGGGCGCCCTGGTCACCTGGGGGCTGGTGCTGCTCGGCCTGGGCGTGCTCCAGGCGGTCGCCGGGATCCTGCGGCACCGGTGCGCGGTCCACAACTGGCTCGCCGCCGCGTACCGGACGGTGCAGGTCACCGTGGAGACGGCCAACCGGCTTGGCGCCGCCCTGCCCCGGCGGGTGGCCGCCGGCGAGGTGGTGAGCATCGGCACCGCCGACATCAGCCACATCGGCCATGCGGTCGACATCACCGCCCGGGGCACCGGCGCCGTGGTCGCCATCGTCACCGTCGCGGTGATCCTGCTGGGCGCCTCGGTGCCGCTCGGATTGGTCGTGGTGCTCGGCGTACCGCTGCTGATGGCGGTGGTCGGGCTGCTCATCCGGCCGCTGCACCGGCAGCAGCAGGCGTACCGGGACTCCGAGGGGGCGCTGACCACCCGGGCCGGTGACATCGTCTCCGGGCTGCGGGTGCTGCGCGGCGTCGGCGGCGAACCGGTGCTGTCGGCCCGCTACCGGGCGCAGTCGCAGGCGCTGCGCGCCGACGGCGTACGGGTGGCCCGGGTCGAGTCGCTGCTGGAGGCGGCGCAGGTGCTGCTTCCCGGCGCCTTCCTGGTGCTGGTCACCTGGCTCGGCGCCCGGTTCGCGCTGCGCGGCGAGATCAGCGCCGGGCAACTGGTCGCCTTCTACGGCTACACCGCGTTCCTGGTCAGCCCGCTGCGGCAGCTCACCGAGACGGTGGACAAGCTGACCCGGGGGCACGTGGCCGCCCGGCGGGTGGTGCGGCTGCTCCGGCTCACCCCGGAACTGGTCGAGCCGGCGCGTCCGGCCCGGCTGCCGGACGGCCCCGGTGAGCTGGTGGACGTCGAGTCCGGGGTGACCCTGCTCCCCGGCCGGTTCACCGCGCTCGCCGCGACCGCGCCCGAGGAGGCGGCGGCGATCGTGGACCGGCTCGGCCGGTACGCCGACGGGGAGGCCACCCTGCACGGCGTACCACTGCGGGACCTGCCGCTGGCCACGGTGCGCGAGCGGATCATGGTGGCCGACAACGACGCGCACCTGTTCACCGGCGCGCTCCGGGCGGAGCTGGACCCGCACGACACGGCCGACGACGAGACGATCGCGGCGGCGCTGGCCGCGGCGAGCGCGACGGACATCGTCGAGGCGCTGCCCGACGGGCTGGACAGCGCGGTCGCCGAGCGGGGCCGGGAGTTCTCCGGCGGCCAGCAGCAGCGGCTGCGATTGGCCCGGGCGCTGGTCGCCGACCCGGAGACCCTGCTGCTGGTGGAGCCGACCAGCGCGGTCGACGCGCACACCGAGGCGCGGATCGCCGACCGGCTGGCCATCGCCCGCGCCGGCCGCACCACCCTGGTCTGCACCACCAGCCCGCTGGTGCTCGGCCGGGCCGATCACGTGATCTTCCTGGAGGACGGGAAGGCGGTGGCCGAGGGGACGCACGCCGACCTGCTCGACAGCGAACCGCGCTACCGCGCCACGGTGAGCCGGGAGGAGGACTGATGGGCACCGCACTGCCGGTCGCCGACGCCGGGCAGGTCCGCCGGTACGCGCGCAGCCTGGTCCGCCGGCACCCGCGCGCGCTCGCCGCGGCGCTGGCCCTGCACGCGTTGGCCGCCGCGGCCGGCCTGGTCGCGCCGCGGCTGCTCGGCGACCTGGTGGAGGGGATCTCCCGGGGGACCACCGGCACCACGGTGGACCGGATCGCGCTGCTCATCGCCGGGTTCGTGGTGGCGCAGTCGGTGCTGATGCGCTTCGCCCACCTGGCCTCGGCCCGGCTCGGCGAGCGGGTGCTGGCCGAGCTGCGCGAGGAGTTCGTCGACCGGCTGCTGGCCCTGCCGCTGGCCACCGTCGAGCGGGCGGGCACCGGCGACCTGCTCACCCGTACCTCCCGGGACGTGTCGGCGCTGTCCCGCACGGTCCGGTTCGCGGTGCCGGAGACGCTCATCGCGGTCGTCACCGCCGGCTTCATCATCGGCGCGCTGCTGCTGGTCGGCCCGCTGCTCGCGCTGCCCTGCCTGATCGCCGTGCCGGTGCTCTGGGCCGGCACCCGCTGGTACCTGCGCCGGGCGCCCGACGGCTACCTGCGGGAGAACGCCGCCTACTCGGACATCACCGACGGGATCAGCGAGACCGTCGAGGGGTCGCGGACCACCGAGGCGCTGCGGCAGCAGGCGCGCCGCCGGGCCCGCATCGACGCCGACATCCGCCGGTCGTACGCGGCCGAGCGGTACACCCTCTGGCTGCGGACGATCTTCTTCCCGGTCGCCGAGATCGGGTACGTGGTGCCGGTGGCCGCCACCCTGCTCATCGGCGGCTGGTTCTACCTGGAGGGCTGGGTCAGCCTCGGTCAGGTCACCGCCGCCACCCTCTACGTGCAGCAGCTCGTGGACCCGGTCGACCGGCTGCTCTCCTGGCTGGACGAGTTCCAGGTCGGCGGGGCGTCGATGGCCCGGCTGCTCGGCGTGGCCGGCGACCCGGCCGGCACCGCCCCGGCCGCCCCCGCCACCCAGGCCGGCGGTGCGGAGCCGGCCGCGGACCGGCGGCTCGCCGCCCACGACGTCCGGTACGCCTACCGCCCCGGCCGGGACGTGCTGCACGGGGTGACCCTGGTGCCGGAGCCGGGCGAGAAGCTGGCCATGGTCGGCCCGTCGGGCGCCGGCAAGTCCACCCTGGGCCGGCTGCTCGCCGGGGTGCACGCGCCCCGCTCCGGCTCGGTCACCGTGGGCGGCCGGCGGCTGGACGAGCTGCCGCTGGACGAGCTGCGCTCGCACGTCGCGCTGGTCACCCAGGAGCACCACGTCTTCATCGGCACGCTCCGGGAGAACGTGGCGATGGTCCGGCCGGGCGCCGACGAGGCGGCCGTGGAGTCGGCGCTGGCCGCCGTCGACGCGCTGGACTGGGCGCGGGCGCTGCCGGACGGGCTGGACACCGTGGTCGGCTCGGGCGGGCACCCGCTGTCGCCGGCGCAGGCGCAGCAACTGGCGTTGGCCCGGCTGGTGCTGGCAGACCCGCACACCCTGGTGCTCGACGAGGCCACCTCGCTGATCGACCCGCGGGCCGCCCGGCACCTGGAGCGTTCGCTGGCCGCGGTGCTGGCCGGCCGGACGGTGATCGCCATCGCGCACCGGCTCTTCTCGGCGCACGACGCGGACCGGGTGGCGGTGGTCGAGGACGGCCGGATCACCGAACTCGGCCCGCACGACGAGCTGGTCGCGGCCGGCGGCCCGTACGCCGCCCTCTGGCGCTCCTGGCACGGCGACCGCCCCTGATCGGGCCCTGACCCGGCCCCGGCAATTCGGACGAACGGCGGTGCGCCGCCGGTCCGGCGTACCACCATGTGTGGCGGGGGTGGGGCGTGGAGGCGCTGGTACTGATCGTGGTGCTGGGCACCACCGTGCTGGTCGGCACCACCCTCGGCGGCCGGTACAGCGTGGCGCCCCCGGTCCTGCTGATCACGATGGGCGCCCTGCTCGCGCTCGTGCCACCGCTGTCCCATGTGACGCTCGACCCCGAGGTGGTGCTGCTGCTCTTCCTGCCGGCGATCCTCTACCGGGAGAGCATCACCACCAGCCTCCGCGAGATCCGGGCCAATTTGCTGGTGATCGCGGCGCTCGCGGTGGGGCTGGTGATCGTGACCATGGTGGCGGTGACGATCTTCGTGGAGCGGTTCGGCGTCAACCCGGCCGCGGCCTGGGTGCTCGGCGCGGTGCTCGCGCCGACCGACGCGGCGGCCGTCTCCGGACTGGCCAAGCGGATGCCGCGCCGGATCCTGACCACCCTGCACGCGGAGAGCCTGATCAACGACGGCACCGCGCTGGTGCTCTTCGCGGTCGCGGTGGGCCTGATCACCGGTGGTACCGAGCCCAGCCTGTTCGCCCTGACCGAGCGGTTCGTCGTCGCGGCGGTCGGCGGCGTCGCCGCCGGCATCGCGGTCGGTCTGCTGGTCATCCTGCTGCGCAAGCGGCTCGACGACCCGCTGCGCGAGGGCGGGCTGAGCGTGCTCACCCCGTTCACCGCCTTCTTCCTAGCCGAGCTGATCCACGCCAGCGGCGTGCTGGCGGTGGTGGTCGCCGGTCTGATGCTCGCCTACGCGAGCCCTCGCATCATCCGGGCGCGCTCCCGGATCATGGCGTTCGACTTCTGGGACCTGACCACGTTCCTGATCAACGGCAGTCTCTTCATCCTGCTCGGGATGCAGGTCCCGCGGGCCCTGCGCAGCCTCACCAGCACCTCCGCCGCGCAGGCGCTGACCATCGCGGTGGGGGTGACCGGCGTCGTCATCGCGACCCGGCTGCTCTACGTCCACGTGACCACGTTCCTCATCCGGGTGATCGACCGTCGTCATTCCCAGCGGTCCGTGGAGTTGCCGTGGCGGGTGGCGACCGCGGCCGGGTGGTCGGGCTTCCGAGGGGCCGTCTCCCTCGCGGCCGCCCTCGCGGTTCCGGTGGCCACCGCCGCCGGCACGCCCGTGCACGAGCGCGACCTGATCATCTTCACCACGGTGGTGGTCATCGTGCTGATCATGCTGATCCAGGGCACCACGCTGCCGGCCGTGGTCCGCTGGGCGGGCCTGGTCGGCGACGTCCAACGCGCGGACGAGGTGCGGCTGGCCCGGCGGCGGGCCACCGAGGTCGGGCTGGCGGCGCTGCCCGAGGTGGCGTCCCGGCTCGGCATCGAGCGGGAGGTCGTCGACCGGCTCCGCGGTGAGTACGAGCAGCACCTGGACGCGGTCATCGCCGAGGAGCGGGGCGAGGCGCCGGAGCAGGCCAAGGAGCTCGACCGGCAGCTGCGCCTCGCCGTCCTCGAGCACAAGCGCCGCGAGGTCACCCGGCTGCGCGACACGAACCAGATCGACGACATCGTGCTGCGCGAGGTGCAGGCCGTGCTGGACATCGAGGAGATCCGCCTGCTCGGACCGGCCCAGAACGAGTAGCGGCGCGCCGGGGGTCAGGTGCGGCGGAGCATCCGGTAGGTGGCGATCCCGCCGGTGCCCAGCGCGGCGAGGAAGACCAGCCAGACCACGGTGCTGCTGACGCCCATCTGCGGGCCGGTGTTCGCCGAGGCCGCGGCGAGCAGCCCGTCGTTGCCGGGGGCGGGCAGCGCGGCCGGCGGGAGTTCCGGCCAGCGGACCAGCCCGGTGCTCTCGAGCATCTGCATGTGGTGCAGGACGAACTTGTTGGCGTCCTCGGCGAGCTTGCGCACGATGGGGTCGCGGGTGCTGGCCCGGACCGCCCCGATCACCGGGAAGATCTTGCCGTGCGCCACCCGCAGTCGGGTGACGAAGATCTGGTCGAAGCGGGCGCCGGTGGCGTTCTGCATCTCCTTCAACCAGCCCTTCTGTTCGTCCGTCGGGTCGGTCGGGATGGTCGCGCCCAGCTTGTTGGCCGCCTCGACGGTCAGCCGGTCCAACTCCTCGTGCTCGGTGGCGATGCCCGCCCCGATCTCCCGGACCTTGGCCGACTGGCCCTTCTCGGCGGCCATCTGCCCGGCCGGCATCTCCCAGAGCCCTGCCAGCCGGACCCCGTTGAGCAGGGCGGCGTCGGCGGCGTTGAGCTGCTGCCCGGCGGGCGCGGCGACGGCCAGGCCGGGTAGCACGCCGAGCCCGGCGGCGATCGTGACGAGCAGCACCGCCACGCGACGGGTCCGGTGCCCCTGCCGGCGACGGGCGGATCTGAGCGCTGCCATGTCTGTGCTGCCTCCTCGGTGCGGGCCGAACGCGTCTGCCGGGCGCCCGCATGCCGTCGGCCGCCCGTCCGCCCACTGGTACGGGCTGACCGCCCGATCAGTTCATCCGGTCCGCCGGCCCGCGGGGCCCGCCAGCTCGCGGCCCGTCAGCGGGCGATGGCGAGCACCAGGCCGAGCAGCAGCAGGGTGAGCGCGGCGGCGGCGAAGAGCACCAGCAGTTCCCGCCGGCCGTGGTCGCCGGACCGCTCGGTGGCCGCCGGGCCGGCCGGAGCGGGCAGGTCCCGGGTCACCACGGCGAGGTCGCCGAGCGTACGGGCGGCCCAGACGGCGCCGGCCCGCTCGGCGAACTCGTCGAGGGTGAGCCGACCGGCCGCGGTGTGCCGTTGCAGCTCGGCGACCACTCGGTGCCGGTCGTCGTCGGAGGCGCGCAGCTGAACGTCCACGGGGGACAGGCTACGCAGGAACGCCGCACCGGCGGGTCCGCCGGACAGCCGAGTGGGCGCCGCCGGCGGTGCCACCGGTCAGCCGGCGTCGAGCGGGTCGGCGAGCAGCCGCTCGAAGGCCAGTTCGGCGGCGCCGACCAGCGCGGCGTCCTCGCCCAGCTTCGGGGTGCGCAGCCGGACGTGTTCCAGGCAGGCGGCGAGGGCGTTGGAGTTGAGCCGGCTGCGGACCTGGGCCGCCGCGGCGAGGTAGAGGTCGCGCATGGTGCCGCCGAAGATGACCATCTCCGGGTTGAAGATGTTGACCAGGTTCGCCACCCCGAAGCCGAGCCAGTCGCCGGCCTGGCGGACCGCCGTCTGGGCCCGCGCGTCGCCCCGGTCGGCGGCGTCGAAGACGGCCAGCAGCGCCTCCCGGCCGCGGGCGTCGGAACGGCCGGCGCGGCGCAGCAGCCCGTGCTCACCGATCTCGGTCTCCCAGCAGCCGCGGGAGCCGCACTCGCAGCGCTCGCCGTCGCGGACCACCTTCATGTGGCCGACCTCGCCGCCGTACCCGCCGTGTCCGGTCAGCCGCCGGCCGCCGGCGATGATGCCGGCGCCCACGCCGACGTCGCCGTAGAGGTAGATGACGTTGTCGCAGCCGGCCGCCGCGCCCCGGGCGTGCTCGGCGAACGCCGCCACGTCGGCGACGTTCCCCACGGTGACCGCCACCTCGCAGCCGAGTTCCGCGCGGAGCGCCGCGCCGATCGGCTCGTCCACCCAGCCGGTGGTCGGCCCCAGCCGGACCAGGCCGTCGTCGCGGCGCACCATGCCGCAGACCGCGACCCCCGCGCCGACGCAGAGCGACCCGCCCGGCACCCCGTGCTGCATCTCCTTGACCGCCCCGGCGAGCAGCGGCGCGGCCTCCGCGGCGGTCAGGCCGCGGGGCCGGTCCAGCTCCCGGCGGTCGAGCACCGCGCCGCCCAGGCCGACCCGCGCGGCCCGCAGCCGGTCCACCTCGATGCTGTACGCGAACGCGTAGACCCGCCCCGACTCGGGCCGGACGACCAGCGACGGTCGTCCGGCCCGGCCGGTCTCCTTCGGCGTCCCCTCGCTGACTAGCCCGGCGCCGGCCAGGTCGGCGGTCAGCGCGCCGATGGTGCTGCGGTTCAACCCCAGCGCGGTGGTCAGTTCCGCGCGGGTGGTCGCCCCGTGGACGTGCACGTAGCGCAGCAGCGCGCCGAGGTTCTGCCGGCGGATCTCGTCCTGGCTCGGCCCTGCGCGCATCACGGTCGCCACGTCGCTACCGCGGGGGTCAGCGCGTGCCGGTCGCCGCGGAACGGCGGCGGGAGAAGGCGTCCACGCTCGCGGCGAGCAGCAGCACCACGCCGGTGACCACGTACTTCACGCCCGAGCTGTAGCCCATCAGACCCATGCCGTTGTCGATCACCGCGACCACCGCGCCACCGAGCACCGCGTCGAGCACCCGGCCCTTGCCGCCGAAGAGGCTGGTGCCGCCGATCACGGCCGCGCCGACGGCGTAGAGCAGCACGTTACTGCCGCCGGTGTTCGGGTCGACCGAGTTGGCCCGGCTGGCCGCCACGATGCCGCCGATGGCCGCCATCGAGGAGCAGATCATGAAGACCGAGATGCGGATCCGGTCGACGTTGATGCCGGCGCGGCGAGCCGCCTCCTTGTTGCCGCCGACCGCGTAGACGTGCCGGCCGTAGCTGGTGCGCTGGAGGACGAAGGTCCAGAGGACCAGCAGCACGGCGATGATCGGCACCACGATCGGCACGCCCTTGAGCGAGACGACCAGCACGTTGCGGCTGCGCTCCAGGTTGAGCACGTAGACCGCGACGCCGAGGATCACCGTCAGGCCGGCGATCCGGGCGAACACCACGGCGAGCGGGTCGGTGACCAGCCCGCGGGCGGCCCGGTTGCGGTGCCGCAGCAGCTGCACGGCCGCGTAGCCGGCGACCGCCAGGGCGGTCAGCGACCAACCGAGGATGGGGGGCAGGTTGCGGTTGGCGATCGCCACCAGCACGTCGTCCCGCACCGAGATGTTCGTGCCCTCCTTCATGAGCATCAGCACGACGCCCTGGAAGGCGAGGAACCCGGCGAGGGTCACCACGAAGGACGGGATCCCGATCTTGGCGACCAGGAAGCCGAGCGTGGTCCCGATCACCACGCCGGTGACGAGGGCTGCGACCACCGCGACGTACCAGGGGTAGCCGAGCACGGTGACCACGTTGGCGAGCACCGCGGCGCAGACCCCGCTGGCGAAGCCGGCGGAAAGGTCGATCTCGCCGAGCAGCAGGACGAAGACCAGGCCCATGGCGATCAGGGTGACCGCCGCGCCCTGGGTGAACAGGTTGGCGAAGTTGCCTGCGGTGAGGAACGACGGCCGCATGACCGAGAAGACCGTGCAGAGCACGATCAGGCCGAGTACGGCCGGCAGCGCGCCGATGTCGCCGCCGCGTACCCGGCTGACGTAGTTGCGCGCGTGGCTGCCGAGGGTGGGCGTCGGTGTGACGGCGGCCGGCCCTTCCTTCTGCACGACGGTGGTGCTCACTGGACGCCTCCTGTGGTGGTCCCGGCCGGCTCCGCGCCGTGGCCGTTGCTGGCCGCGTCGGCGGGGAGGCCGAGCCCGCCGGAGCGGCCGGCGGTGATCAGCTCCACCACCTGCGAGTGGGTGATGTCGGTGGTCTTCACCTGGGCGACCATCTGGCCGAGGTAGAGCGCGGCGATCCGGTCGGAGACGGCGAAGACGTCGTTCATGTTGTGCGAGATGAGCACGACCGCCAGGCCGTTGTCCGCCAGCCGGCGGACCAGTTCGAGCACCTGCGCGGTCTGCGCCACGCCGAGCGCGGCGGTCGGCTCGTCGAGGATGACCAGCTTGCTGTTCCAGAGCACCGCCTTGGCGATGGCGACCGTCTGGCGCTGGCCACCGGAGAGGCTGGAGACGTGCTGCCGCAACGACTTCACGGTGCGTACGGAGAGGCCGGCCAGCGTCTCCGCGGCCATCTGCTCCATGGTCGGCTCGTCCAGGACGAGACCGCTGCGCTTCTCCCGGCCGAGGAACATGTTCTGCACGATGTCGAGGTTGTCGCAGAGCGCGAGGTCCTGGTAGACGACCTCGATGCCGAGCGCGGCGGCGTCCCGGGGACTGTTGATGGTCACCGGCCGGCCGTCGAAGAGGAACTCGCCGGCGTCGGTCGGGTAGATGCCGCTGATGCACTTGACCAGGGTCGACTTGCCGGCGCCGTTGTCGCCGACCAGCGCGGTCACCTCGCCCGGGTGGGCGGCGAAGGCGACATCACGCAGGACCTGGACGGGACCGAAGCTCTTGTCGATCCCGCGTAGCTCCAGCAGTGGTGTTGCGGACACGGGGTGTCTCCTTCGGATGGAGGGGAGATCTCGGAGCCCGTCCGGCGAGTGCCGCCCGGCACGGGATGGATCCCGTGCCGGGCGGCTCGCCTCGGCGGGTGCGACGCGGGGCGTCGGTCAGCTGATGCCGGCGTCGGCGCAGAGCTTGGCGTACGCCCCGGAGCAGACCTCGTCCTTGGTGACGAAGCCGTCGGCGATCACGTCCTTGACGTTCTCCTTGTAGATCGCCTTCGGGGTGAGCAGCACGGCGGCGACGTCGCGGCCGCCCTCCGGGTCCTTGACCGTCTGGCCGGTCTCCTTCTTCTCACCCTTGGCCAGCGCGATGGCCAGGTCGGAGGCGGCCTTCGCCTCCTCCTTGATCGCCTTGTAGACGGTCATGCACTGGTCGCCGGCGAGGATGTTCTGCAGACCCTGCGGGGTGGCGTCCTGGCCGGTGACCGGGACCTTCCCGTTGAGCTTGTTCTTCTTCAGCACCGAGATGGCGGCGTTGCCCAGGCCGTCGTTGGCGGCGAGGACGCCGTCGATCTTGCCCTTGGCCTGGGTGAGCTGCTGCTCGAAGATCGTCGCGGCCTGGGCGTTGTCCCAGTCCGGCACGGAGTCGTCCGCGACCTTGGTGTACTCCTTCGAGTCGAACTTCGGCTTGAGGATCGAGTCGTACCCGTTCTTGAACAGGGTGGCGTTGTTGTCGGTCGGCGAGCCGTTGAGGTAGCTCACCGCCGGGTTCTTGACACCCTTGTCGGTCAGGCACTTGGCCAGACCCTCGCCCTGGAGCTTGCCGACGGCCTCGTTGTCGAAGCTGACGTAGTACTCGGCCGAGCCGCCCAGGGTGAGCCGGTCGTAGTCGATGGTCGCCACGCCCTGCGACTTGGCCTTGTCCAGCACGGCCTTGCCGGTGCCGGAGTCCAGGTTGACGATCATCAGGGCGGTGACGCCGTTGGTGATCATCTGGTCGGCGATGGTCTGGAACTGGGTCTTGTCGCCCTGGGCGTTCTGGATGTCGTACTGGACACCGGCGGTCTTGAACGCCTCCTCCAGGAACTTGCGGTCCGCGCCCTCCCAGCGGGCGGAGGACTTGCTGTCCGGGAGGATGACACCGATCTTCGGGGTCTTGTCGCCGCCGGCCTGGTCACCGCTGCCGGACTCGTCGCCGCAGGCGGCCACGCTGCCGACGGCCAGCAGGCCCACGGCGGCGAAGGTGAGGAAGCCCTTGCGCATGTGCAGGGTCCTTTCGAGGGTGGGGGTAGGTGATGTTTTGTTGTGCCCGGCAACGTATTCCGCTCACGGACCCGACCACAAGGGTGCCGTGAAGGCGAGTTTGTTGGGGGCGGTAACAATTCAGCAACGCGCCGGTAGCCGCCTGGTCACCAGGGCGGAAATCGCTCTCACGGGCGTCCCGTTGGCGCTCCGTCGCCCCGCCGGCACCAGGGGCACCGGCGGAACGGGAGCGACGGGGTGGGAAAAATCACCCTGAGTTACCGAGATCGTCCGGGAGAGTGACCGGTGCCGATCCGGGCGGTGCGGGCGAAAGGTCAGCGGCCGGCGACCGGGGCGGTGTGCGCGCCGGTCAGCGCCACCAGGTCGGCCGGGGCGAGTTCGAGCTGGAGGCCCCGCCGGCCGGCGGAGACGTAGATCGTCGGGAAGTCCAGCGCCGACGAGTCGAGCACGGTGGGCAGGCGCTTGCGCTGGCCCAGCGGGCTGATCCCGCCCCGGACGTAGCCGGTGGTCCGCTCGGCGACCGTACGGTCGGCCAACGCCGCCCGCTTGCCGCCGACCGTCGCGGCGAGCGCCTTCAGGTCCAGCTCGCCGGTGACCGGCACGACCGCCACGGTGAGCGCCCCGTCGACCTCGGTGACCAGCGACTTGAACACCCGCTCCGGCGGTACGCCGAGCGCCGCGGCGACCAGCGCGCCGTAGTTCGGGGCGTCCGGGGAGACGTCGTACGGATGGGTGCTGTGTGCGATCTTCCGCTTCGCCAGCAGCGCCGTCGCCGGCGTTCCCTGTCCCGCCATGACCGACAAGCTAGCGGGGCCCCCGGCCCGCGGGCCACCGGATACCCACGGCGCCGCGCCGGCCGATCGGGTCAGGCCGCCGGTACGGGCTGGCAGACCAGGACCGTCGGCGCCCCGGCCACCCGGGTCAGCACCAGGCTGGCCGACCCGTCCCCGTCGAGTTTCAGGTCGCGGCGCAGCCGCTCCGGCTCCAGCGCCGAGCCGCGCTTGAGGATCTCCACCCGGCCCACCCGCCGCTCGCGGAGCAGGGCGCGCAGCCGCTTCAGCGAGAACGGCAGCACGTCGGTGACCGCCAGGCGGCGGGCGAACGGCGTGGCGGCCGGCGCGTCGGCGTAGAGGTAGGCGATCCCCGGATCGGCCAGCGTGGCGCCGACGGCGTCGGCCAGTTCGGCGACCAGGTGGGCGCGGACGACCGCCGCATCCGGGTCGTGCAGGAAGCGGCGGACCGGCCCGACCGCCGCTTCCCGGTCGCCGGTGCCGGTGAGCACGTGCGCGACCTCGCCGCGCAGCACGGTGGCCCGGCGGGGGACCTCGGCGAGCCGCCCGCACCAGAGGGCCGCCTCGACCAGGTCGCCGTCCACACTGACCCATTCCGCTTCGGCGCCCGCCGGGATCAGCGCGTGGTCGAGCCCGGGGGCCACCTTCACCACGGTGTACGGCACCCGCTCGGCCAGCCCGACGACGAAGTCCCACGGCGGCGAGTAGGCGTTCGGGTCGAAGATGCGCCGGCCCGTGCCCGCCCTGCGCCGCGCCGGGTCGCAGAAGACCGCGTCGACCCGGCCGACGTCGAACTCGGTGGCATCACCGCACTCGACCGTGAACAGCTCGGCCAGGCCGGCCGCCTCGGCGTTCGCGGCGGCCATCGCGGCGGTCAGCGGGTCGGCCTCCACGCCGTACACCCGGATCCCGGCGCGGGCGGCGGCGAGCGCGTCCGCGCCGAGGCCGCACCCGAGGTCGGCGATGGTGCGCACGCCGGCGGCGCGCAACCGCCCGGCCCGCCGGTCGGCGACCACCCGGCGGGTTGCCTGCTCCAGCCCCGGGCGGGTGAGGAACATGCCGGCGGCCTCGGGACCGAACTTGCCGGCCGCCCGGCGGCGCAGCTCGACCTGGGTCAACGCGGCGGCGGCGAGCCCGGCCGGGACACCGGCCGAGCGGAGCGCGGACGCCGCGGCCAGCGGGTCGCCGCCGGCCACCTCGGCCGCCGCGGCGAGCGCGGCCGACCCCTCGGGCGTACGCAGCGCGGCGAGCTGGTCGAGATCCACCCGGCCATTCTGGCCGCCCGATCCGACGCGCCGACCAGCGGGTTGGCACTCTCCTTGACGGAGTGCTAGCCGAGGAATAACCTGCGATTAGCACTCTCACCCTGAGGGTGCCAGCTTCCGGACCGCTCGGTCCGGGCGCTGAGCACCAGGCGGACCGGCACCCGCGACGACGGCCCCGCCCGGTGGCATGTGGCAGATTGACGCTGGTCGGCTCGCCGGCCGGCAACGAAACCAGTACCCCAGGAGGGTATGCCCGTGACTACCGCGACCAAGGTTGCGATCAAGCCGCTCGAGGACCGGATCCTGGTCCAGGCGAACGAGGCTGAGACCACCACGGCGTCGGGCATCGTGATCCCCGACACCGCCAAGGAGAAGCCGCAGGAGGGCACCGTCCTCGCTGTCGGCCCGGGGCGCGTCGACGACTCCGGCAACCGGATCCCGGTTGACGTCAAGGTCGGCGACACCGTCATCTACTCGAAGTACGGCGGCACCGAGGTCAAGTACGCCGGCGAGGAGTACCTGGTGCTCTCCGCCCGCGACGTCCTCGCGGTCATCGAGAAGTAAGCAACCGATCAGTGTCGTTGCCCCGGTCCGGCTCGCCGGGCCGGGGCAGCGTCGCTTCGAAGGGACATTCATGGCGAAGATCCTGAGCTTCTCGGACGACGCCCGACACCTGCTGGAGCATGGTGTCAACGCCCTCGCGGACGCGGTCAAGGTCACCCTCGGCCCGCGCGGGCGCAACGTCGTCCTGGACAAGAAATTCGGTGCGCCGACGATCACCAACGATGGTGTGACCATCGCCAAGGAGATCGAGCTCACCAACCCGTACGAGAACCTCGGCGCGCAGCTGGTCAAGGAGGTGGCGACCAAGACCAACGACGTCGCCGGCGACGGGACCACCACCGCGACCGTGCTGGCCCAGGCGATGGTCCGCGAGGGCCTGCGCAACGTGACCGCCGGGGCCAACCCGGCCGGCCTCAAGCGGGGCATCGACGCGGCGGCCGCCAAGGTCTCCGAGGCGCTGCTCGGCCGGGCCGTCGAGGTCGCCGGCAAGGAGTCGATCGCGCACGTGGCGACGATCTCCGCGCAGGACGCCACCATCGGCGAACTGATCGCCGAGGCGATGGAGAAGGTCGGCCGCGACGGTGTCATCACCGTCGAGGAGGGCTCCACCCTGCACACCGAGCTGGACGTGACCGAGGGTCTCCAGTTCGACAAGGGCTTCATCTCGCCGAACTTCGTCACCGACGCGGAGGGGCAGGAGTCGGTCCTCGAGGACGCGTACATCCTGATCACCACGCAGAAGATCTCCGCGATCGAGGAGCTGCTGCCGCTGCTGGAGAAGGTCCTCCAGAACAGCAAGCCGCTGCTGATCATCGCCGAGGACGTGGAGGGCCAGGCGCTCTCCACCCTGGTGGTCAACTCGATCCGCAAGACCCTCAAGGTCTGCGCGGTCAAGGCCCCGGGCTTCGGTGACCGGCGCAAGGCGATGCTGCAGGACATGGCGATCCTCACCGGCGCCGAGCTGGTCGCCCCCGAGCTGGGCTACAAGCTCGACCAGGTCGGTCTGGAGGTGCTCGGCACCGCCCGGCGCGTGGTGGTCGACAAGGAGAACACCACCATCGTCGACGGCGGCGGCCAGTCCTCCGACGTCGCCGACCGGGTGGCCCAGATCCGCAAGGAGATCGAGGCCTCGGATTCCGAGTGGGACCGGGAGAAGCTGGCCGAGCGGCTGGCGAAGCTCTCCGGCGGCATCGCCGTGATCAAGGTGGGCGCGGCGACCGAGGTCGAGATGAAGGAGCGCAAGCACCGCATCGAGGACGCCATCGCGGCGACCAAGGCCGCGGTCGAGGAGGGCACCGTCCCCGGCGGTGGCGCCGCCCTGGCGCAGATCCTGCCGGTGCTCGACGACGACCTCGGCTTCACCGGTGACGAGAAGGTCGGCGTCTCGATCGTGCGCAAGGCGCTGGTCGAGCCGCTGCGCTGGATCGCCCAGAACGCCGGCCACGACGGTTACGTGGTGGTGCAGAAGGTCGCCGGCAAGGAGTGGGGCAACGGCCTCGACGCCGCCGCCGGCGAGTACGTCGACCTGGTCAAGGCCGGCATCCTGGACCCGGTGAAGGTGACCCGCAACGCGGTCACCAACGCCGCCTCCATCGCCGGCCTGCTGCTCACCACGGAGAGCCTCGTGGTGGAGAAGCCGGCGGAGCCGGAGCCGGCCGCCGGTGGGCACGGCCACTCGCACGGCCACGGCCACGGCCACCAGCACGGCCCGGGCTTCTGACCCGGTAGCACGACCCGGACCGGAACCGCCACCTCCCGGCATTACGGAACGCTGACGCGGCTACCGGCCGCGCGGGTCGGTCGGAAAGACTGGCCCGATGAGCACCACGACGCGCCGGTACGCCGCGCTGGCCGGGTTCACCGCCGCCGCGGTGGCGATCGGCTCCGCCGAGGTGGTGGCGGTGCTGACCGGCCCCCGCTCGGCTCCGCTGGTAGCGGTCGGCGGGCTGGTGGTCGACACCGTGCCCGAGCCGCTCAAGCAGCTCGGCATCGCGCTGTTCGGCACGTACGACAAGATCGCCCTGCTGGTCGGGACGGCGCTGCTGCTCGGCGCGGTGGCCGCGCTGCTCGGTGTGCTGGCCGTCCGCCGGCTGGCGGTCGGCCTGGCCGGCATCGCCGCCTTCGCGGCGCTCGGGGTGTTCGCGGCGCTGACCCGGGCCGGCGCGGACCTGGCCGACGCGCTGCCCGCGCTGCTCGGCGCCGGGGCGGGCGCGCTGGTGCTCTGGCTCTTCATCGCCGGCCCGCTGGAACTCGACCCGTGGCCCTGGTCGCCACCGGCACCCCTGCCCTCCGCCGCGCCCCGGCCCGCCCCCGCGTCGACCGGGGCGGCGGACGCCGGACCGGCCGCGGGTGAGCCCGAGGGCCGGCTGGCGACGGTCGAACCGGCAGCGGGTGCCGGACCGGCGGCGGGCCGGCCCGCGGCAGGGGCCGGGAACGCGCGGCGGAGCCGGGGCCCGCCGGTGGCTGGGAGCCGCTGGAGAGCACCCACCCGGAGTCCCGGCGGCGGTTCCTCACCGGAACCGGGGCGCTGCTCGGCGCGGCCACCGTCGCCGGCCTGGGCGGGCGGTGGCTGGCCGGGCGGCGGGGCGTCTCGGCGGCCCGCCAGGCGGTGACGCTGCCCGCCCCGGTCTCCGCGGCGCCACCGGTGCCGGCCGGGGCCGACCTGTCGCTGGCCCAGCTCGCCCCCCTACGTGACGCCGAACTTCGGCTTCTACCGGATCGACACCGCGCTGGTGGTGCCGCAGGTGGATCCGGAGAGCTGGCGGCTGCGCATCCACGGCCGGGTCCGCCGGCCGCTCACGCTCAGCTTCGCCGACCTGCTGGCCCGGCCGATGGTGGAGCGGTACGTGACCCTGGCCTGCGTCTCCAACGAGGTCGGCGGCGACCTGATCGGCAACGCCCGCTGGCTGGGGGTGCCGATCCGGGAGCTGCTGGACGAGGTCGAGCCCGAGGAGGGCGCCGACCAGGTGGTCGGGCGGTCGGTGGACGGCTGGACCTGCGGCACCCCCACCGCCGTGCTGCGCGACGGGCGGGACGCGCTGCTGGCGGTGGGCATGAACGGCGAGCCGCTGCCGGTCGAGCACGGCTTTCCGGTGCGGATGGTGGTGCCCGGCCTGTACGGCTACGTCTCGGCCTGCAAGTGGGTCACCGAGCTGGAGCTGACCAGCTTCGCCGACTTCGACGCGTACTGGGTGCCGCGCGGCTGGTCGGCGCAGGGACCGGTGAAGACCCAGTCGCGGATCGACGCGCCCCGGCCGCGCAACCGGCTCACCGCCGGTCCGATCATCGTGGCCGGCGTGGCCTGGGCACAGCGGCGGGGCATCCGGCGGGTGGAGGTCCGGGTCGACGAGGGCCCGTGGCAGGAGGCGGAGTTGGCCGCCACGGTGTCGGTGGACACCTGGGTGCAGTGGTCGTGGCGGTGGGACGCCACGCCGGGCGAGCACACCCTCCAGGTCCGGGCGACCGACAGCACCGGCGAGACGCAGACCGGCCGGCGGCAGGAGGTCGCTCCGGACGGCGCCACCGGCTGGCACACCGTCAAGGTCACCGTCCGCTGACCGGCGCCGGCCCGGCCCGTCCACGATGGAGCACCGTGGAGCGGGCCGGGCCGGCCGACCGGATCAGACGGCGACGCGTCCGCCGTCGACGGGCACGACCGCACCGTGCACGAAGCTCGACCGGTCGGTGGCCAGGAAGGCGATCGCCTCCGCGATCTCCTCGGGCGACCCGGGCCGGCCGGCGGGCACGGTCGCCGCCAACTGGTCGAGGTCCCACCCATCCCGGCGGTGCCCTCCGTCCGGGTGGGGCCGGGGCTGACCGCGTTGACCCGCACCCCCTGCGGCCCGTACTCGGCGGCCCAGGACTTGGTGAGCAGCACCAGCGCGGCCTTGCTCGACCCGTAGAGGGCCATCCCCGCCATGCCGAACTCGGCGACCATCGTGGTCAGGTTGACGATCGCGCCCCGGCCGCGCTTCGCCATCTCCGGCGCGAACTCGGCGACCAGGAAGTACGGCACCTTCACGTTCAGCGCGTACACCGCGTCGAAGCTCTGCTCGCTGGTCTGGTCGGTCGGGCCGAACGGGTAGATCCCGGCGTTGTTGACCAGGATGTCCACGTGCCCGACCAGCTCCCTGGTCCGCGCCGCGAGCTCCCGGGCGGAGGCTTCGTCCCGCAGGTCGGCGGCCACGAGGTCGGCCCGGCCACCGGCCGCGTGGATGTCCCGGACCACCTGCTCACCCCGGGCCGCGTCCCGACCGGAGATCACCACGTGCGCACCGAGCCGGGCGAGCGCGACGGCGGTCGCCCGGCCGATGCCGCTGTTGCCCCCGGTCACCAGCGCCGACCTGCCCCGCAGTTCTGTCATCGTTCCTTCACCCACATTCAGTTCCGCTGATCAGCGGCGGTCGGGCCTGTCCCGACCAGTGGGTGCAAGTCGCGGCGGAGTCCGGAGTTTCCCGCCCGGCTGGTCGAGCGACTTATGGCCGCCATAAGCGGTCCGGGGGCGGGGCGGCGGCTGGGCCGGTGGCGGACGCGGACTCAGGGCACGCGGACCTCTAGCGCGGCGACGAGGTGGCCGAGGTCGCGCCGGTGCGAGCTGGCCGGCCATGCCGCCCAGGTCCGGCGGACGAGGGGATGCCCCACCAGCGGCGACCAGGTGACCGCCGCCGGCAGCGGCGGCGACCAGCCGGGCGGGGCCAACGCGAAGGCACCCCCGGCGGTCACCGCCGCGAGCTTGACCTCGGCGATCAGCTCCTGACCTTCCGGCGCGGTGGGTCCGAGGTCGAGGCCGTGGCTGCGCAGGATCGCGGTGAGTTCGTCGTACCAGGCGGGGCTGCCGGAGCGGGGGAAACCGACCCAGTCGAGGCCGGCGAGGGCGTCCAGCCGGATTCCCTCCGGCCCGGCGAGCGCCGCGGCCTGGTCGGCGGCGAGCAGGACGCCCAGCCGTTCCTCGACGACCAGGACGGCGTCCAGGTCGGGGCCGATCGGGTGTTCCCGGACCAGCCCGAGGTCGAGTTCGCCGGCGCGCAGCGCGGTGAGCTGCGCCGCGGTGGACAGGTGGCGGGCCTGCACCCGGGTGCCCGGATAAGCCGCGGCGAGGTCGGCGAGCGGCCGGGACAGCAGGTCGGCGGGGAGTTCGAGCGGGATCCCGAGCCGGAGCACGCTGCCGCCCGCCGCGGTGTGCCGGGTGACCGCGGCCACCGCCCGGTCGTGCCGGGCGAGCACCGCCCGGGCCTCGGTGAGCAGGGTCATGCCCGCCTCGGTGGCCCGCACCCCGGTGCTACCGCGGGTCAGCAGCTGCACGCCGAGTTGCCGTTCCAGCGCGTTGACGGTCTGGGACAGCGCGGGCTGGCTCAGGTGCAACCGCCGGGCCGCCGCGGAGAGGCTCCCATCCTCGACGACCGCGACGAACGCCCGCATCTCCCGGAGCTCCACCGTGCCATCACACCACGCACTCCCGGGGCCTCGGCCGGAAGCCGACCGCAGGACAGACCCCGGCGACCGTACGGGCCGGGGCCTCCGGGAGGGTTGATTCGGACCCGCGCGCCGACGCCGCGCCCCGGTGCGGGGCGCGGCGTCGACGGACGGTGTGCGGGGGTGGCGGGTCGGCTCAGGCGATCTTGCGCTGGGCAGGGACGGCCGACTTGTGCGGCCCGCCCAGCCGGGCCTCCAGCCGGGCCACGTCGACCCGGGTCTGCCGGCGGTCGGCCAGGTCCTCCCAACCCATGGCGAGCAGCCGCAGCCGCTCGGACTCGCTGAAGCCGCCCCACACGCCGTACGGCTCGCGGACCGAGAGCGCGTGCGCGGCGCACTCGGCGCGTACCGGGCAGGTGCGGCAGACCGCCTTGGCGCCGGATTCCCGGCGCAGGCGGGAGGAGCCGCGCTCGCCGTCCGGGTGGAAGAACTGGGCGCTGTCGCGGCCCCGGCAGGCACCGAGTCGCTGCCAGTCCCAGAGATCGACGATGGGTCCGGGCAGTCTACGTACGTTCGACATCAGCACCCCTCCTCCCGCGCGGCACCGCGAGATCTTCTTGGCCGGCTACCGGGCGGCGGGCCGCGCAGGCGCACCGTTCCCGGCCTGGACCTTCCGGTACCCGAGCAGTTGCCGACTCACACTTCTGTGATCGAAAACTTCCGGCAAGTTGCCGCATATGCCCTAACTGTCGGAAAAGTTCGGAGGATTGCCGGGAACCCCCTCGGGGGCGCGCCCGGACATGGTCTGCTCATGGGCGGAGAGGAGACCACAGTGCGTACGGTTCTTGTGTGCGTTCGGACACCGCTCGCCGCCCAGCACCTGACCTCGGCGGCGGCCCGGCTCGGGCTGTCGGCGGTCGTCCGGACCGCTGTCTCCGATCCGGAAGTGATGCTGCGTCTGGCCGAGCGCCCGGCCGACGTGGTGCTCGCCGACACGGCGCTCACCCGGCCGGACAGCGCCGGCTTCGTCCGCCGGGTGCTGGCCCGCGCGCCGCAGGCCGCCGTGGTGCTGCTCGGGACGGAGGAGTCGGAGGCCGCGGCCGCCACCATCAGCGCCGGCGCCCGGGGCCTGATCCAGGGCGCCGACCACGACCTGACCAGCGCGGTGGCCAAGGCCCTGCTGCTGCTCTCCGCGCCCGGCCGCACGGCCCGGCACCGGATCACCGACCCGGCCCGGGACACCGCCGCGGTCGGCGGCCCGACCCGCCCGGCGGCGGGCGGCCGGTCGCCCGGTGAGCCCGGACCGCCCTGGCCCTCCGGCTCGGTCGAGGCTGGCGGCGCCCCGGCGGTGGTGCCGGTGCAGCGTGGTGACGACCCGGCCGAGCCGGCCGCCGGCGAGCCGGAGGAGACCGCGCCGGAGGCCCGGCGGGGCGCACCGGGTGCCCGGTCCGGCCGGCCGCCGGTCGGGCTGACCGAGCGGGAACTCCAGGTGCTGCTCGGCATGGCGGAGGGCAAGAGCAACGCCGAGATCGGCCGCGAGCTGTTCGTCTCGGAGGACACCGTCAAGACGCACGCCCGCCGGCTCTTCCGCAAGCTCGGCGCTCGGGACCGGGCGCACGCGGTGGCCGCCGGCTTCCGGGCCGGCCTGGTGGCCTGATCCCCGAACACGACCCGGGGCGATCAGGTGACCTGCCCCACCCGTCGTCGCGGCCGGGGCGCCGGTCAGTCGCCGGAGCCGGGCTCGTCCTCGGTGCCCTCGGTCAGCGTGTCGTGCACCCCGTCGGCGTAGCCGCGGGCGTAGTCCCAGGTGACGTAGTGGTCCGGATCCGGGTCGTAGGCCGGCTCGTGCACCCGCGGCCGGCCGGAGCTGAGCAGGTGGCGCAGGTTGCCGCGGAGCAGGTCCCAGTCGAAGTAGTGCGGTTCCCGGCAGTCCTCACACTCGATCACCAGCCCGCGGATCCCGATCGGCGCCAGCAGCGCCTGGTAGATCTCCAGGTCGGCAAGGTCCTCCAGCACGTCCTGTCGTTCGCCCTCGGTCAGCGGGTCGAGCGGGGCGTCGTCGCCGGGATCGTGCAGGCCCGCTGCCGGATCGGCCGGGTCGCCGTTGAACGGGTCGATGGGCTCGTCGTGCACACCATCACCGTAGACCCACCGCAGCGGCGATGCCCGCCCCCCGGCCGGCCGAGACCCGGCCCGCCGCCGGCAGGCCCGGCGCAGGTCACTGGGTACGATGGGGCGAAGCGCCGTCACCCGGCGTACGCCGGTGCCCGTCCGCGCCACCTCGCTGAAGCCCGTCCGAGCAGCTCAGGGGAGCAATCGTGGAAATTTCGCCCAGCACCGACCTGCCGAGCGGCGCCGACCACGGCGAGCTGGGCGGTCACCTGCCGGAGCTGCCCGCCGGCTCCGCCCGGGTGGTGCCGCTCGGGCTGACCTTCGACGACGTGCTGCTCCAGCCGGGCGAGTCGGACGTGGTGCCGAGCCGGGTCAACACGGTGACCAAGCTGACCCGCAACATCGACCTCAGCGTGCCGCTGCTGTCCAGCGCGATGGACACGGTGACCGAGGCGCGGATGGCGATCGCGATGGCCCGGCAGGGCGGCATCGGGGTGCTGCACCGCAACCTCTCCCTGGAGGACCAGGCGCTCCAGGTCGACCTGGTCAAGCGCTCCGAGTCCGGCATGATCACCAACCCGGTCACCGCCAGCCCGGGGGACACCCTGCGCGACGTCGACGCGCTCTGCGGGCGCTACCGGATCTCCGGCGTGCCGGTGGTGGACGGCGACGGCCAGCTGGTCGGCATCGTCACCAACCGCGACATGCGCTTCGTCTCCGACCCGGCCACCCCGGTCCGCGAGATCATGACCCGGACTCCGCTGGTCACCGCGCAGGTCGGGGTGAGCAAGGAGGACGCGCTCGGCCTGCTGCGCCAGCACAAGGTGGAGAAGCTGCCGATCGTCGACGACTCCGGCAAGCTGCGCGGGCTGATCACGGTCAAGGACTTCACCAAGAGCGAGCAGTACCCGAACGCCACCAAGGACTCCGCCGGCCGGCTGCGCGTCGCCGCCGCGGTCGGGGTCGGCGAGGACGCCTACAAGCGGGCGCGGGCGCTGGTCGACGCGGGCGTCGACGTGCTGATCGTGGACACCGCACACGGCCACCAGCGGGCCGTGCTGGACATGGTGCGCCGGCTCAAGAAGGACGTCACCATCGACATCGTCGGCGGCAACGTGGCCACCTACGCCGGCGCCCGGGCGCTGGTCGAGGCCGGCGCCGACGGGGTGAAGGTCGGCGTCGGGCCGGGCGCCATCTGCACCACCCGGATCGTCGCCGGGGTCGGCGTACCGCAGATCACCGCGATCATGGAGGCCGCCCGGGCCGCCCGCCCGGCCGGCGTGCCGGTGATCGGCGACGGCGGCATCCAGTATTCGGGCGACATCGCCAAGGCCCTGGTCGCCGGGGCCGACACGGTGATGCTGGGCAGCCTGCTGGCCGGGTGCGAGGAGAGCCCCGGCGAGCTGATCTTCATCAACGGCAAGCAGTACAAGTCGTACCGCGGGATGGGCTCGCTCGGCGCCATGCAGTCGCGCGGCCAGGGCAAGTCCTACTCCAAGGACCGCTACTTCCAGCAGGACGTGCTCGCCGAGGACAAGCTCGTCCCCGAGGGCGTGGAGGGCCAGGTGCCCTACCGCGGGCCGCTCGCCACGGTCGCCCACCAGCTCGTCGGCGGGCTGCGCGCGGCGATGGGGTACGTCGGCGCGGAGAGCATCCCCGAGCTGCACCGGCGCGGCCAGCTCATCCGGATCACCGCGGCCGGGCTCAAGGAGAGCCACCCGCACGACATCCAGATGACGGTCGAGGCGCCCAACTACCACTCCCGCTGACCCCCACCACCACCCCCGAAGACACCTGGAGTCCCCCATGCGTGACGTGGTCGAGATCGGGCTGGGTAAGACCGCGCAACGCGGCTACCACCTGGACGACATCGCCATCGTGCCGAGCCGCCGGACCCGGGACGTCGACGACGTCTCGACCAACTGGCAGCTCGACGCCTACCAGTTCGGCATTCCCTGCGTCGGGCATCCCTCCGACGCCACGATGAGCCCGGCGTCCGCCGTCCGGCTCGGCCAGCTCGGCGGCCTCGGCGTGCTCAACGTCGAGGGCCTGTGGACCCGCTACGAGAACCCGACCAAGGTGCTCGAGGAGCTGGCCGCGCTCGACGAGGACGCCCGCGCCACCAAGCGGCTCCAGGAGGTGTACGCCGAGCCGATCCGCCCGGACCTGATCGCCGAGCGGGTCCGCGAGCTGCGCGCCGGCGGCGGGACGGTGGCCGTCCGGGTCTCCCCGCAGCACACCCTGGCGCTGGCCCCGGTGATCCTGGACGCCGGCGTGGACATCCTGGTCATCCAGGGCACCATCGTCTCCGCCGAGCACGTGTCGACCACCGACGAGCCGCTCAACCTCAAGGAGTTCATCGCCGACCTCGACCTGCCGGTCATCGTCGGCGGTTGCACCGACTACAAGACCGCGCTGCACCTGATGCGCACCGGCGCGGCCGGGGTGATCGTCGGCATCGGCGGCGACGAGTGGTCCACCACCGAGTCGGTGCTCGGCATCCGGGTGCCGATGGCGACCGCGATCGCGGACGCGGCGGCGGCCCGCCGGGACTACCTCGACGAGACCGGTGGCCGGTACGTGCACCTGATCGCCGACGGCGACATCCAGACCTCCGGCGACATCGCCAAGGCGCTCGGCTGCGGCGCGGACGCGGTGATGCTCGGCGAGCCGCTGTCGCTGTGCACCGAGGCGCCGGCCGGTGGTGCCTGGTGGCACTCGGCCGCCAGCCACCCGTCGCTGCCGCGGGGCGCGTTCGAGGTTGCCGGCGAGCCGCTCGGCTCGATGGAGCAGCTGCTCTTCGGCCCGGCCGACGAGCCGGACGGGCAGCTCAACCTCTTCGGCGGGCTGCGCCGGGCGATGGCCAAGTGCGGCTACCGCGACCTCAAGGAGTTCCAGAAGGTCGGCCTGGTCCTCGACCGCTGACCCGTCGCGAGTCGCCCTTCCCGCATCGGCCGCGCCGTTAGGCTCGGCCGGTGCGTCGTACTCCTGACCGGTCCCGCCGAGCCGTGGCCGTCGCCGTCGTGGCGGCGCTGGCCCTCACCGGCTGCACCGCCCCCGACCCCGACGACGGCTTCCGCCCGGGCGCGGCCGACCTCGGCGACCCGTACGTGCCCGGCGCCGGCAACGGCGGCTACGACGTGGCCGCCTACCGGCTGGCCGTGCGCTACGACCCGGCCGACGACCGACTCACCGGGCGGGCCGTGGTCACCGCGACCGCGACCCGGCCGCTGTCCCGGTTCAACCTGGACCTGGCCGGGCTGGCCGTCGCCGCGGTCCGGGTGGACGGCAGCCCGGCCGAGCACACCCGCGACGGCGACGAGCTGGTGGTCACCCCGGCCGCGGGCCTGGCCGGGGGCAACCGCTTCGCCGTCGAGGTGGAGTACGGCGGGGTGCCCGCCCCGGTCCTGGACGGCGTGCTGGGCAGCGGCGGCTTCCTGCACACCGCCGACGGCGCCATCGCGCTCGGCCAGCCGCGCTCGGCGGCCACCTGGTTCCCGGTCAACGACCACCCGTCCGACAAGGCCACCTACGACATCGAGGTGACCGTCCCGGACGGGCTGGCCGCGTTGAGCAACGGGGTGCCGGGGGAGAAGACGAGCGCGGGCGGCTGGACCACCTGGCGGTGGACCGAGCGGGCGCCGATGGCCAGCTATCTGAGCACGCTGGTGATCGGCGACTACCGGGTGCGGACGGGCACCCACGCCGGCAAGCCGATGGTCACCGCCGTGCCGGCGAGCCTGCCGGCGACCGGCCCGGCGGCCGCCTCGCTGGCCCGGACCGGGGAGATCGCCGACTTCCTGGCCAGCCGCTTCGGGCCGTACCCGTTCGACTCGTACGGCGGGATCGTGGTCACCGACGACCGGATCGGCTACGCGCTGGAGACCCAGTCCCGGCCGGTGTACGGGCCGGGCTTCTTCCGCGACGGCCAGCCGAACACCGGGGTGGTCGCCCACGAGCTGGCCCACCAGTGGTTCGGCAACAGCGTGGCGCTGACCCGGTGGAGCGACATCTGGCTCAACGAGGGGTTCGCCAGCTACGCGGAGTGGCTCTGGGAGGAGCACGACGGCGGGCGCACCGCGCAGCGCAACTTCGAGCTGCAGTACGCCGCCACGGACTGGTCCCGGCCGTCCGTGGACCCGGGACCGGCACAGCTGTTCGGCACGGCCGTCTACAAGCGCGGCGCGCTGGCCGTGCACGCGCTGCGCCGTACCGTCGGTGACGAGACCTTCTTCCGCATCCTGCGCGGCTGGACCGCCGAGCGGCGGGACGGCAACGCCACCACCGCCGACCTGGTCGCGCTCGCCGAGCGGGTCGCCGGGCGGGCGCTGCGGCCGCTCTTCGACGCCTGGCTGGTCGGCGGCAGCGCGCCCGCCCTGCCGTGACGGGTCCTTGATCGACGGTCGGTAGGCTGCCGCCGGGCGGGCCGGCCGTGGCGCGGGTCCCCCGGTGGCCGCCGCCGGCCGACCGGCCGGGCGGCCCGTCGGCGCGGGAAGGGGCGAGGCGATGGCGCTGTCGCGGCGGGTTCTGCTGGTCACCGGCCTGCTGATGGTCGGGGCGCTGGGCGTGGGCGGGTGCGGGTCCGCGGTGGAGCCGGACGTCACCTCGGCCGCCCCGACGCCGGGCGCCGGGCGCCAGTTCAAACCCGGGGCCGCCGGGGTGGGCGACGAGTACTTCCCGACCTACGGCAACGGCGGATACGACGTCGGCCGGTACACCGTCCGGGTGCGCTACGACCCGGCGAAGGACCGGCTCACCGGCACCACCACCGTGCAGGCCGCCGCGACCGCCGACCTCTCCGCGTTCAATCTGGACCTGGCCGGGCTGACCGTACGCGCGGTGACGGTGGACGGCGCCCCGGCCCGGCACAGCCGCAAGGGCGACGAGCTGGTGATCACGCCGGCACGCGGCCTGATCGCCGGCAACGGCTTCGTCGCCGAGATCAGCTACGACGGTGAGCCGGAGCCGCTGCGCAACGAGGCGGTCGGCGAGGGCGGCTTCCTGCACACCGCCGACGGCGCCATCGCGCTCGGCCAGCCGGAGTCGGCGAGCACCTGGTTCCCGGTCAACGACCACCCCTCCGACAAGGCCGCCTACGACTTCGAGATCACCGTGCCCGACGGGCTGACCGCGGTGAGCAACGGCGTGCCGGTGGGCAGGAGCAGCGCGGACGGCTGGACCACCTGGAAATGGGCCGAGCGGACGCCGATGGCCAGCTACCTGAGCACGGTGGTGATCGGCAAGTTCCGGCTGACCCGGGGCGAGCACAAGGGACGGCCGGTGTTCCACGCGGTCACCACCCGGCTCTCCGAGGGCGCGGCGGACCGGTCGATCGCCGAGACCGTGAAGGTCGCCGACTACCTGGAGCGGCTCTTCGGCCCGTACCCGTTCGAGTCGTACGGCGGGGTGGTGGTCTCCGACGACCGGATCCGGTACGCGCTGGAGACGCAGAGCCGCCCGGTCTACGCCGCGGCCTTCTTCCGCGACGGCGAGAACACCGGGGTGGTCGCGCACGAGCTGGCCCACCAGTGGTTCGGCAACAGCGTGACGCTCGCCAAGTGGCAGGACATCTGGCTCAACGAGGGGCTGGCCACGTACGCCGAGTGGCTCTGGGCCGAGCACGACGCCGGCCGGAAGGCGGAGCAGACGTTCGAGGCGCGCTATCAGGGCGCCGCCAGCCGGGTGTGGCGCACCCCGCCGGGGAAGCCGGGGGTGGAGAACCTGTTCAGCGAGTCGGTGTACCAGCGCGGCGCGATGACCGTGCACGCGCTGCGGGTGGCGGTCGGCGACAAGGCCTTCTTCGAGATCCTCAAGACCTGGGCGGCGGAGAAGGGCGACGGCAACGCCACCACGGCCGAGTTCGTGGCGCTGGCCGAGCGGATCTCCGGCGAGCGGCTGGACGACCTCTTCGACGCCTGGCTCTACGGCACCGAACGCCCCGACCGCCCCGAGCGGCTCTGACCGCCCGCCCGGCGGGTCAGGTCCGGATCCGCAGCTGCGGGTGCTGGGCGAGGTACGCCTCGGCCCGGCCCGCGCGCAGCGCGGTGAGGAAGTCCCGGCCGGTCCCGGTGAGCTGCTCGCCGCGGTAGCCGCTGCCCCGGCCGACCGCGGCGCCGGGGAGTCCGACCAGGACGAACCGGTCCGCCGGCAGCCCGCCGAGGGCGTACGCGAAGTCGACGATCCGCCGTCCGCCGGCGGCGGCGTAGACCAGCGTGTCGCCGAGCGCGGCGACCACCTGCTCGACGCGTTCCGGCTGCCGGGCCAGGTCCTGGTCGAGGAGCTTCCGGACCAGGGCCCGGACCAGCTGCTGCTGGTGCCGTTGCCGGGCATAGTCGCCGCCGGTGAGGTAGCGCTGCCGGGCGTAGTCGATCGCCTGCCAGCCGGTCAGGTGCCGCTGGCCCTTCTCGTAGACCATCTGCGGCCCGGTGTAGCCGCCGGGCGCCGGGTCGCGGTGCCGGCCGTCCGGGCGGCGGTGCCGGGAGACCACCCGCTGGTCGACGTAGATGTCCACCCCGCCGAGGGTGTCCACCAGCTTGTCGAAGCCGCCGAAGGTGAGCACCCCGCCGGCGTCGATGCGCAGGCCGGTGTAGCCGCTGACGGTGCTGCGCAGCAGTTCGTACCCCTGCGCGGTGCTCGGCTGCTTGGGCTTGCCCGGCACCCGGCTGCCGTAGCTCATCGCGTGGGTGAGCTTGGTCCGCCCGCCCCGGTACCCGGCCTTCGGGAAGGCCGGGATGTCCACCACCAGGTCGCGGGGGAGGGAGAAGAGGTACGCCCGGCCCAGTCCCTTCGGCACGTGCAGCACCAGCACGGCGTCGGCGTGCGGCTCCCAGCCGGGCACGCTGACCCGGGTGTCCACGCCGACCAGCAGCAGGTTGAGCGGGCCGGTGATGTCCGCGCCCGGCGGTGGGCCGGTCGGGCTGGGGCTACCGCTCGGCGTGCCGCCCGTGGGCGAGGGGGTGCCGCCCGGGGTGCCGGCGACCGGCGACCCGGACCCGGCGTTCCGGTCGACCAGCCGGGTCACCACCACGGCGCCCGCCACCACCAGCACGACGGCGGTGAGCAGGGCCAGCCCCAGCAGCCAGCGCCGCCGCGGCGTCCGTGATCCCAGCACCATGTCCGACCCCTCTTCCCGTACCTGACTCAACGCTCCGACGGTGGCCTCGGGTTGCGTCCGGGGGCGGCGGGCGGTGGACGGGGTGCATGATCGCGCGAAAACTGCCCCTGGCGCGACCGCTACTGACCGGTAATGATGCGTCCATGCGGTACGACGTGCTCGTCATCGGGTCCGGGTTCGGCGGCAGCGTCACCGCGCTCCGGCTCGCCGAGAAGGGCTACCGCGTCGGTGTCCTGGAGGCCGGGCGGCGCTTCGCCGACGACGAGTTCCCGCAGACCTCCTGGCGGCTGCGCCGCTTCCTCTGGGCGCCGAAGCTCGGCTGCTACGGCCTGCAACGGATCACCCTGCTCCGTCCGGCCGACCGGCGGGCCGGCGGCGGGGTGATGGTGCTCTCCGGCACCGGGGTCGGCGGCGGCTCGCTGGTCTACGCGAACACCCTCTACGAGCCGCTGCCCGCCTTCTACGACGACCCGCAGTGGCGCGACATCACCGACTGGCGCGACGAGCTGGCCCGCCACTACGACCAGGCGAAGCGGATGCTCGGCGTCACCACGTACCCGATGCTCACCGGGGCGGACCGGGCGATGCGCGCGGTGGCCGAGCGGATGGGGGTGGGGCACACCTTCCACGCCACCCCGGTCGGGGTGCACATCGGCCGCCCGGGCGAGCGGGTCGCCGACCCGTACTTCGGCGGCGCCGGCCCGGAGCGCACCGGCTGCACGCACTGCGGCTCCTGCATGACCGGCTGCCGGCAAGGGGCGAAGAACACCCTGGTGAAGAACTACCTCTGGCTGGCCGAGCGGCTCGGCGCCGTGGTCCACCCGCTGACCACGGTGACCGCCGTCCGGCCGGCCGCGGGCGGGGGCTACGCGGTGGAGACCGTCCGCACCGGGGCGTGGCTGCGCCGGCGCCGTCAGGTGATCCACGCCGACCAGGTGGTCTTCGCCGCCGGCGCGCTCGGCACCCAGCGGCTGCTGCACGAGATGAAGGCCACCGGGGCGCTGCCCGCGCTCTCGCCCCGCCTCGGCGAGCTGACCCGGACCAACTCCGAGGCGATCCTCGGCGCCTCGGTGCCGCGCCAGCGGGCCCGCGCGCAGCGGCTCGACTTCACCGAGGGGGTGGCGATCACCAGCTCGTTCCACCCCGACCCGCAGACCCACATCGAGCCGGTCCGCTACGGCCGGGGTTCCAACGCGATGGGCCTGCTCCAGTCGCTGCTGGTCGACGGCGGTCCGCACCGGGTGCGCCGCTGGGTGGCCACCCTGCTCCGCCAGCCCGGCACGGCCGCCCGGATGCTCTCCGTGCGCGGCTGGTCGGAGCGGACGGTGATCGCCCTGGTGATGCAGTCGGCGGACAACTCGCTGACCACCCGGTTCCGGCGCGGCCCGCTCGGCCGGCGGCTGGTCTCCGGCCCCGGCCACGGCGCGCCGAACCCGACCTGGATCCCGGCCGGCAACACCGCCGCCCGGCTGCTCGCCGAGGAGATCGGTGGCGTGCCCGGCGGGTCGCTCACCGAGCCGTTCGACATCCCGATGACCGCGCACATCCTCGGCGGAGCGGTGATCGGCGCCACCGCTGCCGACGGGGTGATCGACCCCTGGCACCGGGTCCACGGCCACCCGGGGCTGCACGTGGTGGACGGCGCGGCGATCTCGGCGAACCTCGGGGTGAACCCGTCGCTGACCATCACCGCCCAGGCCGAACGCGCCATGTCCTTCTGGCCCAACCAGGGCGAGGAGGACCCCCGGCCGCCGCTCGGGTCGCCGTACGTCCGGCTCGCCCCGGTCCCGCCCCGGCACCCGGCCGTCCCGCCGCACGCCCCCGCCGCCCTGCGCCCCTGACCCCCGCGATCTTGCACCTGCGGCCCCCGAGCTGCGACTTCTGCGCTGTTTGTCGGGGCGGGAAGTGCAAGATCGCGGATTGCGGGTGCGGTGCGGCGGGGCGCGCCCGGGGTGGGCCGTGACTGTGGGTAGGCTTTCTGCACATGAGCACGCCTCGCCCCGTCCTCGTGGTGGACTTCGGAGCCCAGTACGCCCAGCTCATCGCGCGCCGGGTGCGCGAGGCCAACGTCTACTCGGAGATCGTGCCGCACTCGATGCCGGTCGCCGAGATGCTGGCGAAGCAGCCGGCCGCGATCATCCTCTCCGGCGGCCCGTCCAGCGTTTACGCTCCGGGCGCGCCGCAGATCGACGCCGGGGTGTTCGACGCCGGGGTGCCGGTCTTCGGCATCTGCTACGGCTTCCAGGCGATGGCCCAGGCGCTCGGCGGCACGGTGGCCCGCACCGGCAACCGCGAGTACGGCGGCACCCCGCTGCGGGCCCGCCCCGAGGCCGGCGTGCTGCTCCGCGAACTGCCGGACGACCTGCCGGTCTGGATGAGCCACGGCGACTGCGTCACCGAGGCGCCGGCCGGCTTCACGGTGACCGCCGAGTCGGCGGGCGCGCCGGTGGCCGCGTTCGAGGACCTCGCCGGCCGTCGGGCCGGCGTGCAGTTCCACCCCGAGGTCGGGCACACCGCGCACGGCCAGGAGATGCTCCGCCGCTTCCTGCACGACATCGCCGGCATCGAGCCCACCTGGACGGCCGAGAACATCATCGACGAGCAGGTGGCCCGGATCCGCGAGCAGGTCGGCGACAAGGAGGTCATCTGCGGCCTCTCCGGCGGGGTCGACTCGGCGGTCGCCGCCGCGCTGGTGCACAAGGCCGTCGGTGACCAGCTCACCTGCGTCTTCGTCGACCACGGCCTGCTGCGCGCCGGCGAGGCCGAGCAGGTGGAGAAGGACTACGTCGCCGCCACCGGGATCAAACTCAAGGTGGTCGACGCCGCCGACCGGTTCCTCGGCGCGCTGGCCGGGGTGACCGACCCGGAGCAGAAGCGCAAGATCATCGGCCGCGAGTTCATCCGGGTCTTCGAGGCCGCCGCCCGCGAGGTCGCCGCGCACGGCGACGTCGAGTTCCTGGTGCAGGGCACCCTCTACCCGGACGTGGTCGAGTCCGGTGGCGGCACCGGCACCGCCAACATCAAGAGCCACCACAACGTCGGCGGTCTCCCGGAGGACCTGAGGTTCGCCCTGGTCGAGCCGCTGCGCACGCTCTTCAAGGACGAGGTCCGGGCGCTCGGCCTCCAGCTCGGCCTGCCCGAGGCGATGGTCTGGCGGCACCCGTTCCCGGGGCCTGGCCTGGCCATCCGGATCATCGGCGCGGTGGACCGGGAGCGGCTGGACGTGCTGCGCCGGGCTGACCTGATCGCCCGGGAGGAGTTGACCGCCGCCGGCCTGGACCGCGGCGTCTGGCAGTTCCCGGTGGTGCTCCTGGCCGACGTGCGCAGCGTCGGGGTGCAGGGGGACGGGCGCAGCTACGGACACCCCGTGGTGCTGCGCCCGGTCTCCAGCGAGGACGCGATGACCGCCGACTGGTCCCGGCTGCCGTACGAGGTGGTCGCGAAGATCTCCACCCGGATCACCAACGAGGTCGCCGAGGTCAACCGGGTGGTGCTGGACGTGACCAGCAAGCCGCCGGGCACCATCGAGTGGGAGTGACCCGGCCTCACGCCGCCGGCGGGTAGGTCGGCGGCGCCGGCTGCCCGGCGGTGGTCGGCGGGACGGTGGGCTGCGCCACGGTGGGCGGCGCGCCCTCCGCCGGGTGCGGCCAGGCCGGCGCGTCGGCCGGCTCCTCGGGCATCAGGAACCACATGATCGGGTACGCGAGCAGCGCGAGCCCGCCGGTGAGCAGGCCGCTGACGGCGAAGACGACCCGGACCAGGGTGGGGTCGACGGCGAAGTAGCGGCCGATACCACTGGCCACGCCCGCCACCATCCGGTCGGTGGTCGGGCGGCGGAGCTGCTTGTACGGGGCCTGGGGAGGGTTGGTGTGTGTCATGCCTCCAGCCTCCGCGCGGCCGGCCGGATCGACCTCGGTGACCGCCCGGACCTCTACCCTGACCGACCCCTGATGGGGAGTCTTGAGTCAGGAATCTGACTCTTTTCGATGCCGGTAACCGGCGCCGGGGAGAATTTCCTCCCGTGACCACCTCGCTGAAGCCGCTGCGCAGGATCGCGGCATACGCAGTCTGTGCTGACCCGGTCGGCCGGGTCCTGCTGGTCCGCGCGTCGGAGCGCTCCGGCACTCCCGGCACATGGTCGCTGCCCGGCGGGGCGGTCGACCACGGCGAGGACCCGAACCACACCGTCGTCCGGGAGACCGCAGCCGAGACCGGGCTCTCGGTGACCGTCTCCGGCCTCAGCGACGTGCTGGCCGACATGCGGGCGCTGCCCGAGCGGGGCATCACCATCCACACCGACCGGCTGATCTACCGGGTCTCGGTCCGCGGCGGGACGCTCGCCGACCGGGTGGACCGGCCGACCGACCTGGCCCGCTGGTTCACCCGCGAGGAGGCCGCCGAACTGCCGCTGCGCTCGTTCACCGCGCGCGCCCTGGACCTGCCTGCCTCCTCCGCCGACGTGGTGCCGGACGAGCCGCCGGAGTTCCCCTCCTTCTACGCGGTGCCCGGCCCGGACGGGCTGCACCGGGCGCAGCGCTTCGCCGCGTACGCGGTCTGCACCGATCCCGAGGGGCGGGTGCTGCTCACCCGGGTGGCCGACGGCTATCCCGGCGCGGGTTGCTGGCACTTGCCCGGCGGCGGCACCGACTACGGCGAGCAGCCGGGCGCGGCGCTGATCCGCGAGCTGGTCGAGGAGACCGGGCAGACCGGGCGCCTGGTCGAGCTGCTCGGGGTGGCCAGCCACCGGGACGCCGCCTCGCTCGGCCCGGAGGGCTACCCGATCGACTGGCACGGCGTGCGCGCCTTCTACCGGGTGGTGGTCGACCAGCCGGCCCCGCCGACCGTCGCCGACGTCGGCGGCTCCACCTGCGAGGCGCGCTGGTTCGCCCCCGCCGAACTCGGCGCCCTGCCCACCGACCGCCTCACCGAGGTGACCGCCGAAGCCGTCCAGGCCGCCCGCCTGGCCTGACCCACCCACGCCGCGCCGCGTTGATCATGAGGTTGACCGGGCCACACGCCGGCTCGGGTGCCGCTAGCCTCATGATCGACGGGGTGGAGCCGGCGATGCGGGGGAGCAGCGGGTGGCCGAGGAGCTGCGGCGGGTCGGGGCGTACGGGGTGTGTGAGGACGCCGGCCGGGTGTTGCTGGCCCGGGGGTCGGCCTCCTGCCCCTTCCCGGGAGTCTGGCAGCTGCCGGGCGGCGGGGTGGAGCACGCCGAGCACCCGGCGCACGCGGTGGTCCGCGAGTTCGCCGAGGAGACCGGCCTCGCCGTGGAGGTGACCGGGCTGCGGGCCGTGCTCGCCGACGTGACCACCTTCGGAGACTCCGGCGTCGCGGTGCACACCGACCGGCTCGTCTTCGACGTCGCCGTGCGGGGCGGAGAACCGCGGCCGGAGCCGGCCGGCGGCAGCGACGAGCTCTCCTGGTTCACGCCCGCCGAGGCGGCGGCCGTGCCGCTGATGCCGTTCACCGCCGACCTGCTCGGCCTGCCCGTCACACCCCTGCCGCCGGGTCTGCCCCGGGCGCTGCCGGCCGCGCCGGCCGCCCGGCCCGACCGGCGGCTGCGCTTCGGGGCGTACGGGCTGGTGACCGACCCGGCCGGGCGGGTGCTGTTGACCATGATCGCGGACGGCTACCCCGGAGCGGGCCGGTGGCACCTGCCCGGCGGCGGCACCGACCACGGCGAGCAGCCGATCGCCGCGCTGCTGCGCGAACTGGTCGAGGAGAGCGGCCAGCTTGGCCGGGTGGTCGAGCTGATCGGGGTGGACAACCTGCACAACCCGGCCGCCCTCGGCCCGGAGGGGCGCCCGCTGGACTGGCACGGCGTCCGGGTGATCTACCGGGTGGCGGTGGACGCGCCCACCGAGGCCCGGGTGACCGAGCTGGCCGGCGGCTCCACCGCCCGGGCCGCCTGGTTCACCCCGGAGCAGCTGGCCGGGCTCCCGCTCACCGAGATCGCCGCGAAGGTGGTCCCGCGTCCGGGCCGCCGCTGACCGGCCGGTCACCGCCGCTTCGTACCGGTTCGTCACCTCGCTGGGCGGGGATCGGACATCGAGGCGGCGAGCACCCGGCCGTCGAGCCGATGTGGGGGCGCTCCGGTACAGTCGAGGTGGGGTTGGTGGAGGAAACGGGCGATGAAGCCCGGGATGGGAATAAGAAAGCGGTTCGCGCGGTTTAAGGGAGATATAAGTACCGCCGGCAGCTATCGCCAATCCCCGTTCCCCTATGCGATGGTGTACTCCGCAAAACGGCTGCCGGGCCAGAGCGGTCCGGCACGAGACAGCCGGACGCCCCCGCCCGAGCGGCGGGCCAGCCGATCCGGTGATGGAGGAAAACGTGCCGAGAGCCATCTGGCGCCGGCGTCGTACGACCGACAGTCCGCGCCCCGCAGGGCGTCGCTGGGCGGGCCCGCTGCGCCGCAGCGGCACGTTCGCCCGCCAGGTGCTGCTGGTCCGGGTGGGCCGCCGCGACGGTGACCTGCAGTCCGCCGACGTGGCGCTGCCGGAGCGCCACTACGCCGACCGGCCGCGCCGCCGCTACGGCCTCAGCCGCCGGGCCGAGATCGAGGCGGTCATGCCGGTCAGTCCGGCCCTCGCGCCCGCCGCGCCGGTCGACGAGTCGCCCTCGATGTCGATCCCGCTGCTGCCCGGCGAGCGCTCGGCCGCCCGCCGGATGAAGTTCGCGGTGGTCAACGGGTGCACCCTGGCCAGCCTGATGCTCGGCATGCTGGCGATCTTCCTCGCCATGCAGGGCGAGGTGCGGATGGCCGCGCTATGCCTGATCGCCTGCGTCGCCTTCGACGGCCTGGACGGCGCGCTGGCCCGCAGGCTCGGGGTTGCCAGCCCGTTCGGCGCGCAGATGGACTCGCTCGCCGACATGTGCTCGTTCGGCCTCGCCGCCCCGGTGGTGGTCTACGCCTCGCTCGCCGGGTCGGTCTCCACGCCGGCCGCCGCGGTGGCCTGCGCGCTGGTCGCGGCGTGCGCGGCGATCCGGCTGGCCCGGTTCAACGTCTCGCCCAAGGACGGCCGGTTCTTCTGCGGGGTGCCCACCACGATGGCCGCCGCGGTGCTCGCGCTGACCGTCGCCATCGGGCTGCCGGTGCCGGGCCCGGTGCTGGTGGCCGGGGTGGCCGTGCTCGCCTTCACGATGGTTTCCAGCTTCCCGTACGCCAAGCTCGCCCGGCTGGTCAAGCTGCCCCCGTGGCTGTGGCTGGCCCCGGTGATCGGCGCGCTGGTCGACGTGCGGCTGACCTTCGCCCTGGTCGTGGTCGGCTACCTGGTCAGTGGTCCGGTGCTCTGGCTGCGCCAGCGCCGCACCGCCTGACCCCGTACACGAAGAAAGGGGCGCCGCGATCCCGCGGCGCCCCTTTTCGTCTGCTCAGCGCCAGCGGGCGATCACCGTCGACCCGCCGACCACCTTGTCGCCCGGGCCGACCAGCGGCTCGGCGGCCTCGGCGGGCAGGTAGACGTCGGTCCGCGAGCCGAACCGGATCAACCCGAAGCGCTCGCCCCGGGCCAGCAGCGTCCCGACCGGTGCCCGCTGCACGATCCGGCGGGCGATCAGGCCGGTGCGCTGCGCCACCACGACCGTGCCGTGCGGAGTGTCCAGCACCGTGTAGGCCGCCACGTTGTGCTCCGCGGCCGGCTTCATCGCGTTGACGAAGCCGCCGTCGGCGACGAAGTAGTCGACCACCTTGCCGGCCACCGGCGACCGGTTGACGTGCACGTCCAGCACCGACAGGAAGACCGCGATCCGCAGCCACTCGGCGTCGCCGAAGCGCTCGTCGTGCAGCCGCTGCACCGACAGCACCTGGCCGTCGGCGGCGGCGACAACGGCCGACGGGTCCTCGGGGACGTCCCGCTCCGGGTCCCGGAAGAACGCCGCGACCGGGGCGGCGGCCAGCGCGGGCAGCAGCCAGAGCTTCGACTTCGGCCGGGCCATCCGGGCCAGCGCGGCCAGCCCGAGGCTGATGCCGGCCGCCGCGACCCCGTTCGAGTCGATGTGCATCGTCCGGGTCAGCGGGACGCTCGATGGGCGGTAGGCGGGGGCCAGCCGGGTCGCCGCGGCGGCGTCGGCCGGGGTGAAGCGCAGCCGGTGCACTCGTACCGGCGGGGAGTTGCGCAGCACCAGGTCGGTGCCGACGCCGTACAGCGCGCTCTGCCGGTCGAGCTCGGCCGCGGCGCCGGCGGTGCGGCCCGGGACGGTGGCCACGCTGAGCACCGCGCCGTCGGCGAGGTACGTCGTCAGGGACTCGATGCTGGTGCGGGCCTCGTCGGCCGTGCCGACGAACGCCTCACCGGCGACGACCACGGCGGCCGGCTCGGCCTCGGCGAGCGTGTCCACCACGCGGACCCGCTCGGCGACCCACCGGCCCTGGGCGGTGACGTGCTCCCGCAGCCCGGCGGAGCTGGCCGCCCCGGCCGGCACGAGGGTGAGCGTGTCACCCGGCAGCAGCGCCTCGATCGCCGCGGCCAGCACCGCGGACTCCGGGGTGGCGCCGACCAGCAGGGCGGCCTTCGGGTCGTTGATCCGGGCGAACTCGGCGACGAGGGTACGGGCGGCTCGCTCGCCGAGGCGGACCGGACCGGGCCGGCCGGAGGTGCGCACGGCGGGGGACTGGGTCATGTCGGACGGGCTCCTGACGGGGGTAGCGACGGGCATCGCGGCGGACCGCCACGGCGGCGCGGGCCGGCCGGCGGAGGCGAAGGGCTCCACCGGCCAGCATAGGCGTCCCCGGGCCGGGGCCGCACCGGCGCGGGTCAGCCGCGTGAGCTCTCCTCACCGGCCGGCGGCCCGGTCACCGGCGCCCCGGCGGGCCGCTCGGGCCGGCCTTCCGCGGCCGTCGGCCGGTCCTCCTCGCCCGGCCGATCCGCGCCGACCCGTCGGTCCTCTTCGTCCGGCCGGTCCGCGCCGACCCGCCGGTCCTCGTCGGCGGGCCGGTCCTCGACCCCGTCGAGCGGCCGGTCGGTCACCGCCTCGGTCGGCCACTCGTCAGCCTCGTCCCGCCCGGTCCCGCTCGGACCGGCGATCGGGGCGCCGGACATCGGGGCGGACACCTCCCACTCGGACCGGCCGGTCGTCCAGCCCTGCGCGTCCGCGGCCGACGGGTCCGCCGTCGCCGGCAGGTCCCAGGCCGTCCGCTCGACCTCGGCGGGCCCGGTGCCGGCGTCCGGTTCGGCCGCGGCCGGTGCGCCGGGCTGCTCCTCCCGGTTGGCGGACCGGCCCGAGCGCAGCGCGCCGACCAGGCCGAGCAGGCCGATCAGGATCAGGGCGCCGGCCAGGAACCAACCCACCGGCGGCAGGGCCAGCCCGAGCAACTGGGCGAGCAGCCACCAGGCGGAGAGCCCGACGAAGATCAGCCCGAAGGCGAACGAGACGACGTCCGTGCGGTGGGCCTTCACCGGGTCACCTCCAGGTTGCCGGCGTTGACGTGGATGTAGAGGCGCAGCTTTCCGCCGCCCGCGCCGTCCGGGCCGAGGTCCGTGGTCTCCCGCAGCGGACCGTCCAGCCCGCCGGAGCGCCGGCCGAAGATGTTCGCGTCACCGGCGTTGACGTCCGCGACCGTGGTCACGTCCACGTTCGGCGGCACCACCACGGTGGCCTCACCGAAGTTGATCGACACGGTGATCTCGGTGTCCTTCTTGTCGAAGTCGACCGCCCGCAGGTCGAGCACCGCGTCGCCGAAGCTGTTCTCGTAGCGGACGGCCAGGTCGCGGTAGTCGGTGGGTGCCCAGGTGACCGCGCCGTCCACGCCGCGGACCCGGTCGTACGACTCGGCGACGGTGGCCACGGCCAGCGCGGCGGCGGTCACCAGGCCGAGCGCGATCAGCCAGCGGGCCCGGCCGAACCAGGTGCCGACCAGCAGGCCGAGACCGATGGTGGCCAGCGCCGCCGCGAAGTACGCCGACGCGCCGACGGCGAAGACGTCCAGCAGGTCGAGCACCGCGACCACGCCCAGGGCGAGGAAGATCAGCGAGAACGTCACCGCGCCCAGCGGGGACCGCTCGCGCGGCCGCTTCGGCGGCTTGGGCGGCTTCGGCGGCTTCGGCGGTGCGGGCGCCGCGGCGGTCTTTCCGGCGTACGGGCCGTGCGGGGCGAACGGGGCCCGGTAGCCGGTCGGCGGCAGCGGCGCGGTGACCGGTTGACCGCTGGTCGGTGCCGCGGAACTGGTCGGCGCGGCCGAGGGCCAGCCGGAGGTGGGCGGGGCGGGCGGCCAGCCGGTGGCCGGACCGGCCGCCGGGGGCCAACCCGTGGTCGGCGCGGCCGGCGGGGCCGGCGGCCAGGCGGGCAGCTCGGCGGTGGAATCGGCCGGCTGACCGGAGACCGGCGGGGCGCCCACCTCGCCGGTCGGGTACGCCGGGGCGGGTGCCGCCGCGGGCACGACCGGGCCGGCCGCCGGTGCCGGGTACGCCGCCGGCGCGGGGTAACTGACCGGCGGGACCGGACCGGGCGGCGGCGCCGGGGTGGGCGGGACCGGACCGGCCGCCGGCCGGCCCTGGTTCTCCCGGTTGAGCAGCAGGGCGCCACCGATCAGGATGGCCGCGCCGAGCAGCACCGCGCGGAACGCGTCGGTGACGATGTAGCCGAAACTGACCGCGACCAGGATGCTGAGCACGATCACGGTGACCGGGGACATGCTCGACCGGCCCCGGCCCAGCATCGACTCGACCGGGGAGGCGCTGTCGCCCTCGCCGGGGATGATCAGCCATGCGGTGACGTAGACCAGGATGCCGATGCCGCCGAAGAAGCCGAGCACCGCGAGCAACACCCGCCACAGCACCGGGTCGGTGTTGGTGGCCCGGCCGATCGCCGCGCAGACGCCGGCCAGGTAGCGGCCGTCGCGCGGGCGCACCAGCCCGTACCGGGAGGTGAAGCCGGTGGTGCCGGGTGGCGGGAGTGGGCCGGCGCCGGGCGGCGGCGTCCCGGCGTCGCCACCGGCCGCGCCCGGCGCGGCCACCGGCGGCGGCGTCCCGAACATGCTGGACGCGGTCCCGCCGGCGGCGCGCCCGGGTGGCGGTCCACCCGGCTGTGCCGCCCCGGGACGGGGCGACTGGGCAGCTTCCTCGGTCATGCCCTCGATCCTGCTGCGCCGACCGCCCGGACGACCTCAGGACCCGACCCTGACGCCACCCTGAGATCCCGGCGCGCCGAATGTCGGGGGCGTCCCCGTGGCCGGGCGGCGGCGCAGCGTGTGACGATCGAACCGGCGCCGGCAGCGGACGGCCGCCCGCCCCCGCCCACCAGATCAGGGAGCCTCCGATCAGCATCGTGACCCAGCCACCGCGCCTCTACCGCGCCCCCGAGCACCGGATGGCCGCCGGGGTGGCCGCCGGCATCGCCGACCATCTCGGCATCTCGGTGGTCCGGGTGCGGATCGCCTTCATGGTGCTGCTCGGGCTGAGCGGGCTCGGCCTGCTGCTCTACGCGGCGTTCTGGGCGGTGGTGCCGCTGCGACCGGGCGACACCGCGGCGCCGCCCCGGCGTGACGTCGCCCAGCTGCTGCCGTTCGTGGCGATCGGCCTCGGCGTGCTGCTGATCCAGGTGATGGTCTTCGACTCGGTCGGTGCGGCCGGTACCGCCGGTTGGCTGGTCGCGATCATCGCGGTCGGCGCCGGGGTGATCTGGCACCAGTCCGCCCCGGAGCGGCGGCAGCGGTGGGGCGAGTCGATGCCGGTGCCGTGGCTGGGCGCGGTCGTGGAGGAGAGCGACCGGCGGGCCTTCGTGCTCCGGTTCATCGGCGGCGGGGTGCTGGTCGCGGTCGGCATCATCGGCGTCGCCGCGGTCTACTCACCGGCGCAGAACTTCGACGCCGTGCTCAACGGGGTGATCTTCGCGCTGGTCGGCCTGGCCGGGGTGGGCGTGGTGGCCGCGCCGGTGCTCTGGCGGACGTACAACCAGCTCCGCTCCGAGCGCGAGGGGCGGATCCGGGAGCAGGAGCGGGCCGAACTGGCCGCCATGGTGCACGACCAGGTGCTGCACACCCTCGCGCTGATCCAGCGCAACGCCGGCGACGTGAAGACCGTCCAGCGGCTCGCCCGGGGGCAGGAACGCTCGCTGCGCAACTGGCTCTACAAGCCCACCGCGTCGCCCACCGAGCGGCTCGCCGCCGCGCTGGAGCAGGCCGCCGCCGAGGTCGAGGACACCTACGCGATCACCGTCGAGGCCGTGGTGGTGGGCGACCGGGAGACCGACGAACGGGTCGGCGCGCTGGTCGCGGCCGCCCGCGAGGCGCTGGTGAACGCGGCCCGGCACGCCGGGGTGCAGACCGTCTCGCTCTACGCCGAGGCCGAGCCCGATCAGGTCAGCGTCTTCGTCCGGGACCGGGGGAAGGGCTTCGACCCGGATACGGTGGAGGATCACCGGCACGGCGTCCGGGGTTCGATCATCGGACGGATGAAGCGGCACGGCGGCCGGGCGGAGATCCGCTCCGGACCGGGGGAGGGGACCGAGGTCCGGTTGATCCTGCCGATCTCCCGGGACTCGTCCACAGCGGAAAGGGACAGATGATGGCCGAGCAGTCGATGGAACCGGTCGACCCGGCGGGTGCCCGCCCGGAACGGCTGCGGGTGTTCCTCGTCGACGACCACGCCATGTTCCGCGCGGGGGTCCGCGCCGAACTGGGCGCGCACGTCGAGGTGGTGGGCGAGGCGAGCACCGTGGCCGAGGCGGTCAGCCGGATCGCCGCCACCCTGCCCGACGTGGTCCTGCTCGACGTGCACATGCCCGACGGCGGCGGCCGTGCGGTGCTCGACGCCATGCGGCGTACCCACCCGCAGGTGAGGTTCCTGGCGCTGAGCGTCTCGGACGCGGCCGAGGACGTGATCGGGCTGATCCGGGCCGGCGCCCGGGGCTACGTCACCAAGACCATCTCGCCGGACGAGCTGGCCGCCGCGATCCGGCGGGTGGCCGACGGCGACGCGGTGTTCAGCCCCCGGCTGGCCGGGTTCGTGCTGGACGCCTTCGCAGCCCGGCCGGACGCCCCGGTCGCCGACCCGGAGCTGGACCAGCTCACCAACCGGGAACGCGAGGTGCTCCGGCTGCTCGCCCGGGGGTACGCGTACAAGGAGATCGCCAAGGAGCTCTACATCTCGATCAAGACGGTCGAGACGCACGTGTCCAACGTGCTCCGCAAGCTCCAGATGTCCAACCGGTACGAATTGTCCCGCTGGGCGGCCGATCGTCGCCTGGTGTGACCTATTCCTCCACCTCGACAATCCGGACAGATGCTAATGGATCTGGTCCGCAGGGGGCTGACAGACGATCAATTCGCGTCCGATAATTCCCCGTCGCGTTCTCGCGCGCGGGTGGTGCGCATCCCGCGGGAACGGCAGCTCACGCAACCCGCCCGGAGCGGGTCACCCCTGGGGAGAGGTACACGAATCTCATGACCGGACAACGAGGACGGCGCTGGGCGCGGATCGCCCTGGGCGTCGTCGCGGGTGGTGCGCTGGCGCTCGGCTTCGCCGCGCCGGCCGCCGCCGAGGCCCCGGCCACCGGTGTGGCCAAGTCGGTCCCCGGCAGCAAGGTCACCCTGCTGCTGGACGGCAAGGCGAAGGCGACCAGCGCCCTGGCGCTGGAGATCGACGGCAAGACCGTGCCCGCCTTCTGCATCGACTACCACACCAACGTGGCGATCAACGGTGAGTACAAGGAGGGCACCTGGGACGAGTCCCAGGTGGACAACCTCGGCAAGGTGCAGTGGGTGCTGACCCACGGCTACCCGAACGCCGACCCGGCGAAGCTGCTCGCCGCCGCCGGTGCGACGGTGCCGGCGAAGGCCGACGCCGACAAGCTGCTCTACTTCGGCACCCAGACCGCGGTCTGGCACTTCAGCGACGAGATCGAGCTGGGCGCCTGGGTCGAGGGCAAGGGCCTGCTCGGCAAGAAGCAGTACGACGTGGTCAAGAAGGTGCACGACTACCTGGTGGCCAACGCCACCGACCAGCCGGAGCCGAAGGCCGAGCTGACCGTTGACCCGGCTAGCGCCAAGGCTACCGCCGGCGAGAAGGCCGGCCCGTTCACCGTCAAGGGCCCGGCCGGCGAGATCGCTCTGAAGGTCACCGGCGGCGTGGCCGTCGACGCCCAGGGCAAGCCGGTCACCACGACCACCAACGGCGGTCAGTTCTGGCTGACCGCCGAGGGCGCCGGCGAGGTCGACGTGACCCTCTCCGCCGAGGACTCGGTCTCCTTCGGCCGGGTCTTCCTCTACACCGGCGGCCGGGCGCAGAAGCTGATCCTCGGCGGCAGCGCCGGCGAGACGGTGACCGCCAAGGCGGCCGCCACGTTCACCGCGGCCCCGTCGACGCCGACCACGTCCCCGACGCCGAGCACGCCGGCCGAGACGCCGTCGCCGTCGGCCCCGGCCGACAGCCCGGCGCCGTCCACCTCGCCGGCCTCGAACGGCGGCAACCTGCCGCTGACCGGCTCCCCGATCGCCACCGCGATCACCGCCGGTCTGGTGCTGCTCGCCGCCGGCGCGGTCACCGTCCTGGTGGTCCGGCGGCGCAAGGTCCGCTTCACGGCCTGACCCACCGCAGCTCGACGCTCCGGCCCCGGCACCCGCACAGGCGGGCGCCGGGGCCGGACCCGTTCCCCCCGGCCGGCCGCCGCGCCGCGGTCGCCGATCGAGACTCTGATGATCGTCTGATCCGCAGCAGGGCAGGGAAGCGCGTTCTCGCCTTCCCGACGTCAGACGATCATGGATCGGGTGGAAATCCGGGGCGGCGCCGGGCGCGGGCGGGGTCGGTGGGGCGGGTCACTCGGTGCGGAGGACGGTGAACGCCTCGGCCAGCCGGCCGGTCGGCAGCCCGGCGTTGTCGGCCGCCGTGGTGAGCCGGTCGCGTACCCAGGTCGGCACGTCCAGGCGGTCGGTCTGCGAGTGGTGTGCGCGCATCGCGGCGACCCGGCGGTCGTACTGCGCGGTGACGTCGACGACGTGGTCCGGCGCCGGACCGCCGGCGTACCAGAGCTCCCGGACGACCCACGGCTCCAACCCCTCGGCCAGCAGTTCCGGGAACGAGTACCGGTTGCGCGCGTCGGGGTAGACGGCGCAGGTGGTGGCCTCGCCGACGGCCTGGTGGTCGGGGTGGCCGGGCCCGACCAGGTGCTCCCACCGCCGCAGGGGCGAGCTGGTCAGCACGCGTTCCGGGCGGAACCGGCGGATCGCCGCGGTGATCTCCCGGCGCAGCGCGAGCGTCGGGGTGATCGTTCCGTCGACGTAGCCGTCGAGGAAGTCCACCCGCCGGACGCCGACCGCGGCGGCCGCCGCCCGCTGCTCGTCCTCCCGCAGCCGGGGTACCCGCTCGCGCGGTACGCCGTCGAACTCGCCCCCGTCGCCCCGGCTGACGATGAGGTACCCCACCTCGATACCCTCGTCCACCCAGCTTGCTATCGTGCCCGCACAGCCGAAATCCATATCGTCCGGATGGGCAAATACGGCCAGCGCACGGCTGACCCCGGAGAGCACCGGAGCCGACGCGGGGAAGCTCACAGCCGCCCAGCCTACGCCCGTGCCGGCACCCCGCGTGGGTGTATCTTCGCAGCTCAGGGCGGTACCCCCGGCACGTTTCATGATCTTTTCTCAAGTATCGGCAACGTGGCGGGCAACTAACGTCTTGATAACGGCACCTTCACGCAACCGGCAAGTGGGTGTCACAGTGGCAGCACCTCACCCCTCGTGTGAGGCACTCCGTACGGCCTGACGACCACCTCCGCCGCCGCGAGCGGTGCGGTTGGTGGGCGTACCCCCGTGCGCGTGCCGAGCGTGGTGGGTGGGGTGGCCCGGCGGATCGGTACCTCAGGGTGTCCCGATTTCTCTGCGGTAGGACCGGCGGCCCGCGGTACGGGGTCGGCGGCGGTGTCACCCCCAACGTGCGTGAAACCCACGACGAACCAGGTTAGAAAGAGGAGGCCCCTCGGAATGAGAGTCTCGAAGCGGGCAACGAGCGCGGTCGCGCTGGGCGCGGCCTTCGCGCTCGTCGCGTCCGGCTGCTCGGGCAGCGACGGCGACGGCGGCGACGCCGGCGCCAGCACCGACGGCGCGATCACCATCGAAGGCACCCAGCCGGAGAACCCCCTGGTGCCGTCGAACACCACCGAGACCGGTGGTGGCAAGATCATCGACTGGATGTGGACCGGCCTGGTCGAGTACCCCAACGACGGTGGTGCTCCGCGGAACGCCCTCGCCGAGTCGATCGAGACCACCGACTCCAAGGTCTACAAGATCAAGATCAAGGAGAACACGAAGTTCCACGACGGGACCCCCGTCAAGGCCAAGAACTTCGTGGACGCCTGGAACTGGGGCGCGTACTCCCCGAACGGTGCCCAGAACGGCAGCTTCTTCGCCGACATCCAGGGCTTCACCGACGTCCACACCGAGGACCCGGACGGCGCCGAGGGCCCGCAGAAGGCCCCCGAGCCCAAGGCCAAGGAGATGTCCGGCCTGAAGGTCCTGGACGACTGGAGCTTCGAGGTCACCCTCGCGGCCCCGACCGCCGTGTTCCCGACCAAGCTCGGCTACAGCACCTTCATGCCGCTGCCGGACGCGTTCTTCACCCAGAAGGCCGAGGAGTTCGGCCGCAAGCCGATCGGTAACGGCCCGGTGAAGTTCGTGTCGTGGGAAGACGACGTCATGCTCAAGCTGACGCGCTTCGACGACTACCAGCTGCGCGACAAGATGAAGATCAAGGACGTCAACGTCAAGATCTACCAGGACGACACGGCCGCTTACAACGACCTGCTGTCCGGCAACATCGACTTCATGCAGCAGGTTCCGGTGTCCTCGCTCGCGGGCGACAAGTGGAAGACCGACCTGGGCGAGCGGGCGATCTCCTCGACCACCCCGTCGACCGGTATCATCGCCTTCCCGATCTACGACAAGCGCTTCCAGAACGCCAAGCTGCGTAAGGCGATCTCGCTGTCGATCAACCGCCAGGAGATCAGCGACAAGATCTTCTTCGGCAACCGCAAGCCGGCCGACAGCTGGGCGAACCCGCTGACCCCGGGCGCGGCGCCGGGTAACTGCACCTCCTGCCAGTTCAACCCGGAGGAGGCCAAGAAGCTCCTGGCCGAGGCCGGTGGCTTCAGCGGCAAGCTGACCCTCGCCTACAACGCGGACGCCAGCCACAAGGAGTGGATGGAGGCCGTCGCGCAGCAGATCAAGACCAACCTGAACATCGACGCCGTCGCCGAGGGTGTGCCGACCTTCGCGGTGTTCCGCCAGAACATCAACGCCCACAAGATGACCGGCATGTACCGCGCCGGCTGGCAGCAGGACTACCCGGACGTGGAGAACTGGGTCAACCCGCTCTACGTGACCGGTGGCTCCTCGAACGACGGTCTGTACAGCAACAAGGAGGTCGACCGCCTGGCCAAGGAGGCCAGCAGCGCGCCGAGCCTCGAGGCCTCGCACGCCAAGTTCGCCGAGGCGGTCAAGCTCATCGACGCGGACGTTCCGTCTGTGCCGATCTACTTCGGTGGCCAGCAGTCCGGCCACTCGGAGAAGGTCAAGAAGATGGAGCTGAGCAACGTCGGCGAACTCGACATCACCTCGGTCGAGCTCTGATCCGAACGGTCTGACCCCGGGTCGGGCTCACCTACCGGTGGGCCCGACCCGGGCCGTTCCGTGAGCAGGTGTTACAACATCTCCTCGCAAGGTCTGTCATCCCCGTGTCGGCCGTCCGACGCGCCCCCTGTCTGGAGGACCACCCCATGGGCCGTTATCTGTTGAGACGGCTGCTCCAACTCATCCCGGTCTTCATCGGCACCACGTTCCTGATCTACTGGCTCGTGTGGTCGGTGCCGGGCGACCCGTTCGCCGGCAAGTGTGGTGAACGCGCCTGCCCGGACGCGTACGTCAACATGATGACCGAGAAGTACCAGCTCGATGAGTCGATCTGGGTGCAGTACGCCACCTACATGCAGAACCTGTTCCAGGGCGACTTCGGCTCCACCTACGGTGGCCGGCCGATCGGCGACATCATCGCCACGTCGTACCCGAACACGCTGAAGCTGGCCGTCGTCGCCCTCGCCATCGAGGCCCTGATCGGCCTCACCGCGGGCGTGCTGACCGGCCTGCGCCGCAACGGCTTCCTGGACAACCTGGTCCTCGTCTCCACGCTGTTCCTGATCGCGCTGCCGGTCTTCGTCATCGGCTTCGTGCTGCAGTGGGTACTCGGTGTGCAGTGGGGCATCGTCAAGCCGACCGTCTCCAACGAGATGCGGCTCTCGGAGCTCATCGTGCCCGGCTTCGTGCTGGGTAGCGCCTCGATGGCGTACATCGCCCGGGTCTCGCGGACGAGCATCGCCGAGAACCGGCGGGCCGACTACGTGCGTACGGCGATCGCCAAGGGCCTGCCGATGCGCCGAGTGGTCGGGGTGCACCTGCTGCGCAACTCCCTCATCCCGGTCGTCACGCTGCTCGGCACCGACCTCGGCGCCCTGATGGGTGGCGCGATCGTCACCGAGGGCATCTTCGGCATCAACGGGATCGGTCGCCAGGTCTTCCGAGCGATCGTCACCAAGGAGAGCGCTACCGTTGTCTCCATCGTGGTGGTCCTGGTGCTGGTCTATCTGCTGATGAACCTGCTGGTCGACCTGCTCTACGCCGCCCTGGACCCGAGGATCCGCTATGAGTGACCCGAGCACCGCATCGATCGTCAGCACCCCCCGTCCCGAGCAGCCGACCGAGATCGGCGCGCCGGTCAACGCCGGGCTGCCGGAGAGCGCCCGCAAGGAGAAGCCGCGCGGCCTGCTCGGGGACGCGTGGCGTGACCTGCGCCGCAAGCCGCTGTTCTGGATCTCGGCCACGTTCATCGCGATCTTCCTAGTGATGGCCGCGTTCCCGTCGCTGTTCACCTCCGGCGACCCGGTCAACGGCGCGCTGTCGAACAGCCGGGTGGAGCCGTCCGCGGACGCCTGGTTCGGCTACGACGTGCAGGGTCGCGACGTCTACGCCCGGACGATCTACGGCGCCCGCGCCTCGATCGTGGTGGCCGTGCTGTCCGTGATGGGCACGCTGCTGATCGGCGGCACGATGGGGATCATCGCCGGCTACCGCGGCGGCTGGGTCGACGGCCTGCTGTCCCGGATCGCCGACGTCTTCTTCGGCCTGCCGTTCATCCTCGGCGCCATCGTCATCCTGACCACCTTCAACAGCTCGGGCACCGACAACAGCACCCCGGAGATCATGGGCCTGGTGATCCTCTCCCTGACGGTGCTGAGTTGGCCGGTGGTGATGCGGCTGATGCGCTCCTCGGTGCTGGCCACCAAGGAGGCGGACTACATCGTCGCGGCCCGCGCGCTGGGCGCCGGCACCGGCCGGATCATCCTCAAGCACCTGCTGCCGAACTGCCTGGCGCCGCTGCTGGTGTACGGCACGATCATGGTCGGCTCGTTCATCGGCGCCGAGGCCACGCTGTCGTTCCTGGGCGTCGGCCTGAAGACCCCGGTGGTGTCCTGGGGCATCATGATCAGCGAGGCGCAGAACTACATCCGCGTCTCGCCGTTCCTGCTCTTCTTCCCCGCCGCGTTCCTCGTCACCGCCGTGCTGAGCTTCGTGATGCTCGGTGAGGCGGTCCGCGAGGCCCTCGATCCGAAACTCCGCTAGGGGCGATTCAGTTGTCCGACATTCTCGTGTCCGAGCAGTCCGCGGCGGGTACCTCCGGGCGCCCCGCCGGCCGGCTGCTCGAGGTCGACGACCTGCGCGTGGAGTTCCGTACCCGGGACGGCGTCGCCAAGGTCATCAACGGTGTCACGTACCACGTCGACGCGGGGGAGACCCTCGCCGTGCTCGGCGAGTCCGGCTCCGGTAAGAGCGTCACCGCCCAGACGATCATGGGCATCCTCGACACGCCCCCCGGCTTCGTCACCGGTGGTCAGGTCCGCTTCCACGGCAAGGACATGCTCCGGATGTCCGCCGAGGAGCGTCGCCGCATCCGCGGCGAGGGGATCGCCATGATCTTCCAGGACGCGCTCTCCGCGCTCAACCCGGTTTTCACCGTCGGGTTCCAGATCGCCGAGCAGTTCCGGGTCCGGCGCGGCCTGGGCCGCGCCGAAGCCAAGAAGCGCGCGATCGAGATGCTCGACCAGGTCAAGATCCCGAACGCCAAGGGCCGGTTCAACAACTACCCGCACCAGTTCTCCGGCGGTATGCGGCAGCGCGCCATGATCGCGATGTCGCTGGCGCTCGACCCGGAGGTGCTGATCGCGGACGAGCCGACCACCGCGCTCGACGTGACGGTGCAGGCCCAGATCATGGACCTGCTGGCCGAGCTCCAGCGGGAGCGGCAGATGGGCATGATCCTGATCACCCACGACCTCGGCGTGGTCGCCGACGTCGCGGACCGGATCGCGGTCATGTACGCGGGCCGGATCGTCGAGGAAGCCAACGTGTACGACCTGTACGCCAAGCCGGCGCACCCGTACACGATCGGCCTGATCAACTCGATCCCGCGGCTGGACGAGAAGGGGCAGCAGCTCCGGACGATCAAGGGCCTCCCGCCGAACCTGATGAACATCCCGCCGGGCTGCCCGTTCAACCCGCGCTGCCCAATGGCGCAGCCGGTCTGCCGGGAGAAGGTCCCGCCGCTGCTGCAGGTGGGTGCCGGTCGGGCCAGCGCCTGCCACTTCGCCGAGGAGCTGGTGAACCGTGACTGAGAACATCCTCCAGGTTCGTGACCTGGTCAAGCACTACCCCGTCACCCGCGGTGTGGTGTTCAAGAAGACCATCGGTCAGGTCAAGGCGGTCGACGGGGTCTCGTTCGACCTGGGTGCAGGCGAGACCCTGGGTGTGGTGGGCGAGTCGGGTTGCGGCAAGTCGACGCTGGCCCGGGTGCTGATGAACCTGGAGAAGCCGACCGCCGGCAGCGTGCACTACAAGGGGCAGGACATCTCCAAGCTGTCCGGCGGTGCGCTGCGTCGGCTGCGCCGGCAGATCCAGTTGGTGATGCAGGACCCGTACACCTCGCTGAACCCGCGGATGACGGTCGGCGACCTGATCGGCGAGCCGTTCGAGATCCACCCGGAGGTGGCGCCGAAGGGCAGCCGCCGGGGCAAGGTCAAGGAACTGCTCGACCTGGTGGGCCTCAACCCGGAGCACATCAACCGCTACCCGCACCAGTTCTCCGGTGGGCAGCGGCAGCGCATCGGCATCGCCCGGGCGCTGGCCCTGCGGCCCGAGATCATCGTCTGCGACGAGCCGGTCTCGGCCCTGGACGTGTCGATCCAGGCCCAGGTGATGAACCTGCTGGAGCAGCTGCAGAGCGAGTTCAACCTCTCGTACGTGTTCATCGCGCACGACCTGTCCGTGGTGCGGCACCTCTCCGACCGGGTCGCGGTGATGTACCTCGGCAAGATCGTGGAGATCGGCACCGAGGACGAGATCTACGAGCGGCCGACGCACCCGTACACCCAGGCGCTGCTGTCGGCGGTGCCGGTGCCGGACCCGACCGTGCGGGACAACAAGGCGATCATCCGCCTGACCGGTGACGTGCCCTCGCCGGTCAGCCCGCCCTCGGGCTGCCGGTTCCGCACCCGGTGCTGGAAGGCGCAGGACGTCTGCGCCGAGCAGGTGCCGCTGCTGGAGATCCGGCGGGGCTCGGACCACCCGAGCGCCTGCCACTTCGCCGAGAAGCGGGAGATCGTCGCCACGCACGAGGCGTGACATCTCCGGAACCGCCTGTCCGCGTCGTCACGACGCCGGCAGGCGGTTCCGCGTTTCCGGCCCGACCGCCCGACCGCCCGACCGCCCGACCGGCCGACCGCGCGACCGCGCCGCGGCTGCGGGCTGCGGGCTGCGGGCTGGGGGGCGTTGACCGGCCGGCGGGGCGGCGTGGATCCCGCCGGGCCGGCGTACTCCTCAGAGCGGCCCGCGACCGGCGCGCAGCAGCAGCAGCGCCAGTTGGGTGCCGTCGGCGCCGAGGGCGACCCGGAAGCGCTCCAGGATCTCTCGCTCGCGGGAGAGCACCAGCCGGGTGCCGCCGGAGGCCATCCGGGTCGCGCCGACCTCCTGGGAGAGCCGGGCCCGCTCCTGCCACAGCTCGATGAGCGCCCGGTCGATCTGGTCGATCCGTTCGCGGATCTCGACGATCCGGGCGGCGGCGGACGGTTCCGCGGTGCCGGTGCCCGGGGCGGTCGTACCGGGCTTGCCGGCCCGGGCCGCCGCGCCATTGGCCGCCGCGCCGTCGGCTTCCGCGCCGGCGCCGCCCGCACCGGGCCGGGCCGGACCGCCGCTCTGCTCCACCACGTCTGTCATCATCGGGTACCCCTCGCGCTGTGGTGCCCGGTGCCGGGATCCCGGGACGAAAAGGCCCCGGGCTCCAGGAGCCCGGGGCTTTTCGTAGGTCTGGTTGATCAGGCGCGACCTACGGCTGCCGGACTCCCGGTGCCGTAGTAAAAGTAGTAGCGCTGACCGAACACGCCGTCGAGTATGCCGCCCGGCGGGCGTCCCGCGCAAGAAATCCGGCGAGCCGGGCGGATGGCGGCCCGCCGGGTGTCCGCGGCGGGGAAGTGTCCGGCCGGCGGCATAGACTCGCCCTGCGATGCATCCTCTCTTCGACATCCCCGTGTCCCCGCCCGCGCCGACGCCCGCGCCGACGCGTGCGCGGCCCGGGTCCGCCGCCGCCCGCCTCGACCCGCAGGCCCTGCTCACCGGCCTGAACGGGCCGCAGCGCGACGCGGTCACCCACGCCGGCTCGCCGCTGCTGATCGTGGCCGGCGCCGGCTCGGGCAAGACCCGGGTGCTCACCCACCGGATCGCCTACCTGCTCGCCGCGCGCGACGTGCATCCGGGCGAGATCATCGCGATCACCTTCACCAACAAGGCCGCCGGGGAGATGAAGGAGCGGGTGGCCGCCCTGGTCGGCCCGCGCGCCCGGCTGATGTGGGTGTCGACGTTCCACTCCGCGTGCGTGCGCATCCTGCGCGCCGAGCACGAGCACGCCGGGCTGAAGTCGACCTTCTCCATCTACGACGCCGACGACTCGCGCCGGCTGATGCAGCTGGTCGCGCGGGAGCTCGACCTCGATCCGAAGCGCTACCCGGCGCGCGGGCTGGCCGCCCAGGTCTCCAACCTCAAGAACGAACTGGTCGACCCGGAGGAGTTCGCCGGCCGCGCCAAGGGCCCCAACGAGCGGGCGCTGGCCGAGGCCTACACGCTCTACCAGCGGCGGCTGCGCGAGGCGCACGCGCTGGACTTCGACGATCTGATCATGACGACGGTGCACCTGCTCCAGTCGCATCCGCACGTCGCGGAGAGCTACCGCCGGCGGTTCCGGCACGTGCTGGTCGACGAGTACCAGGACACCAACCACGCCCAGTACGTGCTGATCAAGGAGCTGGTCTCCGGCACCGAGGGGGTCGAGCCGGCCGAGCTCTGCGTGGTCGGTGACGCCGACCAGTCGATCTACGCGTTCCGCGGCGCGACGATCCGCAACATCCTGGAGTTCGAGCGGGACTTCAGCGACGCCCGGACGATCCTGCTGGAGCAGAACTACCGCTCCACCCAGACCATCCTGAACGCGGCCAACGCGGTGATCGACCGCAACACCTCCCGCAAGCCGAAGCGGCTGTGGAGCGAGGCGGGGGCCGGCGAACAGATCGTCGGCTACGTCGCGGACACCGAGCACGCCGAGGCGGACTGGGTGGCCCGGGAGATCGACCGCCTGGTCGACGCGGGCGACACCCGCCCGGGCGACGTGGCGGTCTTCTACCGCACCAACGCCCAGTCCCGGGTCTTCGAGGAGGTGTTCATCCGGGTCGGCCTGCCCTACAAGGTGGTCGGCGGGGTGCGTTTCTACGAACGCAAGGAGGTCCGCGACGCGCTGGCCTACCTGCGCGCCGTGGTCAACGATGACGACACGGTCAGCCTGCGCCGGGTGTTGAACACCCCGCGGCGGGGCATCGGCGACCGCGCCGAGGCCTGCGTGGAGGCGCTCTCCAGCCGGGACCGGATCTCCTTCGGCGCCGCGCTGCGCCGGGCCAAGGACGCGCCGGGCATCTCCACCCGGGCGGCCAACGGCATCGCCGAGTTCGTCGCCCTGCTCGACGGCGCGCGTGAGCTGGCCGAGACCGGCACCCCGGAGGAGGTGCTGGAGGCGTTGCTCACCCGCTCGGGCTACCTCACCGAGCTGGAGGAGAGCCTGGATCCGCAGGACGCCGGCCGGGTCGACAACCTCCAGGAACTGGTCAGCGTCGCCCGGGAGTACACCGAGCGGGTCGAGGCGCTCGGCGCCGAGGGGGAACGGGCCACCCTGGCCGGGTTCCTGGAGCAGGTCGCGCTGGTCGCCGACGCCGACCAGGTGCCCACCGACGACCCCGACCACCAGGGCGTGGTCACCCTGATGACGCTGCACACCGCCAAGGGGCTGGAGTTCCCGGTGGTGTTCCTGACCGGGCTGGAGGACGGCGTCTTCCCGCACCTGCGCTCGCTCGGCGACACCGGCGAGCTGGAGGAGGAGCGCCGGCTGGCGTATGTCGGCATCACCCGGGCCCGGCAGCGCCTCTACCTGTCCCGGGCGGTGACCCGCTCCGCGTGGGGCGCGCCGGCCTACAACCCGCCGTCCCGGTTCGTCGAGGAACTGCCACCGGAACTGGTGCGCTGGGAGCGCACCGAGGGGTCGTACACCTCGTGGGGCGGCGGAGGCGGCGGCGTCGGCGGCCGCGCGGACCGCACCCCCGGCGGGCGCGGCGGCTTCACCGGCGGTACGCCCAAGGCGGCGCAACTGGCCAAGCGGCTCGGGGTCGACGGCAGCCGGCTCGCCACCGCCAGCGAGCTGCCGCAGGGGCCTAAGGTGGCGGCCGGCGACCGGGTCAACCACCAGCGCTACGGGCTGGGCCGGGTGCTCGCCGTCGAGGGGCACGGGCCGAGCGCCCGGGCGCAGATCGACTTCGGCGACCAGACGATGTGGCTGGTGCTGCGGCACGCGCCGCTCGACAAGCTCTGAGCCGCTGACGCCCGGCCCGGCGGGTGCCGGGCCGGGCGGCACCGGCCGAAGTCAGCCGGCCGAAGTCAGCAGGCCACGTCGATGCCCCGGGCGCGCAGGAAGGGCGCCGGGTCGATCTGGTTCCACATCTGGCTTTGGTGCACCTCGAAGTGCAGGTGCGGGCCGGTGGAGTCGCCGGTCGAGCCCTCGTAGCCGATGACCTCCCCGGCGCCCACCTTGTCGCCCACGCTGACCGCGGTGCGGCTCTGGTGCGCGTAGTGGGTCAGGTAGCCGTTGCCGTGGTCGACGAAGACCGAGATGCCGTAGCCGTCGCCGGCGTCGCCGGCCTTGACCACCGTGCCGCCGTAGGCGGCGCGGATCGGGGTGCCCGCCGGCATGGCGAAGTCGATGCCGGCGTGCAGGGTGCCCCACCGCTGCCCGTAGCAGGAGGTGATCTCGGCGCCCTTCATCGGGATGACCCAGGTCGGCTTCGGCTTGGCCTTCGGCCTGGGCTTGGCGGTGGTCGCCTTCGGGCTGGGCTTGGCGGACGGGCTGGCCGTCGACGGGCTGGGCGTGGGGCTGGTGGGGGTGGCGGTGGGGGTGACCGGGGCCGTCGACTCGCGGGCGGACCGGTCGGCGCGGTCGGCGGCCCCGGCCCGCGCCTGCGCGTCCAGGGAGACGCTGGCCGGGGTGCGGTCGTCGGCGCCGGTGGTCGCCACGGCGACGCCGCCGAGACCGAGCGCGACCAGGACCGCCGCGCCGATGACCACGTGTCGGGTGCGCCCGCCCGTCCGCCGCCGGTGCCGGGCGGGGGCGTTCGGGGTCTTCTCGTTCTGGACGGAGCTGTCTTCCTGCACGGTTGACCTTCACAGTCGAGGGGCACTTGACCTCGAAATACTGGTGTCGGCCCGACCCGTGCCGGGTACCGGGACAGCGGGTGCCACGGCCCGATCGCCAGGCGACTGACCGGCTATGTCCCGATCTGGTGGGCGGCGTCCCGAAAAGTGATCATGTACGCCCGTGCCCTGCGTCACATCGGCGACTGTGACCCGGGAAACTTTCGCCGCCATGGGGCAACGAAAAACCGCCCGGATCGGTAGATCCGGGCGGTCAACGGTCGATACGCAGTGTCAGGAGGCGGCTACCTCGTTGTAGATTGCCTCGACCTGTAGCTGGATGTCCACTCCGCGCTCCTGGAGGTAGGGCACCGGGTCGAGCGGCTGGCCCTTGACATGGATCTCCAGGTGCAGGTGGGAGCCGTAGGAGTGGCCGGTGTTGCCGACCAGGCCGAGCTGGTCGCCGGCCTTGACCTGCTGCCCCTCCTGGACGCTCAGCGCGGAGGAGTGGCCGTAGATGGCCTCGCTGCCGTCGGCGTGCTGGACGATCACCGTGTAGCCGTAGCCGCCCCACCAGCCCGCCTTGGTGACGGTGCCGTCGTGGATCGCGACGTACGGGGTGCCCTCGGGCGCGACCAGGTCGACGCCGCTGTGCAGCTTGCCCCACCGCATGCCGTAGGGGGACTTGAAGTCGTAGCCCTGCAGGGGCAGCAGCCAGACCTCGGGCTGCGCCTCCTCGGCGCGTCCGCTGTCGCGGGAGGCGCGCTCGGCGGAGTCGGCGCGGGCGGCCGCGTCCTGGCTGAGGGTGGAGGCCGCCTTGAGCTCGTCGAGGACCGACGGGTTGACGCTCTTCGCGTCCGGCATGGCTCCCGCGCCGAGGGCCACGACACCGGCTCCGACGAACGCGGTGGTGACGACGGCGGCGTAACGGCTCCGCGGGGGGGTGGGTACGCGGCGGCGGCCGCGATATCGATCGGGCTCAGACGACAGGCGCTGGCGCACGCACACCCTCCGTTGTCGGGGTCTCGAGGCGGTCGCGCCGGCGTCGTGAAGCTCTGGTGAACGTCGGCGGGCCGCGTCGCCACCCGTCCGTGGACCTGATGACAACCGTGGACACGTTAGCCAACCACCAGACGAGTCACAAGCCGGAGCGCCGAATTGGTGCCACGTTCTGTCCAATTGCGTCCGCGATTGTCATGCCTCGTACCCGTCAAACGGCGCCCTCGTTACTGCCCGTTCGTCGCGCAGCGTGACCGAACGGCGGAGTCGTCCGGCTTGACGCGGGTGCCTGTCGGACCACGGTGAAGGCCGGTGCGGTCGCCCGCCCGGGGCGGGCGCGGGCCGCCGGTTTCCCGGCCCGGATTTCCCGGGCCGGGCGGGGCGGGTTACCGTTCGTTCAGGTGAAGCCGCGAAGCCGGTGAAAGGGATGCGCTGATGAGCTCTCGTGTTCGGGTCGTCGTCGCCAAGCCGGGCCTGGACGGCCACGACCGCGGCGCCAAGGTCGTCGCGCGTGCCCTCCGGGACGCCGGCATGGAGGTCATCTACACCGGCCTGCACCAGACCCCGGAGCAGATCGTGGAGACCGCGATCCAGGAGGACGCCGACGCGGTCGGGCTCTCCGTGCTCTCCGGGGCGCACATGACGCTCTTCAAGCGGGTGCTGGAGCTGCTCGCCGAGCGGGACGCCCGGGACATCGTGGTGTTCGGCGGCGGCATCATCCCGGACGCCGACATCCCCGAGCTGGAGCAGCTCGGCGTCGCCAAGATCTTTACGCCGGGCGCAACCACCGGGTCGATCGTGGAGTGGGTGCGGGCGAACGTCGCGCAGCCCGTCGGCTGACACCCGGCGGACCCGGGCACGGGGGAGGGGCCGGACGCACCCCTCACACGTCCGGCCCCTCTATGCACGATGCCCCGCCGCCACCCCTCGACCGACAGGGCATCGGCCGTCTCCCGTCTTCGCGCTGTGCAGCGCTCCGACACCTGACTCAACGACGCCCCCAGCGGGGGGTTACGCACCTGCCCGAACATCGCCCGGACGGCTGACGACCGGGCCGGCGGCGCCCGCCCCGGCGGGCGGCTGTGCATTACCGCACACCGCGCACCCGCTCGGTTGCCGGCGGTGCCCACCTCGCTAGGCTGCGCCCAATGGCCTGCTTCAACTGATGACAGGCGTCAAACTGTTTTCCATAACGCTGGTGGCGGCGCGACGGCGCGCCGCGGAGACGGGACGGGACGCGCAAACGTGGACCTGTACGAGTACCAGGGGCGGGACCTGTTCGAGCGGCACGGCTTGCCCGTGCTCGCCGGCGGCGTCGCCACGACCCCGGAGGAGGCCCGCGCGATCGCCGAACGCCTCGGCGGTCGGGTGGTCGTCAAGGCGCAGGTGAAGGTCGGCGGCCGGGGCAAGGCCGGCGGCGTCAAGCTGGCCGAGGGCGCGGAGGAGACGGTGGCCCGCGCCACCGACATCCTCGGCATGGACATCAAGGGCCACACCGTCCACAAGGTCATGATCACCGTGACCGCGGACGTGGCCGAGGAGTACTACTTCTCCTACCTGCTGGACCGGGCGAACCGCACCTTCCTCTGCATCGCCAGCGTCGCCGGCGGGATGGACATCGAGCAGGTCGCCGCCGAGACCCCGGAGAAGGTCGTCAAGGCCCCGATCGACGCGGTCGAGGGAGTGGACGAGGCGAAGGCGCGCGAGATCGTCTCCGCCGCCGGCTTCCCCGCCGACGTCGCCGACCAGGTGGTCGAGGTCGCCGTCAAGCTCTGGCAGGCGTTCGTCGCCGAGGACGCCACCCTGGTCGAGGTGAATCCGCTGGCCAAGAACGGCGACGGCAAGCTGCTGCTGCTCGACGCCAAGATCAGCCTGGACGAGAACGCCGCCTTCCGGCACCCGGACCACGAGGCGCTGGTCGACCAGGCCGCGGTGGACCCGCTGGAGCAGGCCGCCAAGGAGAAGGACCTCAACTACGTCAAGCTCGACGGCGAGGTCGGCATCATCGGCAACGGCGCGGGTCTGGTCATGTCGACCCTCGACGTGGTCGCGTACGCCGGCGAGCGGCACGGCCACGTCAAGCCGGCCAACTTCCTCGACATCGGCGGCGGCGCCAGCGCCGCGGTGATGGCGAACGGGCTGGAGATCGTGCTCTCCGACCCGTCGGTGAAGAGCGTCTTCGTCAACGTCTTCGGCGGCATTACCGCCTGCGACGCGGTCGCCAACGGCATCGTGCAGGCGCTGGGCCTGCTGGAGCAGCGCGGCGAGAAGGTCACCAAGCCGCTGGTCGTCCGGCTCGACGGCAACAACGCGGAGGCCGGTCGGGCGATCCTCGACGGCGCGAACAACCCGCTGATCGAGCGGGTCGACACCATGGACGGCGCGGCCGAGCGGGCCGCCGAGCTGGCGGCTGCGGGGGTCTGACAATGGCAATCTGGCTGACCAAGGACTCGAAGGTCATCGTCCAGGGGATGACCGGCTCCGAGGGTTCCAAGCACACCAAGCGGATGCTCGCGGCCGGCACCACCATCGTCGGTGGCGTCAACCCGCGCAAGGCGGGCCAGACCGTCGACTTCGACGGCACCGAGCTGCCCGTCTTCGCCACCGTCGCGGACGCGATGAAGGAGACCGGGGCGGACGTCACGGTCATCTTCGTGCCGCCGCAGTTCACCAAGGCCGCGACGATCGAGGCGATCGACGCCGGCATCGGCCTGGCCGTGGTGATCACCGAGGGCGTGCCGGTGCACGACACCGCCGCGTTCTGGGCGTACAACGTGGCCAAGGGGGAGCGGACCCGGATCATCGGGCCGAACTGCCCGGGCATCGCCTCGCCGGGCGCCTCCAACGCCGGCATCATCCCGGCCGACATCACCGGCTCCGGCCGGATCGGCCTGGTCAGCAAGAGCGGCACGCTGACCTACCAGATGATGTACGAGCTGCGCGACATCGGCTTCTCGACCTGCGTCGGCATCGGTGGCGACCCGATCATCGGCACCACGCACATCGACGCCCTCGCCGCGTTCGAGGCCGACCCGGACACCGACGCGATCGTGATGATCGGTGAGATCGGTGGCGACGCCGAGGAGCGGGCCGCCGAGTTCATCAAGGCGAACGTGACCAAGCCGGTGGTCGGCTACATCGCCGGCTTCACCGCCCCGCCCGGCAAGACCATGGGGCACGCCGGCGCGATCATCTCCGGCTCGGCCGGCACCGCGGAGGCGAAGCAGGCGGCGCTGGAGGCGGTCGGGGTCAAGGTGGGCAAGACGCCGACCGAGACCGCTCGCCTGATGCGGGAGATCATGTCCGCCGGCTGAGCGGACGAGCGACGAGCCGAGGGGGTCGACCGGGTCCGGTCGGCCCCCTCAGTCGTTGCCCCAGAGCGGATAGTTGCCGGTGGCCCGCAGGATCGCGCTGCCGATAATGTTGATCACGCCGAAGGTGATGGCCAGGTAGCCCAGCACCGGCGACTGGCCGTAACGCTTGGCGTCGCGGATGGAGAGCCAGCCGAAGATGACGCCCAGGATGCCGCAGCAGAGCAGGCCGGTGATGATGCCCAGGATGCCCCAGAGCGTGGTGCGGTCCCGGCCGCCGGCGGGCGGGGGCGGCGGATTCGGAGCGTTCACGGCTTCCCTCCGAGCGGTCGGTGCCGCGACTGCCGTCGCGTCCTGCGCCGAGGCTAAACCGGATCCGGCGCCGCGGACGATGGATCACCGAACTCGCCGCCGGCGCGGAGCGGTATCGGACTGCCGCCGCCGGCTCGGCATGCCAGAGTAGACGCGATGTCCTCCGTCACCCCTGACCAGCCCAGCCGTCCCATCGCCGACGTCGGCCCCGACGCCCGGCCACCCGGCCGGCCCGGCGGGGGGCGGCGGGTGCCCCCACCCCGCACCGGGGAGCCGCCGCGCAGCCGTGCGCCGCTCGCCGTCGCCGCCGGGGTGGCCGCCGGGTGGGCGGCGATCACCTCGTGCCTGCCGGTCGTGGTCGTGCTCTGGCTGTTCCAGCTCAGCGAGGACGCCGCGTCCCTGCTCGGCGCCGTGCGCGCCGGGCTGGCCGGCTGGCTGCTCGGGCACGGGGTCCCGCTGGCCACCGGCGCCGGCCCGGTCGGGTTGGCCCCGCTGGCGCTGACCGTGCTGGCGGTCTGGCGGCTGTCCCGGGCGGGGGTGCACACTAGCCGGGCGATCGGCGCCCGCGGCAGCCGGTCGCTGTCCCGGACGCTCGTCGCGGCCGGCGCGGTCGGCATCGCGTACGCCCTGCTCGGCGTGCTCGCCGCGCTGGCGCTCGGCGCGGGCGGGCCCGGGGTGTCGCCGGTGCGGGCGGGCGTGACCCTCGGCGTGGTCGGCGTGCTCGCCGCCCTGGCCGGCGCCGCCCGGACCACCGGGGTGACCGGCCTGCTCGCCGCGCGGGTCCCGGCGCCGCTGCGCGACGGGCTCCGCACCGGCCTGGTCGCCGGGCTGCTGCTGCTGGCAGCTGGGGCCGGGGCGGCCGGGCTCGCCGTGGCGACCGGGGGTGGGGACGCCGCCGACATGATCGGCGCCTACCGCACCGGGGTCGCCGGGCAGGCCGGGATCACACTGGTCAGCCTGGCCTACGCGCCGAACGCCACGATCTGGTCGGTGAGTTACCTGCTCGGTCCGGGCTTCGCGGTGGGCACCGACACGGCGGTCCGCACCAGCGAGGTCTCGGTCGCCGCGCTGCCGGCCGTACCGCTGCTGGCCGGCCTGCCGCGCGGGCCGGTCGACGGGCTGGGCGCCGGGCTGCTCGCGGTTCCGGTGCTCGCCGGGATGGCCGCGGGTTGCCTACTTGCCCGCCGACTGCTCCGGCTGGCCGCCGACGAGCGGTCGCCGCTGGGCTGGGCCACGCTGCTCGGGCCGGCCGCGCTCGCCGGTCCGGTGGCCGGCCTGCTGCTCGGAGCGGCGGCCGCCGCCTCCGCCGGTCCGCTCGGCGGGGGCCGGCTGGCCGAGATCGGCCCGGTCGGCTGGCAGGTGGCGGCCGTGGCGACCGGGGTCGTCGGGGCCGGCGCGCTGCTCGGCGCCGCCGCCACCCAGCTGCTCACCCGTCCCGCCGCCACGCGCTGAGGTCAGCGCCGGGCGAGACCGGCCGCTGCGAGCGGGTAGGCCCCAGCCGTAGCTGACCACCCCGGCCGGCACGTGGGCCCGGGACAACGACGAGGGGCGCCCGGCCGTGGCCGGGACGCCCCTCGTGCGGTGCGGTGGTCAGGGCTGGGTCGGCAGGGCGACGTTGGCCACGAGCCCCAGGATGATGAACAGGATGCCGAGACCGGCGCCGATGGCGCCGCAGATCAGACCGGCCTTGGCCTGGCCGGCGTTGGACGCCAGCCCCTGGTCGGCCTTCTGCTTGCCCAGGTAACCGGTCACCACGGCGGCGATGCCGACCGGGATGCCCAGGTAGAGGCAGCAGACCAGCGGGATCGACGCGATGCCGAGGATCATCGACACCAGGCCGAGGGTGTTCTGCTGCCCCTGCGGCTGCGGGTAGCCCGCGTTCGGGTAGCCCGGCGCCGCGCCGTACGGCTGCTGCTGCTGGGCGTACGGGTCCTGGTACGGCTGGCCGTACGGCTGCCCCGAGGTGGGCTGCTGGCCGTACGGCTGCCCCGAGGTGGGCTGCTGGCCGTAGGGCGCGGCGGGCGGCTGGCCGTACGGGTCGCTCGGCTGGCCGTAGGGCTGGCCGGAGGTGGGCTGCTGGCCGTACGGCGGGGCGTACGGGGTGTGCGGCGGGGGTGCGGTCGGGTCCTGGTGCGGCTGCTGTCCGTACGGGTCCTGGTGCGGCTGCTGTCCGTACGGGTCCTGGCCGGGCTGTCCGGGCTGCATGTCGAAGACGCTCCTCGGCTTGGTCTGTCAGTACGTGCTGCTGGTGTCGGCGCCCATCAGCCCGGCGAGGCCACCGAGCAGGCAGCACACCAGGACGATCACGTACCAGCCGATGCCGACGATCAGGGCCCACTTGGACCACTTCTTCGACTCGGCGGCGGCGGCCTGCGCGCCGGCGTAGTCACCCTGCTGAAGCAGCGGGTTGACCTTGGATGCGTTGATGATGGCCGGGATGGCCAGCGGCCAGAACAGGAAGATCGCGACGATCGACATCGTCATGTTGTTGTTGATCTGCGGCGGCTGCTGGGGCTGGTATCCGGGCTGCATCCTGGGAACTCCTCATTTCATCGGCACGGCTCGCGTGCCGGTTCACTGACGGGGTGCGGGCCGGACGTGCGCATGGCCCGAGCGACGGGCAGCGTACCTAATTCGTGCGAGCTTGGCTGTCGGCGAATGTCGCGCCGCCCAACGGATGGGCACGCTGACCTGCCCGATAGGGTGGCCGGGTGACCGAGCCCGCGTCCGCAGCCCGCATCGTCGTTCTCGTCTCCGGCTCCGGGAGCAACCTCCAGGCGCTGCTGGACGCGTGCGCCGACCCGGCGTACGGGGCCCGGGTGGTGGCCGTCGGCGCCGACCGGCACGGCATCGGCGGACTGGACCGGGCCGCCGCGGCCGGCGTACCGACCTTCGTGGACGAGGTGAAGGCGTACCCCTCCCGGGAGGACTGGGACGCCGCGCTCACCGCGCACGTCGCCGAGCACCGGCCCGACCTGGTCATCTCCGCCGGCTTCCTCAAGCTGGTCGGCCCGCACTTCCTGGCCGCGTTCGGCGACCGTTACCTCAACACGCACAACACCCTGCTGCCGGCGTTCCCCGGCATCCACGGCCCGCGCGACGCCCTCGCCTACGGCGTGAAGATCACCGGGGCCACCCTCTTCTTCGTCGACGCCGGGATGGACACCGGCCCGATCGTCGCCCAGGTGGCCGTGCCGGTGCGCGACGACGACGACGTCGAGACGCTCACCGAGCGCATCAAGGAAGCCGAGCGGCGCCAGCTCGTCGAGCAGGTGGGCCGCCTGGTCCGTGAAGGTTGGACGATCACCGGAAGAAAGGTCACCGTTCCGTGAGTTCCACTCAGGACGAGCGCCGCCCGATCAAGCGGGCGCTGGTCAGCGTCTACGACAAGACCGGCCTGGTCGAGCTGGCCCGAGCGCTGCACGCGGCCGGGGTGGAACTCGTCTCGACCGGGAGCACGGCCGCCACCATCGCCGGCGCCGGGGTGCCGGTGACCCCGGTGGAGACGGTGACCGGGTTCCCGGAGATCCTCGACGGCCGGGTCAAGACCCTGCACCCGAAGATCCACGGTGGGCTCCTGGCCGACCTGCGCAAGGATTCGCACGTCGCCCAGCTCGACGAGCACGGCATCGCGGGGATCGACCTGCTGGTGTCCAACCTCTACCCGTTCCAGGCCACGGTCGCCTCCGGCGCCTCCGTCGACGAGTGCGTGGAGCAGATCGACATCGGCGGTCCGGCGATGGTCCGGGCGGCGGCCAAGAACCACGCCTCGGTCGCCGTGGTCACCGACCCGTCCGCGTACCCGGCGCTGCTGGCCGCCCTCGGCGAGGGCGGCTTCACGCTGACCCAGCGCCGCGCGCTGGCCGCCCGGGCGTTCGCCGACATCGCCGAGTACGACGCGGCGGTGGCCAACTGGTGCGCCGTCCAGCTCGGGCCCGAGGGGCAGGAGTGGCCGGGCTTCGCCGGCCTGGCGCTGCGGGCGACCAGGACGCTGCGCTACGGCGAGAACCCGCACCAGGCGGCGGCGCTCTACACCGACCCGGATGCCCCGGCCGGGCTCGCCCAGGCCGAGCAGCTGCACGGCAAGGAGATGTCCTACAACAACTACGTCGACGCGGACGCCGCCTGGCGGGCGGCGAACGACTTCGCCGACCAGCCGGCGGTGGCGATCATCAAGCACGCCAACCCGTGCGGGATCGCGGTCGGCGCCGACGTGGCCGAGGCGCACCGCAAGGCGCACGCCTGCGACCCGGTCTCCGCGTACGGCGGCGTGATCGCGGTCAACCGGCCGGTCTCGGTGGAACTGGCCCGCCAGGTCGCCGAGATCTTCACCGAGGTGGTGGTGGCGCCGGGGTTCGAGCCGGGTGCGGCGGAGGTGCTCCAGGCCAAGAAGAACATCCGGCTGCTGCGCGCGCCGGCCTGGAACCCGGCGCCGGCGGAGTGGCGGCAGGTCGGCGGCGGCGTGCTGGTGCAGATGGCGGACCGGGTGGACGCCCCGGGCGACGACCCGGCCAACTGGCGCCTGGCGGCCGGCGACGCGGCCGACGAGGCGACCCTGCGCGACCTGGCCTTCGCCTGGCGGGCGGTACGCGCGGTGAAGAGCAACGCGATCCTGCTGGCGAAGGACGGGGCGACCGTCGGTGTCGGGATGGGGCAGGTCAACCGGGTCGACTCCGCGCAACTGGCGGTGAGCCGGGCCGGCGCCGAGCGGGCCCGCGGCTCGGTCTGCGCCTCGGACGCGTTCTTCCCGTTCGCCGACGGGCCGAAGATCCTCATCGAGGCCGGCGTCCGGGCCATCGTGCAGCCCGGCGGGTCGATCCGCGACGAGGAGGTCATCGCCGCGGCCAAGGAGGCCGGCGTGACCATGTACCTCACCGGCACCCGCCACTTCTTCCACTGACCCGGGACGGGATCACGTCCCGTCCCGGACTCCCGGTGATCATGAGGTTGTCGACCACTTCATGATCAACCGGGATCAGGGGGTGACGGGGCGGAGTTCGGCGAAGTGGCAGGCGGAGGGGTGCGGATCGGCGGCGCGGGGCACGGCCTGCGGGTCCTCGCGGGCGCAGACGTCCTGCGCCTTCCAGCAGCGGGTGCGGAAGTGGCAGCCCGACGGCGGGTTCGCGGGGCTCGGCACGTCCCCGGTCAGCCGGATCATGGTGCGCTCGTGGCGCGCCTCCGGGTCCGGCACCGGCACCGCCGAGAGCAGCGCCTGGGTGTACGGGTGGGTCGCCCGCTCGTAGATCTCCTCTTCGGTGCCGATCTCCACGATCCGGCCGAGGTACATCACCGCGACCCGGTCCGAGATGTGCCGGACCACCGACAGGTCGTGCGCGATGAAGATGTACGACAGCCCGAACTCGTCCTGCAGCTGCTCCAGCAGGTTGATCACCTGGGCCTGGATCGACACGTCCAGGGCGGAGACCGGCTCGTCGCAGACGATGATCTCGGGCCGCAGGGCGAGCGCGCGGGCGATGCCGATGCGCTGCCGCTGCCCGCCGGAGAACTGGTGCGGGTAGCGGTTGATGTGCTCAGGGTTGAGCCCGACCACGTCCAGCAGCTCCCGGACCCGCTGCTGCTTGCTGCCCTTCGGGGCCGCCTCCGGGTGGATCTCGAACGGCTCGCCGATGATGTCGCCCACCGTCATCCGCGGGTTCAACGAGGTGTACGGGTCCTGCATGACCATCTGCATGTTGCGCCGCAGCCGGCGCAGTTCGGCGCCCGAGGCCTTGAACAGGTCCTTCCCCTCCAGGGTGGCCCGGCCGGCGGTCGGCGTCTCCAGCCGCATCAGCAGTCGGGCCAGGGTGGACTTGCCGCAGCCGGACTCGCCGACCACACCGAGGGTCTCGCCGCGGCGCAGCTCGAAGCTCACCCCGTCGACGGCCTTGACCGCGCCGACCTGCCGCTGGAACAGCACCCCGCGGTTGATCGGGAAGTGCTTGACCACGTTGTCGACCGAGAGGATGGTCTCGCCCCGGACCTTGGTGGGGCTAGCGGGCGCTGTCATCACGGACCTCCTGGGCGAAGTGGCACGCGCTGGTCCGGCCGTCGCCGAGGACCAGGTCGTGCGGCACCACGTCCACGCAGACCTGCTGCACGTACGGGCACCGGGGGTGGAAGGGGCAGCCGCTGGGGATGCGCATCAGGTTGGGCGGCAGCCCCCTGATGGTGGCGAGCTGCTGGCCGCGCACGTCCAGCCGAGGAATCGACTCCAGCAGTCCCTTGGTGTAGGGGTGGGCCGGCGCCCGGTAGAGCGAGCGGACGTCGGCGTGCTCGACGATCCGGCCGGCGTACATGACCGCGATCCGGTCCGCCACGCCGGCCACCACGCCGAGGTCGTGGGTGATCAGGATCATCGCCATGTGGAGGTCGCGACGCAGGTCGGCGAGGAGGTCCATGATCTGCGCCTGCACGGTGACGTCGAGCGCGGTGGTGGGCTCGTCGGCGATCAGCACCTTCGGGTTCAGGGCCAGCGCCATCGCGATCATGACGCGCTGCCGCATGCCGCCGGAGAACTGGTGCGGGTAGTCGCGGAGCCGGTTGGCGGCGCCCGGGATCTGCACCACGTCCATCAGCTCGACGGCGCGGCGGCGCGCGTCGGCCCGGGACATCCCCTCGCGCTGGCGCAGCGTCTCGCCGATCTGCCAACCGACCGGGAAGACCGGGTTCAGCGCGGAGAGCGCGTCCTGGAAGATCATGGCGATCTCCTTGCCGCGCACCTGCCGGCGCTGCTCCTCCGACTGCTTCAGCAGGTCGCGACCCCGGTAGCGGATCTCCCCGGAGCGGATCACCGCGGGCGGAGTGTCCAGGATCCCCATGATCGCCTGGGCGGTGACCGATTTGCCGGAGCCCGATTCGCCGAGCACCGCGAGCGTCTCGCCGGCGTCGAGGTGGTACGACACGCCGTTGATCACCTTGGCGACGCCCTCGCCGGTGCGGAACTCGACGTGCAGGTCCCGTACCTCGAGCAGGTGGCCGCCCTCGGGCGTGGCCGAGGCGGGCGTGGGTTGGACGGTGGAGTGGGTCATCAGGTCACCGCAGCTTCGGGTCGAAGGCGTCACGGATCGCGTCGCCGAGCATGATGAACGCCAGCACGGTCAGCGCGAGGAAGGTCGACGGGACGATCAACGGGGTCGCCGACTCGCGCATGTGGATCCGGCCGGTGTCGATGTCCTGGCCCCAGGAGATGGTCGGCGCCTTCAGGCCGATGCCCAGGAACGAGAGCGTGGCCTCGGCGGCGATGAACGACCCGAGCGCGATCGTCAGCACCACGATGGCCGGGGCCAGCGCGTTCGGCAGGATGTGCCGCCACATGATCCGGCCGTGGCCGGCGCCGAGCATCCGGGCCGCCGCCACGTAGTCCTGCTCCTTGGCGGTGATCACCGACGAGCGGACCACCCGGGCCGTCGTGGTCCAGCCGAGGACGGCCAGCACGAAGATGACCGCGCTGATCCGGGCGGTCGGGCTGTCGCTGCCCACCCGCTTGAGCAGCACGATCGCGGCCAGCAGCAGCGGGATGCCGAGCACGATGTCGATCACCCGGGAGAGCAGCGCGTCGACCCACCGGCCGAAGTAGCCGGCGAGCATGCCGATCACCAGCGCGATCACCCCGGTGGCCAGCGCGGAGAGCGCGCCGACCAGCAGCGATGCCCGGGTGCCGTAGACGGCGCGGGAGTACGTGTCGCAGCCCTGGAAGTCGTACCCGAAGATCGCCCCGCCGGACGGCCCGGCGTGCTGCCGGGAGAGCAGGCAGCTCCGCGGGTCGTTCGTGGTGAACACCCCGGGGAGCAGTGCCATCAGGGTGACGATCAGCACCAGCGCCAGCGAGACCCAGAAGATCGGGTTACGGCGCAGGTCGCGCCAGGCGTCGCCGGCCAGGCTGCGCGGCTTCTGCGGGGCGCCGGGCTGGTTCGGCGTGCCCGGCTCACCCGAGGGCCCACGCCGCGCGGCCTGGTTCTCCGTGGCCGCCACCGTCTCGAAGTCACTCATAGCGGATCCTCGGGTCGAGTACGGCGTACAGGACGTCCACCACCAGGTTCGAGACCAGGTAGACCACGACCAGCACGCTGACGATGCCCACCACCAGGGGACCGTCCTCGGTGCGGATGCCGCGGAAGAGGTTGAAGCCCACGCCGGGGATGTTGAAGACGCCCTCGGTGATGATCGCGCCGCTCATCAGGTTGCCCAGCTCGACGCCGAGGAAGGTGATCACCGGGATGAGCGAGTTGCGCAGCACGTGCACGCTCACGATGCGCCGCCTGAGCAGGCCCTTCGACCGGGCGGTCCGGACGTAGTCGGCGCGCAGGTTCTCCGCCACCGAGGTGCGGGTCAGCCGCAGCGCGGTGGCCAGCGACAGCGACCCGAGCACGATTCCGGGCAGCAGCAGCGCGTAGAGGCTCGGGTCCGACCCGGCGGTGGGCGGGAAGAGCGCCCACCTGACGCCGAGGAAGTACTGCGCGAGCGGCGCCAGCACGATGGTCGGGATGCCGAGCACGAGCAGGGTCAGCACCAGGGTCGAGTTGTCGAAGATGCTGGCCCGGCGGATGCCGGCGATGACCCCGGCGGTGACGCCGAAGAGGACGGCCACGGCGAGTGCGATCAGGGCCAGCTTCACGGTGACCGGCCAGGCCTGCTGCAGGATGTCGCCGATCTGCCGACCGGTGAGCGACTGGCCCAGGTCGCCCTGGAGCAGGTTCCGCACGTAGTCCAGGTAGCGGTAGAAGAAGCCGCCGACGCCGGTCTGGTCGAGGTGGTACTTCTCGGTCAGGTACGCCCGCTGGGCCGCGGTCACCGGCCGCTCGCCGGCCAGCGCCTGGATCGGGTCGCCCTGGCCGGCGAACATCAGCGCGTAGACGATCAGGGTGGTCCCGAAGAACGCGAGGACCATCTGCAGGAGGCGCCGCAGGATGTAGCGGAACATGCTTGCCAGTCTCTCCGGAAAAGTGCGAAATGGTCGCGGGACGACATCTCTGGCGTACCGGGAATACCCCGCGACCAAACGCCGTCCGGCCGCCCGGGACCCTTCCGGGTGATCTGCGGCGGGGCGGCGCGCGCATGGTTCGGGCCACCCGGGGTCTCCCGCGGGTGGCCCGTGCCGCGGTCAGCTCAGCTGGCCGCCTCGATCTTGATCAGGTTGACCCGCTGGAACAGGTCCATCTCGACGTTCTTGACCGTGGACGAGTGCCCGAACACGTTCTCGCCGAAGCGCAGCGGGATCACCGGCATGTCCTTGGCCAGGATGTCCTCGGCCTGCTGGTACTTCTTGATCGCCTCTTCCTGGGTGGGAGCGGCGGAGCCCTCCTTCACCAGGCGGTCGAACTCCGGGTTGCTGTAGCCGTAGTAGTTCGACGAGCCGTTGGTGCTGTACAGCGGGCCGAGGTAGTCCTCCATCGACGGGTAGTCCATCACCCAGCCCATCCGGAACAGGCCCACCGGCTGCTTCTTCTCGACCTTGGTGAGCAGGTCGGCGAACTTCGGCTCGGCCGAGCCGACGACGTCCACGCCCAGGTTGGCCTTCAGCTGGTTGGCGGTGGCGTCGACCCAGTCCTTGTGACCGCCGTCCCCGTTGTAGGAGATGACGATCTTCGACGGGCCGCCGGCGGCCTGGTACAGCTTCCTGGCCTCGATCGGGTTGAACTCGCCGGCCGCGCCCGCGGTGTTCTCCCGGTAGCCCGGCAGCACCGGCGAGACGAAGGAGCGGGCCGACTGCTGCGAGCCCTTGAAGATCGACTTGGTGATCTCGTCACGGTCGATCGCCATCGAGATCGCCTTGCGCACGTCCGGGTTGCTGTACTCCTTCTCGAAGGTCGGGAAGGCCAGGAACTGGAACGACGACATCGGGCTGGTCCGGTACCGGTCACCGAGGTCGGTCGGCGCGGTGCTCAGGTTCTCGGTCGGGATCGTCGGCAGCACGTCCAGGTTGTCCGCCAGCACGTCCGCGTAGGCCGCGGTGAGCTGCTGGTAGACCCGGAACTCGACGTCCTTCACCTTGGGCTTCTCGCCCGGGTACGCGTCGTAGCGCTCGACCTCGATCTTGGCGTCGTGCTGCCAGGTGCCCTTCATCTTGAACGGGCCCTGGCCGATCGGCGCCTGCTCGTAGGAGTCCTTGAGCACGCCCGGAGCGGAGAACGCCGCGTCCGGCAGCGGGTAGAACGCGTTGTAGCCGAGCATCGTCTTGAAGTCGATGTACGGCTCGGCGAGCGTCACCTGGAAGGTCAGGTCGTCGACCTGCTTCAGGCCGGACATCGTCCTGGCCTTCGGCTGCTCGCCCTGCAGGTCCTGGTAGCCGGCGATCTTCTCGAAGAAGTAGCTGGCACCCTGGCCGTTGGGCGCGTAGGCGCCGTAGTTCCAGGCGTTGATGTAGTCCTCGGACGTGACCTTCTCGCCGTTGTGGAAGGTGTACCCGTCCTTGAGCTTGATCGTCCAGACCTTGTTGTCCGACGAGGTGACCGACTCGGCCGCGACCTCGTACGGCTTGTTCTGCGCGTCGTAGTCGACGAGCGGGGTGAACAGGCCGGCGAGCACCTGCGAGCCGGACGTCTCGGTGGTGTTCGTCGGAACCAGGTGCTGCGGCTCGGCGATCTGGATACTGACCGCCGCACTGGGGTCGCTGCCGCCGGATCCGCCGTCTCCGCCGCTGCCGCAGGCCGCGAGGCCCAGGGTCACCGCGAGCGGGAGGGCGGTCCAGGCGGCGAGCCTACGAACTCGCATTGAGCCTCCTCATCTCCTCACGCAGCGCAGTCAGACCCGGCGCTGGTTTCACGCTGCGCAACGCTGGGCAACGGTAGGCGGTTCGATCCGGTTCGACAACGAAGGCGTTGCGAAGCGATAACGGTCCGTGCCGGGAACCCTTGGCCGGGCGCCCGGCTCTGCTATCCCGGCACTCGTCGTTTCGCCCGCGAACTGCGATTATGTGTGCCCGATTCGATCGGCGCCGGGCGCTTCCGAACCCCCTCGGGTGACTGTGCCCGGCTGCGTGGCCGCCACCCGGGAGCCCGGATCGGGCTATGGCGCGATTCACACCCGATTACTCAACGTGATTAGTGGTCCATGACTCATCGTCACCAAACGGGGCAGCGGGACCGGTTGATCGTGGTCATCGGCCCCGGAGCCGTCCGCCATGAGACGATCTGGGCGTGACGGCGACGCTTCTGGACGGCAAGGCGACCGCGGCCGAGATCAAGGACGAGCTGCGTACGCGGGTCAAGGCGCTGGCCGAACGGGGCGTCACGCCGGGACTGGGCACGGTGCTGGTCGGTGCCGACCCCGGCTCGCAGGCGTACGTCAACGGCAAGCACCGTGACTGCGCCGAGGTGGGCATCGCCTCGCTCCGCCGGGAGTTGCCCGCCGACGCGACCCAGCAGCAGGTCGACGGGGTGCTCGCCGAGCTGAACGCCGACCCGGCCTGCCACGGCTACATCGTCCAGCTCCCGCTGCCGCCCCAGCTGGACACCCAGCGGGTGCTGGAACTCATCGACCCGGACAAGGACGCCGACGGCCTGCACCCGGTGAACCTGGGCCGGTTGGTGCTCGGCTACGACGCCCCGCTGCCGTGCACCCCGCGCGGCATCATCGAGCTGCTCCGCCGGCACGACGTGGCGCTGCGCGGCGCGAAGGTCGCCGTGGTCGGCCGGGGCAACACGGTCGGCCGTCCGCTCGGCCTGCTGCTCACCCGGCGCAGCGAGAACGCCACCGTGACCCTGTGCCACACCGGCACCCTCGACCTGGCCGCGCACACCCGGGCCGCCGACATCGTCATCGTGGCGGCCGGAGTGCCCGGGCTGCTCACCGCGGACATGGTCACGCCGGGCGCGGTGGTGGTCGACGTCGGCATCACCCGGGTGATCGGCCCGGACGGCAGGGGCCGCTACACCGGCGACGTGGCCGCGGAGGTCGCCGAGGTGGCCGGGGCGCTGGTGCCGATGCCGGGCGGTGTCGGCCCGATGACCCGGGCCATGCTGCTCACCAACGTCGTCGAGCGCGCCGAACGGGGCTGACCGGGTGCGGTATCCCGCACCGCGAAACGCCTTCCGCCCAGCGACGTCATAACCGTCCGCCCCTGGCCGGATCGGTGCCAGGATGACTGATACGGTCCGGAAAACCGACTGGTATCAGGGAGTGGGACGACCATGGGTAAGAAGGTCACTGTCGTCGGCGCCGGTTTCTACGGCTCGACCACCGCACAGCGCCTGGCCGAGTACGACGTCTTCGACACCGTCGTGATCACCGACATCGTGGAGGGCAAGCCCGCGGGTCTCGCCCTGGACCTCAACCAGTCGCGGGCCGTCGAGGGCTTCGAGACCAAGGTGGTCGGCGTGACCACCGGCCCGAACGGCGAGGGCTACGAGGCGATCGAGGGCTCGGATGTCGTGGTCATCACCGCCGGCCTGCCGCGCAAGCCGGGCATGAGCCGGATGGACCTGCTGGAGACGAACGCCAAGATCGTGCGTCAGGTCTCCGAGAACGTCGCCAAGTACGCCCCGAACGCCGTGGTCATCGTGGTCTCCAACCCGCTCGACGAGATGACCGCGCTGGCCCAGCTCGCCACCCAGTTCCCGAAGAACCGGGTGCTCGGCCAGGCCGGCATGCTGGACACCGCCCGGTTCAGCAACTTCGTGGCCGAGGCGCTGAACGTACCGGTGAAGTCGGTGAAGACGCTGACCCTCGGCTCGCACGGCGACACCATGGTGCCGGTGCCGTCGAAGAGCACCGTCAACGGCAAGCCGCTGCGCGAGGTCATGCCGGCCGAGCAGATCGAGGAGCTGGTGGTCAGGACCCGCAACGGTGGCGCCGAGGTGGTCGCCCTGCTCAAGACCGGTTCGGCGTACTACGCGCCGTCGGCCGCCGCCGCCCGGATGGCCAAGGCGGTCGCCGAGGACTCCGGCGAGGTCATGCCGGTCTGCGCCTGGGTCGACGGCCAGTACGGCATCTCCGGCGTCTACCTCGGCGTCGAGGCCGAGATCGGCGCCGAGGGCGTCAAGCGGGTCGTCGAGACCGACCTGGACGCCGACGAGCTGGCCAGCCTCAAGCAGGCCGCCGAGGCCGTCCGCGCCAAGCAGGCCGACGTCGCCAACATGTGATCTCCCGCTCCACCCGAAGGGCACGCCGCTGCGCGGCGTGCCCTTCGCCGTCTCCACCCTCCCCGCCCCGATCCGGTCGCGCCCGTCAGACCCGCAGGTGGGGTGGGGTGCGGTCGTCAGAGGGTCACGAAGGGGGTGCCGAGGTGGGGGGTGGCGAGGGTTGCGGGGGTGCCGGTGGTGAGGGTGTGCAGGAGGGTGGTGCGGGAGGTGCGGGCCGCGTCCGGGTCCAGCTCGTGGGCGTACGCCAGGGTGGGGTCGACCAGTTGCACGGCGTGCACCAGCAGGTCGCCGGTGAGCAGCACGCGCTCGGTCCCGTCGTCCAGCAGCACGCACTGGTGTCCGGGGGTGTGCCCGGGCGTGCTGAGCACGCGTACCGCCGGGGTGAGGGTGGTGTCGCCGTCGACCACCCGCAGCCGGCCGGCGGCACGCAACGGCGCGACCAGCCCGGCCGGCAGCGCCGGGTTGATCGACTCCATCGCGTCCAGCTCGGCCCGCTGCACCAGGTAGTCGGCGTTCGGGAAGTACGGCGTGCCCGGTGAGCCGGTGACCGCCCAGCCGATGTGGTCGCTGTGCAGGTGGGTGAGCACCACGGTGCGGACGTCGGCCGGGTCGATGCCGGCGGCGGCCAGCTCGGCGGGGAGCCGGCCGGGCAACGGCGCCCAGCTCGCCGCGGCGGAGTCGGCCGGGCCGATGCCGGCGTCCACCAGGGTGACCGGCCCGTCCCCGACCCGGACGGCGAAGCTGCGGAAGCGGAGCCACCAGCGCCCGTCGGCGGTGACCGAGGCCGGTCCCGCCGGTCGGCCGCGCGCCACTGCTCCGCCGTGGCGTCGGGGAACGCCTCCTCGCGGGGCTGGAAGAACGGCCCCTCGCCGTCGGTGAGCGCGGTGACCGTGATAGACCCGAGGGTGCGGTTCGGCGGCATCCGGCGATGGTGCCACCAGCCGCCGTGGTCGGGCATCCCCGTTTCTGCCGGCGCCCGCCTCCGGGCTGGTCAGCGCCCCGACCGAGGCCGGATGGGGAACGCCAGCCGGTTCCAGTACGCTCGTACTGCTTGAGCACGTGTCCCCCGAGAGGAGCGCCGGCCGATGGCGAAGATCAAGGTAAACAACCCGGTCGTGGAGCTCGACGGCGACGAGATGACCCGGATCATCTGGAAGCAGATCCGGGAGCAGCTGATCCTGCCCTACCTCGACGTCGACCTGCACTACTACGACCTGTCGATCCAGCACCGCGACGAGACCGACGACCAGGTCACCGTCGACGCCGCCAACGCCATCAAGCAGCACGGCGTGGGCGTGAAGTGCGCGACCATCACCCCGGACGAGGCCCGGGTGGAGGAGTTCGGCCTCAAGAAGATGTGGCGGTCGCCGAACGGCACCATCCGCAACATCCTCGGCGGCGTCGTCTTCCGCGAGCCGATCATCATGTCCAACGTGCCGCGGCTGGTCCCCGGCTGGACCAAGCCGATCATCATCGGCCGGCACGCCCACGGCGACCAGTACAAGGCCACCGACTTCGTCGTCCCCGGCCCGGGCACGGTGACCATCACCTACACCCCGGCCGACGGCTCCGCGCCGATGGAGATGGAGGTCGCCAACTTCCCCGGCGGCGGCGTCGCCATGGGCATGTACAACTTCGACGAGTCGATCCGGGACTTCGCCCGCGCCTCCATGCGCTACGGCCTGGACCGCGGCTACCCGGTCTACCTGTCCACCAAGAACACCATCCTCAAGGCGTACGACGGCCGGTTCAAGGACATCTTCGCCGAGGTGTTCGAGAACGAGTTCAAGGCCGAGTTCGAGGCCGCCGGGATCAGCTACGAGCACCGGTTGATCGACGACATGGTGGCCGCCGCGCTCAAGTGGGAGGGCGGCTTCGTCTGGGCCTGCAAGAACTACGACGGTGACGTGCAGTCCGACACCGTCGCGCAGGGCTTCGGCTCGCTCGGTCTGATGACCTCCGTGCTGATGACCCCGGACGGCCGGACGGTCGAGGCCGAGGCCGCGCACGGCACGGTCACCCGGCACTACCGGCAGTGGCAGAAGGGCGAGAAGACCTCGACCAACCCGATCGCCTCGATCTACGCCTGGACCCGCGGCCTCGCCCACCGGGGCAAGCTGGACAACACCCCGGCGGTCACCGAGTTCGCCAACACCCTGGAGCAGGTCATCATCGACACCGTCGAGGGCGGCCAGATGACCAAGGACCTCGCGCTGCTCATCTCGCGCGACGCCCCGTGGCTGACCACCGACGAGTTCATGGGCGCGCTCGACGAGAACCTGGCGCGCCGCCTCGCCGCCTGATCGTCGATCCGCACCGCACGGAAGCCCGCCGGCACCCGCCGGCGGGCTTCCGTCGTCCCGGGCTGCGCCGACCCGCACGCAGCGTCACCATCCTCGGCGCGCCTCGTTGACCTGTATGGACGAGATGCCAGTCGCGTCCAGGAAGGTTGACCGCGGTCGCCTCGCGGCAGAGTGCCGATCAGCCAGCCTTCCCGGCTGTCGTGCACAGCCAGCCGTCCCTTCCCTGCGGGGGGCCCTGTCCCGGGCCCCCCGCGCCCTGTCCGTACCCCTTCCGGCGGAGTCGGCCGGTGGCGCCGGGCGGGCCGCGGACCGGCCGACCCGGGGGCTCAGGCCGCGCGGAGCAGTTCGGCGGCCCGCTCCGGGGCGATGTCGTTGATGAACACGCCCATTCCCGACTCCGAGCCGGCCAGGTACTTCAGCTTGTCCTTCGCCCGCCGGATGCTGAACAGCTGCAGGTGCAGGTGCCCCAGCTCGCGGTCGATCCGGACCGGGGCCTGGTGCCAGGCGGCGATGTAGGGCATCGGCAGGTCGAACAGCGCGTCGAAGCGGCGCAGCAGGTCCAGGTAGAGCGGGCCGAACGCGTCCCGCTCCGCGTCGTCCAGCGCCGGGATGTCGGGCACCGGCCGGTGCGGGGCGACGTGCACCTCGAACGGCCAGCGGGCGGCCGCCGGTACGTACGCCGTCCAGTGCTCGTTGGCCGCGACCACCCGGTCGCCGGCGGCCCGCTCGGCGGCGAGCACGTCGGCGTAGAGGTTGCCGCCGCCGGTGCGCTCGGCGTGCCGGCGGGCGGCGGCCAGCAGCGACCGGGTCCGCGGCGTCACGAAGGGGTACGCGTAGATCTGGCCGTGCGGGTGGTGCAGGGTGACGCCGATCTCCACGCCCCGGTTCTCGAAGCAGAACACCTGCTCCACCCCGGGCAGTTCGCCGAGCGCGAGGGTGCGGTCGGCCAGCGCGTCCAGCACGGTGCGCACCCGGCTCGGCGGCAGGCTGGCGAAGGAGGCGTCGTGGTCGGCGGTGAAGCAGACCACCTCGCACCGCCCCAGGCCCGGCCGGACCGGGGTGAACGGGGTGATCTCCCCGGGCTCGTCGGCCACCCGGCCGCTCAGTGACGGGAAGCGGTTCTCGAAGACCACCACGTCGTAGTCCGGCGCCGGGATCTCGGTGAGCCGGTCACCGACGGAGGGGTCCAGCGGGCACTCGTTCGCCGGCGGCAGGAAGGTGCGGGTCTGCCGGTGCACGGCCACCGCCACCCACTCGTCGGTGAGCGGGTCGTGGCGCAGCTGCGACGCGGCCGGGAGCGGCGGCAGTTCCCGGCGGTCCGGCTGGTCGCGGACCGCGTCGTCCCGCTCGTCGAAGTAGATCAGCTCGCGGCCGTCGGCCAGCCGGATCGCCGTGCGCTTCACTTGGCCACCTCTCCACTCGTCGGCGTGGTGGTCCGTCCCCCGCCCGTACCGGTCACGATCACCAGCTCACCCACCTGCTCCTCGAGTACCCGACCGGCCGCGGCCGGCAACCGGTCGTCGGTGACCAGCACGTGGGCGGCGGAGAGCTCGACGATGGAGGAGATGCCGACCGTGCCCCACTTGGTGTGGTCGGCCAGCACCACCAGCCGGTCCGCCGCCGCCACCAGGGCCCGGTCGGTCTCCGCCTCCATCAGGTTCGGCGTGGTGAAGCCGGCCCGCTCGCTGATCCCGTGCACGCCGAGGAAGAGCAGGTCCAGGTGCAGCGACCGGATCGCGCCCACGGCCAGCGGCCCGACCAGCGCGTCCGACGGCGTACGCACCCCGCCGGTGAGCACCACCGTCTGGTCGGGCCGGCCGCCGGCGTGCAGGATCTCGGCCACCGGCAGCGAGTTGGTCACCACGGTCAGGCCGGGCACGTCGACCAGCCGGCGGGCCAGCTCGGCGGTGGTGGTGCCGGCGGAGAGGGCGATCGCCGCGCCGGGCCGGACCAGTTCGGCCGCCCGGTTCGCGATGGCCGCCTTCTCCGCCAGCTGCCGTACCGACTTGGCCCGGAAGCCGGGCTCGTCGGTGGAGCCGGGGCCGGCCATGGTCGCCCCGCCGTGCACCTTGGCCAGCAGGCCGCGCTCGTGCAGCGCCTCCAGGTCACGCCGGATGGTCATGTCCGAGACGCCGAACTCGGCGGCCAGCTCGGTGACCCGGACCCCGCCGGTGCTGCGCACCCGGTCGAGGATGGCCGTCTGCCGCTGCTGCGCGAGCACCCCGCCGCACCTCCCGCGCCAGCCGCGCACTCTCACGCGGTCGAACGTGTTCCAACAAGAATGAACACTAGCGCGTACGGCTCGACCACCGGAAGCAACCCCGGGCGGTGCGGTGGATCAGGTGGACTGGAGCCGGGGCTCGACCCAACCCGTCTCGGTCAGGTGGTGCAGCACCGTCTGCACCGCCTCCTCGACGGTCAGCTCCGTGGTGTCGACGACCAGGTCGGCGTCGGTCGGCTCCTCGTACGGGTCGTCGATGCCGGTCATCCCGGTGAGCAGGCCGGCCCGGGCCCGCGCGTACAGGCCCTTGCGGTCGCGCTGCTCGCAGACCTCCAGCGGGGTGGCGACGTGCACCAGCAGGAAACCGGCGCCGGCCACCAGCGCCATCTCCCGGGCGGTCGCCCGCGCCTGCGCGTACGGGGCGATCGGGCAGCAGATGCCCACCCCGCGGTGCCGGGCGATCTCGGCGGCCACCCAGCCGATCCGGCGGACGTTGAGGTCCCGGTCGGTCTTGCTGAAGCCCAGGCCGGCCGAGAGTTCCCGGCGCACCACGTCGCCGTCGAGCAGGCTCACCGTCCGGTCGCCCTGCTCGCGCAGCGCGTCGGCCAGGCCGCGGGCGATGGTCGACTTGCCGGAACCGGAGAGGCCGGTCAGGAAGACCACCAGGCCCCGGTGCCGCCGGGGCGGCCGGGCCCGGGCCAGCTCCTTGGCGACCGCCGGCGGGGTGTGCCACTCCGGCAGCGGGAAGCCCCGGTCCAGCAGGTCGTCGATCTCGGCCTGGGTGAGCGCGAGCCGCCGGTTGCGCGGCGGGATGTCCTCCCGCCAGCGCCACTGCCCGTCCCGGTTGTCGTAGGCCAGCTCGCGCGGCACCAGCACCCGCAGCCCGGCGCCGGAGAGCATCTCGCCGGTGGAGAGCAGGTGGGTCACCCCGTACGCGGCGGAGACCCGGGCCCGCAGCAGCGCGTCGCTGATCTCGTCGCGGCGGCGGGACAGCGGCACCGCCACCAGGGTGGCCGGCGGCATCCGGTCGCGGGCCGCGAAGATGCTGCGTACCAACGCCTCCGGTGGCAGCCCGCCGGTGCCGTCCTCGCCCACCGGGATCATCACCAGCAGGTGCGCGGCGAGCGTGCGGGCGGCGTGCGCGATCTGGGCCAGCTGCGGCCGGTGCAGCGGCCGGTCGGCCACCACCCCGAGCACCCGGCCGGGGGGCAGCAGCGCACGGACCTCCTCGGGAGTGCGGCGCAGCCGCTGGAACGGCCCGCGGCCGCCGTCGCCGAGCCGGCGCACCGTGCCGCCGACGCCGGCCACCCCCTCGCGGACCTGCCACGTGTCGGCCACGTCCAGCGCGGCCACCGGGGCGCCCTCGCCGTCGGTGAGCACCAGCACCCGGCGCGCCGGGTCACGCGGATCGAGCCCCTGGGCCAGCGCCGCGGGCACCTGGAGGGTCACCGCGACCTGCCACGGGGTGCCGTCGGCGAGCCGGCCACGGCGGCTGACCGAGACCAGGTCGGCGCGGGTCATGAAGCCGTTGAGCGGGGCGTACGCCCCGATCAGCAGCAGTTCCAGATCGGCCAGCTCGCCGGGGCGCGGCGTGTACGCCGGCGCGTCCCGCAGCACCTCGTCGGACAGCACCCATCCGTTGCTCATCAGACCCCCAACCCGCTGACCGGCACACAGTTTCTCAGTCGACCGTGGATCGGTCGAGAGCGCCACTCCACTCCCGTCGCGTCGATGGCGTGGCCGGTCGGTGAGCTGCGGCGGCCCGGAGCCCGGTGGGGTGCGGGAGGATCAGCCGGCGGGGTGCAGCGGCGCCGCCCCGAACGACACGGCGAACCGCTTGCACCAGATGGAGACGCTGGTCACCCCGGTCAGGTCCACTCCGGCCGGGATCGGGTAGCCCTGGTCGCCCCGGTTGCCCTTGAGCCGGCCCAGCTCGACCCAGCGGCCGTCGTCGAAGACCCGCCAGCCCGCGGTGCCGCCGCGCACCGGTTGGTCGGTCAGCCAGACCCGCAGGTCCGGCCCGTTCGACGTGTCCAGCCCGACGAGTTCCAGCCGGTGCCGGCCGTCCGCGTCGCGGACGATCCGGGCGGTGCCGGAGGTGTCGTGCTCGTGGGTGACGAACTCGCCGCTGCGGACCACCGTGGGCCCGGCCGGCGCGGGCGTCGGGGTGGCCGAGGGGCCGCCGGTCGCCGGTGCGCTCGGCGCGGCGGTGGCCACCACCGACAGCTCCTCGTCGACCTCGGCGTCGGTGACCAGCTTCCACGGCTGGAACCACCAGAGGCCGAGGGCGGCTCCGGCGCCGAGCGCGACGACAGCGACCCAGGCCAACGGCGTACGGAACAGGCGGGTGAGCATGGCACCCAGTCTCGCGGCCGGGCGGCGGGCGGTCATCACGGCGGCCGGTTACGGAAGGCTTACCGATCCCGCCGCTCGCCCCCGCCCGGCAGGCGGCAGCGGGGGTCACCCGTGGCGGCGGCGCGTGACGGCCCAGCGGGCCCGGCTCCACAGCCCCACCCTGGTGCGCACCACCGGCCGGGCGCCGTCGGCGGGGAAGTGGAAGACGAGCGCCAGGTAGGTGTCCGCGGTCCAACCGGCACTGGCGATCCGGGCCTTCAGGAACCAGGTGCCCTTCGTCCGGCCGGAGTTGAGCTGGCCCAGGTCGATCGTGGCGGTGGCGTGGTGGACGAGGTGCAGCGTGCCGTCACCCGCGGTGCCGGCCACCTTCTCGCTGCGGGAGGTGACCGGCAGGAAGACCTCCTCGTCGGTCTCCCGACGCCGGGCGATCAGGTCGAGCCGGCTCTTGCCGAGCGTGCCGGTCGAGTCACGCGGCCCCGGGTCGACGCCCGGCACCGGCAGCACCAGCACCTCCCGGCCGCCGTCAGCGGTGAAGGCCAGCGGCCGGCCGTCGGACTCCAGGCGGGCGGAGACCGCGACGGTCAGGGTCGAGCCGCTCAGCTCACGGCGGTGCACGGTACCGGCGGCCGAGACTCCCGTCTCCCACTCGGCCAGCCGGCGCAGGTCGTCGACCCGCCCCTGCTCGGCGAGGTGGGCCGCCACCCGGTACAGGGGCGGCAGCCCGGCGGCGACGCCGGGCGCGAAGCGCTCCCGGATGATCTGCCGTACCTCCCGGGCGACCTGTTCGATCCACTCCGGCGGGGCGTCGAGGAGCCGCCGCCGGCGCAGCCGGTTGAGCATCTCGTTGCGCAGCCACCGGCGGTGCAGGCGGTCCCGCAGTTCGCCCGGTGCGATGTGCGCGTCGACGATGTCGAGCGCCTCGCGAAGGCCGGCGTAGTAGCTGGCCGCGTCGAAGAACCGGTTCGCCGTCACGTTCCCGGCGTCCTGGCGTCGCCGGTGGTGGTAGCAGGTGTAGTCCGCCAGGACACAGGTCCGCCGGGAGAGCAGGTAGGCCCGGATCACCATCCGGTGATCCTCCAGCCGCAGGTGCGGTCCCTCGGGGAAGCGGATCCCGTGCTTGTCGAGGAAGGACCGCCGGAACAGCTTGTGGCAGGTCAGGCTGTCGATCAGCGGGGAGTTCGCGAGCGTGGCGTCGAAGCGGTTCCGGCGGAACAACTCGCGCGGCACCCGGCGGCCGTGTCCCGCCATCTTGCCGACCACCACGTCGGCGTCGTGCGTCTCCGCGCAGTCGTGGAGGCGTTCGAGCGCCTCGTCGCCGAACCAGTCGTCGTCGTCGGCGAAGAAGACGTACTCGCCGCGGGCCTGCTCGATGCCCAGGTTGCGCGGTCGCGAGGGCCAACCCGAGTTCGGGATGCGCAGCACCTGGACGTGCGGGTGCGCCGCGGCCAGCTCGTCCAGCCGGGCCGGAGTGCCGTCGGTGGAGCCGTCGTCGACGAAGATCACCTCGAACTGGTCAGCCGGCAGCGACTGGCGCAGCAGCGAACCGACCAGCTTCTCGAGGTGCGGCCCGCTGTTGTACGCCGGAACCACCACGCTGACCCGGGGAGTGCCGGTGTCGAGGGCCATGCTTCCTCCCCTGGGTTCGCGACCCGTCGAGGATGTGTTCGATGAACCGCACCATTCTGACCCCGTCGCCGCAGGCTGTGGGGGCGGCACGTCGGGGGCCCTCGACGCCCCCGGGCGCCGGCCTCCCGGACGGCCGGCGCGGCAGACCCTAGGGGGCGCCGGCGGCAGAATCAGGGGAGCGCCAGGGGCACATGTGGCCCGCGGCGGGCGCGGACTGCCTACGCTGGGCGGCGTGACACTGATCGCGACCGAGTCGCTGACCAAGACGTACGGGGGTGGGGTCACCGCGCTGGCCGATCTGACCGTCGCGGTCGAACCCGGGATCATCGGCCTGGTCGGCGCGAACGGCGCCGGCAAGTCGACCCTGATCAAGATCCTGCTCGGCCTGCTCCCGCCGACCAGCGGGCGGGTACGGGTGCTCGGGCTGGACCCGACCACCCAACCTGACCAGGTGCGGGCCCGGGTCGGCTACATGCCCGAGCACGACGCCCTGCCACCCGACCTCACCGCCGCCGAGCTGGTCACCCACCTCGGCCGGATGAGCGGCCTGCCCAGGACGGTGGCCCGCGAACGGGCCAGCGAGGCACTGCGGCACGTCGGGCTCTACGAGGAGCGCTACCGCCCGGTCGGCGGTTACTCCACCGGCATGAAGCAGCGGGTGAAGCTGGCCCAGGCGCTGGTGCACGACCCCGATCTGCTGCTGCTCGACGAGCCGACCAACGGCCTCGACCCGGCCGGGCGGGACGCCATGCTGGCCCTGGTGCACCGGATCGGCACCGAGTTCGGCATCTCCGTCCTCGTCTGCTCGCACCTGCTCGGCGAGGTGGAGCGGATCTGCGACACGCTGGTCGCCATCGACGGCGGCCGGCTGCTGCGCGCCGACAACATCTCCGCGATGACCACCGCCACCGACGTCCTCGCGGTCGAGGTCAGCGAGGGCACGGAGGAGCTGGCCGCCCGGCTGGCCGCGCTGCGCCTGCCGGTGACCCGCGAGGGGCGGCTGCTGCTCGTCGAACTCGCCGACGACGCCACCTACGACCTGATCCTCGGCGCGGTCGCCGAGCTGGACCTGCCGCTGCACCGGCTGGACCAGCGCCGGCACCGGGTGGCCGAGCTGTTCGCCACGAGGGAGCCCAGCCATGTCTGAGCCGGCCGGTGTCATCCACGACATCGGATACCAGCGCTACACCGGTCCCCGACTGGGCCGGGGCGCCGTCTTCGCCGCCCTGTACCTGCACGGGCTGCGGACCGTCTTCGGCTTCGGCCGCAGCGCCAAGGCGAAGATCTTCCCCTGGCTGGTGGTGGGCATCGTGACCCTGGTGGCCGCCGGGGTCACCGCGGTGCGCAGCCAGATCGGCGAGGTCGTGCTGACGTACGCGCAGTTCGCCGACAACATGAGCTGGCTGGTCATCTTCTTCGTCGCGGTGGCTGCCCCCGAGCTGGTCAGCCGTGATCTGCGCAGCGGCGTGCTGCCGCTGTACTTCTCCCGGCCGCTGCCCCGGTCGGACTATCCGCTGGCCAAGCTGCTCGCCCTGGTCACCGCGCTGTGGCTGCTGCTCGGCGGGCCGCAGCTGGTGATGTTCCTGGGCGCCGCGTTCACCACCAAGGACGGGATGCGGGGGGTCTGGAACGAGCTGCTCGACCTGCTGCCGGGCCTGCTCTACGCCGGTCTCTGGGCGGTGGTGTTCGCCTCGATCGGCCTGCTGATCGCCGCGCTCACCGGCAAGCGGGCGTTCGCCGCCGGCGGGATCGTGGCGGTGTTCCTGATGACCACGCCGATCGTCGGCATCCTCTCCATCCTGCCCTCGCGGGCGGTCAACGAGCTGGCCTTCCTCGCCTCGCCGTCGACCCTGGTGGGCGGCGTGGGCACCTGGGCGCTGGGCGACCTGCTGGTGCCGGCGGGTCAGGACGCCGACATCCCGATCGGTGACTTCGGCCCGGTCTACGCCCTCGCCGCCGTGCTGCTCGTCGCCGCCTGCCTCACCCTGCTGCTGGCCCGGTACCGGAAGGTGGCCACCCGATGAGCGCGATCAGTGCCGAGCCGACCACGGCACCCACCCGCACGACGAGCACGCTGGACCTGACGGGGGTCTCCCGCTGGTACGGCAACGTGGTGGCCGTCAACGACGTCAGCATGCGCCTCGGGCCGGGCGTCACCGGACTGCTCGGGCCCAACGGCGCCGGCAAGACGACCCTGCTGCACATGATGGCCGGCTTCCTGGCCCCGTCGCGCGGCACGGTCACCCTCGACGGCGCGCCGACCTGGCGCAACCCGGAGGTCTACCGGCGGCTGGGCCTGGTCAGCGAGCGGGAGGCGGTGCACACCTTCCTCAGCGCGTACGAGTTCGTGCTGGCCAGCGCGAAGCTGCACCGGCTGCCGGACCCGGTCGGGGCGACCCGCCGCGCGATCGCCCTGGTGGAGCTGGAGGCCGCGCAGTCCCGCCGGATCGGCACCTACTCCAAGGGCATGCGGCAGCGCGCCCGGGTGGCGGCGGCGCTGGTGCACGACCCGCAGGTGCTGCTGCTCGACGAGCCGTTCAACGGGATGGACCCGCGCCAGCGGCTGCACATGATGGAGCTGCTGCACCGCCTCGGCGACGCGGGACGGACCATCCTGTTCAGCTCGCACATCCTCGAGGAGGTCGAGCAGGTCTCCGGCACCGTGCAGGTGATGGTCGCCGGCCGGCTCGCCGCCTCCGGCGACTTCCGCACCATCCGCCGCCTGATGACCAACCGGCCGCACGTCTTCGCGGTGCGGTCCACCGACGACCGGGCGCTCGCCGTGGCGCTGATGGCCGAGCCGTCGGTCACCGGGGTGGAGCTGGACCGCGCCGGGCTGACCGTACGGGCCGGCGACTACGGCGCCTTCACCCGGGCGCTGCCGAAGATCGCCCTGTCCCACGGCATCCGGGTCCGGCAGCTGGTACCGGAGGACGAGTCCCTGGAGAGCGTCTTCTCCTACCTGGTGGAGGCCTGAGCACATGTCAACCGTTTCCTGGATCACCGCGCGCGGGCTGTTCGGGCGGCGCCGCTTCCTGCTGCTGTTCCCGCTGCCGGTGCTGCTGGTGCTGCTCGCCGTGCTGTCCCGCGCCCTGGGCGTGGACCCGGGCGAGTGGGGCCCGCCGGTGCTGGTCGGCCTCGGCCTGGCCGTGGTGCTGCCGGTGATCGCCCTGATCGTCGGCACCGGGGTGCTCGGCGCCGAGATCGACGACGGCACCGTGGTGCACATCCTCACCAAGCCGCTGCCGCGCTGGCAGATCGTGCTGCCGAAGCTCGCGGTGGCCGCCGGCGTCACCGCGGTCACCGTCGCCGTCCCGCTCTACGTGGCGGGGGTGCTCGCCCACTCGGTCCGCCTCGGGCTGGCGCTCGCCGCCGCCGGGTCGATCGGGGCGCTGGCCTACTGCGCGCTGTTCCTCGCGCTCAGCCTGGTCACCCGGCGGCCGGTGCTGCTCGGGCTGGTCTACGTGCTGATCTGGGAGGGGCTGCTCGGCAACTTCGTCAGCGGCACCAAGGTGCTCTCCATCCAGCAGTACGTGATCTCGCTCGCCGACCGGTTCGCCCCGACCGAGCTGCTCGCCACGGACGTGTCGGTGCCGGTCGCGACCGTGATGACGGCGCTCATCGCGGTCGGATTCACCGTGCTGGCCATCGACCGCCTCCGCTCGTTCAGCGTGGCCGGCGAAACCAGTTGAGACGCGCGGTCGTCCGGCGGACCGGCTGAGTCCGCCCACGTCAGCGCGTAGCCGCCCGGCACGCGGTGAAGGGCCGGCACCTGAGTCCGTCCGGTTGGCGGCAAGGCCGGAGCGGTGAGATCCCGCCGGCCGTGGGGCCGGGAGGCCCGTTTCGCAGTCGAGCGACATTCCGCAGCGGCATATTTATGCCGCTGCGGAATGCTGCTCGTCGACCGGACAGTCCTGCCCGCCCGCCGCGGGCGCCGGCCGACCGGGTCTGGGCCGGGCGGGTGCCGGGCCCGGCGGTCGTGGGATGGGGAGCAGGGCGGTGCATGGTAGGGCTGGCCGGATGGACCGGGGGAGGGCCGACCGGGAAGGCTGTCGGCGTGAATGTGGAGGCGGGAATGGTCATGCCGCGTGAGTCGTCCGCCGGTCGGCACTGGCTGATCAGCCTGGCCGTCGCCGGGGCGGCCGCCGCGGCGACCACCACGGCGGCCCAGGGCAGCGGTCACTTCCACTGGTGGGCCGGGTTCGTGCTGATCCCCGGAGCGCTGATCGCGGCCACCGGCGGGCCGCTGCTCGCCCGCGGCGGCGGGCGGGCGTTCGCCGGCTACGTGATCGCCTGCGTCGGGGCGCTGGTGTTCGCGGTCGGGGCGCTGCTGATGTTCGGCGTGATGGGCCGAGGCTGGCCCGTAATGATCATCCTGCCCTGCCTGGCGGTCGCCGGCACCTACCTCTGGCGGCCGGCCCACCCGCTGGCCCGCGGGCTGCACCGGGCCGCCGCCCTGCTGGCGCTCGCCGGCGCGCTGCTCGGCGGTGCCTACCAGCTGACCCGGGTCGGCCTGGTCGAGGTCGGCGCGGCCCGGCTCTGGGGTGCCTGCCTGATGCTGGCCGGCGTGATAGTGCTGGGCAACGCGGTCGAGCTGACCCGGCACCGGATGCCGTACCGGCTCCAGGCGATCACCCTGCTGGTCGGCCCGGCGGTGGTCGCCTTCCTGCTCGGCCTCCGCCTCCTCCGCGGCTGGTGACCGCGGAGGGTCAGAAGGCGCAGGCGATGACGAGTTCCGGGGTGCGGTCGGGAAGCAGATCGAGTTTGCCGATCCGGCCCGCCGCCCGCAGGTCGTCGGCGACCAGGGTGAGCTGGTCCAGCAGCGCGGCCGGGCCGAGCGCCTCGGCCAGCGGCACCTCCGCCTTCATCGACAGCTTCCGCTCCGACTTGGCCCGCCGCACCTGACTGAGCGCGTCCCCGGCCAGCCGCAGCAGCGTCGGATCGCCCTCACCCTGGATCGCCCGGCCCACCTCGTGGGTGGTCGGCCACGGCGCCCGGTGCACCGAGCCGTACCGCCACCAGGACCAGACCTCCTCGGTCACGAACGGCAGCACCGGGGCGAGGAGCCGCAACTGCACCGACAGCGCGTTGGCCAGCCCCGCCCGCGCCGAGTCGGCCCCCGGCCCGGAGCCGTAGGCGCGCTCCTTCACCAGTTCGATGTAGTCGTCGCAGAACCGCCAGAAGAACGCCTCGGTGGCCTGCAACGCCGCGGTGTGGTCGTACGCCTCGAGCGCGGACGTCGCGGTGGCGACCAGGCCGGAGAGTTCGGCGAGCATGGCGCGGTCCAGCGGCTCGGTCGCCGGGGCGCGCAACGCGTCGGCGGCGCCCAGCCCGAGGGCGAACTTCGACGCGTTGAGCAGCTTGGTGGCCAGCCGCCGGCCCACCTTGATCTGCGCCGGGTCGAAGGCGAGGTCCATGCCGGGCTTGCCGTTCGCCGCCCAGTACCGGACCGCGTCGGAGCCGTGCTGCTCGAGCAGCGCCATCGGGGTGACGACGTTCCCCTTGGACTTCGACATCTTCTTCCGGTCCGGGTCGAGGATCCAGCCGGAGAGCACCGCGTCCCGCCAGGGCAGCACGCCGTGCTCCAGGTGGGCACGGACCACCGTGGAGAAGAGCCAGGTCCGGATGATCTCCTGCCCCTGCGGGCGCAGGTCCATCGGGAAGACCCGGGCGAACAGATCCGGGTCGGTCTCCCAACCGCCGACGATCTGCGGGGTGAGCGACGAGGTGGCCCAGGTGTCCAGCACGTCCGGGTCGGCGACGAAGCCACCCGGCCGCCCGCGCTGGGACTCCTCGTATCCGGGCGGGGCGTCGCTGGACGGGTCGACCGGCAACGCGGACTCCTCCGGCGTGAGAGGCTGGGACCAGTCCGGCTCGCCAGCGTCGTCGAGCCGGTACCACACCGGCACGGGCACGCCGAAGAAGCGCTGCCGGCTGACCAGCCAGTCGCCGGTCAGCCCGCTGACCCAGTGCTCGTAGCGGTGCCGCATGTGCTCCGGCACCCAGTGCAGTTCCCCGCCCCGGGCCAGCAGCGCGTCGCGCAGCGCGGCGTCCCGGCCGCCGTTGCGCAGGTACCACTGCCGGGTCGAGACGATCTCCAGCGGCCGGTCGCCCCGCTCGTAGAACTTCACCTGGTGGGTGATCGACCGCGGCTCGCCGACCAGGTCACCCGCGTCGGCCAGCAGCTCGACGATGGTCCGCCGGGCGCCGTTGACGGTCTGCCCGGCCAGCGCCGCGTACGGCTGGACCGGCACGCCGGCCGGCGGCTCGGGCAGCAGCCGGCCGTCCCGGCCGATCACCACGCGGGTGTCCAGTTGCAGCTCGCGCCACCAGGTCACGTCGGCCAGGTCGCCGAAGGTGCAGACCATCGCGATGCCGGTGCCCTTGGCCGGGTCGGCCAGCGGATGCGCGCGCACCGGCACCTCGACGCCGAAGAGCGGGCTGCGCGCGGTGCCGCCGACCAGGTCGGCGTAGCGCTCGTCGTCCGGGTGGCAGACCAGCGCCACGCAGGCCGGCAGCAGCTCCGGCCGGGTGGTGTCGATCAGCACCTCACGCCCGCCCGGCCCGGTGAACCGCAGCCGGTGGTACGCCCCGGGGCGTTCCCGGTCCTCCAGCTCCGCCTGGGCGACCGCGGTGGCGAACCCGACGTCCCAGAGCGTCGGCGCCTCCGCCTGGTACGCCTCGCCCCGGGCCAGGTTGCGCAGGAACGCCCGCTGCGACGTGGCCCGGGCCACCCGGCCGATCGTGGTGTACGTCAGCGACCAGTCCACCGACAGCCCCAGCCGGTGCCAGAGCGCCTCGAAGACCTGCTCGTCGGCGACCGTCAGCCGCTCGCACAGCTCGATGAAGTTCTGCCGGGAGATCGGCGCCGGGTCCCGGCGGGCGGCCTCGCTGACCGGCGTGGCCGGCGGCCGCCAGCCCGGGTCGTACGGCAGGGCGGGATCGCAGCGCACCCCGTAGACGTTCTGCACCCGGCGCTCGGTGGGCAGGCCGTTGTCGTCCCAGCCCATCGGGTAGAAGACCGCCCGGCCGCGCATCCGCTGGAACCGGGCCACCAGGTCGGTGTGCGTGTACGAGAAGACGTGCCCCATGTGCAGCTCGCCCGATACGGTCGGCGGCGGGGTGTCGATCGCGTACACGTCGGACCGCTGCTTCGAGCGGTCGAACGCGTACGTGCCCTCCTCCTGCCAGCGGCGCGCCCAGGTCTCCTCGATGCCGTCCAGGGTGGGACGCTCGGGGACGCCGGCGCGGGCCGTCCTCGCCGTATCGGTCATCCGTCGATCGTAGGCAGCGGCCGGAGCCCGGACCACGGCTTATCCCGCGCGCCGCGACCGATTTCCCGCCGCCGGCCCGGCGGCCAGCGGCGGGATCGGTGGCTACGGCACGATCGGGCCGAGCAGCGGGGCCCGGGTGGGGAGCTGGAAGCCGAGCCCGGTGCGGGCGTTCACCCGGTCGAGGATGGTGGAGACCGGCGCGTAGTAGTTGCGCTCGGTCGGGTTGGTGCAGGCGCCCTGGCCCGGGTCGCCGTCGGACAGGATGCCCAGCGCCTTGCCGTCCGACTCGGTGAAGAGCGGCCCGCCGCTGTCGCCCGGCCGGGCGCAGATGTGTACGTCGATCCCGCCGCTGCCCTTGCTGAAGATTTCCCCGCACCGGGTGCCCGGCACGTAACCCGCGCCGGCCCCCGAGTCGACGTAGGTCTCACCGGCCTTCGGCGTGTACGCCGACCCGGTGGCGCAGACGATCCAGCCGACGTGGATCGCGCTCGCCGCCACGTATCCGGTCACCGGCACGTCCCGGCTGCCCTGCTCGTCGGTGCAGCGCGGATTGTCCGGCACGCACCAGTAGTTGACCAGGTTGAGCGGGTCGGTGGTGGTGCGGCGCGGGTACGCCCAGCGGTCCAGCGCCCCCGGCTGATACGGGATCACCGCGTAGTCGATGGGGAAGGCGGCGTTCTCGGCCAGCACCGGGCTGGTCGACTCGACCCCGACCGGCACCTTCGGCCCGAGGAACTGGTGCCAGGTGCGGTCCTGCAACTGGTGCCGGCCGCCGACCACGCAGTGCCCGGCGGTCAGCACGTAGTACGCCCCGGAGCGGGCGCGCAGGTTGAAGCCGGAGGTGCAGCCGCCCACCGTGCCGTCGTCGCGGGGCACGTCGAGCCGGATCCCGCCGCGCATCGGCGCCTTCGCGCAGTAGCGGGGGTCGCACGCCTTCTGGACCGTGCCCGCGGGCAGCCGGGTACGCGCCTTCGCCGGCACCCCGGCCGCGCCGAGCGCGTCGGCCAGCCGGGGGTCGTCGGCCTCGATTACGTCGCCGGTGAGCACCGCGACCTCGTTGGTCTGCACGTCGACCACCACGTCGCTGCCGGCGGCGGCGTCCAGGGCGCCGGCGAGCTTGGTCGCGCCGGCGGTGAGCTGGCGCAGCGAATGCCGCACCGGCACCACCTTGACGTGTGCCGCGTCCGGCAGGTCGGCCACCGCCGCGCGCAGCGGCGCCGGGTCGGTGGCCGCGATGGTGAGCACGCCGCCGCCGGCCTGGTCCAGCCACATCCCGGCGTACTGGTCGGGGAACTCGGTGGCGAGCCGCTCGGCGAGCGGTGCGGAGAGTTCCTGGAGGGCGAGCCGCCGGGCCGCCTCGTCCCGGTCGACCCGATAGCGGTCGCGCAGGTAGGACATCGAGGCGGGAGTGTCCCGGGCGACCTCGCCGGCCGGCCGGGCGGCGGTCTGCGCCGGGCGGCGTGCGCCGCCGCTGGCGCCGGGTCGGCTGCCGAGGCCGCTCTCCGCGCCGGCCGCTTCGTCCGCCGGCACCTCCGCGGTGCCGGCCGGCGCTCCGGTCGCGGCGACCGGTGTCGGGTCCGCGCCGTCCGGTGCCAGGGCCACGCCCGCCGCGCCCAGCAGGCCGGCGACCACCACCCCGGCGATCATCACCCGTCGTCGGATTCGCACGCCGTGACCTCCCCGTGTTCTCGGCGGTGCCTTGTCGAGCGGCGGGCCGGGCCCGACCCCTCGACCAGGGGAGTCTAGTGGCTCGCATGATCACCGCGGGGCCCGGCACCGCGCCGGCGGCCGGCGCGGCCCACTCCGCGGTGCGGCCGTGCGGATCAGAGCAGCGACTCCCGCCACTGCCGGTGCAGGGTGGCGTACCGGCCACCGGCGGCGGCGAGCCGTGCCGGCGGGCCGTCCTCGACGATCCGGCCGCCGTCGAGGACCAGCACCCGGTCGGCGATCTCCACGGTGGAGAGCCGGTGCGCGATGACCAGGGCCGTCCGGTCCCGCAGGATGGTGCCGAGCGCGTGCTGGACCAGCCGCTCGGTCGGCACGTCCAGCGACGAGGTCGCCTCGTCCAGGATCAGCACCGTCGGGTCGGCCAGGAAGGCCCGGGCGAACGCGACCAGTTGCCGCTGCCCGGCGGAGAGCCGGCCGCCGCGGCGGTGCACCTGGGTGGCGTACCCGTCGGGGAGGGCGGCGATGAAGTCGTGCGCGCCGATCGCCCGGGCGGCGGCCTCGACGGCGGCGTCGTCGGCGGCCGGCCGGCCGAAGCGGATGTTCTCCGCGACCGTGCCGCCGAACAGGTGGGTCTCCTGGGTCACCAGCACCACCGCGCGGCGCAGCTCCGCGTCGGCGACCTCCCGCAGGTCGACCCCGTCGAGGCGGACCGAGCCGGTGAGCGGGTCGTGGAACCGGGCGAGCAGCTTCGCGATGGTCGACTTGCCCGCCCCGGTCGGGCCGATCAGCGCGACGGTCTGCCCGGCCGGGACGGTGAGGTCCAGCTCGGTGAGGATCGGTGTCTCCGGCCGGTAGCCGAAGGTGACCGACCGGAACGCCACCGCGCCGCGCTCCGGCCCGGCGGGCAGCGGCACGGGCCGGGCCGGCTCGGCCACCGCCGGTCGCTCGTCGAGCACCCCGGCCAGCTTCTCCAGCGCGGCCGTGGCCGACTGCAGCGAGTTGTAGAACTGGCTCAGCTCCTGCATCGGTTCGAAGAACCGCCGCAGGTAGAGCAGGAACGCGGCGAGTACGCCGATCCCGGTCGCGCCGCCCAGCACCCGCCAGCCGCCGTAGCAGAGCACCACCGCCACGGTGACGTTGCCGATCACCTTGATCCCCGGTGAGTACGTCGCGATCAGCCGGAACGCGTCCCGGCTGGCCCGCCGGTAGTCGTCGTTCACCGCCGCGAAGATGTGCTGGTTGCGCGGCTCCCGGCGGAACGCCTGCACCGCGCGGATGCCTCGGGTCGACTCGACGAAGTGGACGATGACCAGCGCCATGGCCTCACGCGTGCGCCGGTACGCGCCGGCCGAGGCGCGGGCGAACCAGCGGGAGAGCCAGAACAGGAACGGGAAGGCGAGCAGCGTCACGGCGGCCAGCGGGAGGTCCAGCCAGAGCAGGATGGCGGCCACCGACACGATCGACAGCACGGCGAGGACCAGGCTGTCGATGCCGCCGTCGACGAGTTCGGCGATCGAGTCGAGGTCGCTGGTGAGCCGGGAGACCATCCGCCCGGAGGTGTACCGCTCGTGGAACGCCACCGGCAGGCGCAGGAAGTGCCCGTACACCCGCTGGCGGAGGTCGAGCAGGACGGCCTGGCCGATCTGGGCGGAGCGGGTGAGGAAGCCGCGCCGGGCCAGGTACTCGACGGCGGCGGCGACGCCGAACGCGCCGGCGACCGCGACCAGGGGGCCGGCGTCGCCGGCGCGCAGCGGCGGGATCGCCCGGTCGATGCCGAGCATCACCAGGTACGGCCCGGCCATCGCGGCCGCGTTCTGGCTCAGCAGCAGCGTGACCGCCGCGCCGAGCCGGCGCCGGTGCGGGCGGAGCAGGTCCCGCAGCAGCAGCCGGCTGCGGGCCCGCAGCCGGGCCACCGCCTCGGGCGTGGCCTCTTCGGCCTGGCTGCGGTCGGCGTCCGGGTCGGTGGCGATCCCGCGCCACCGGGTGAGCGCCGAACCGTCGTCCCCGGCCGCGTCGGCGTCCCGGTCCGCCTCGGCGGTCACGACCGCACCAGGCCCCGGCCGCCGGGCGCCGGCTCGGCGGTCGCGCCGGGCACCGGCCCGGCGGAGAGCACCGCGCGGTACGCGGGCACCGTGGCGAGCAGTTCGGAGTGCCGACCGACCGCGGCGATCCGGCCGTCGTCGAGCAGCGCCACCCGGTCGGCGAGGGCGATGGTCGACGGCCGGTGCACCACCAGCAGCGCGGTGGTGTCCCGCAGCACCCGCTTCAGCGCCGCCTCCACCAGCGCCTCGGTCTGCACGTCGAGGGCGGAGAGCGGGTCGTCGAGGACGAGCAGGGCCGGTCGGCCGAGCACCGCCCGGGCCAGCGCGAGTCGCTGCCGCTGCCCGCCGGAGAGCGACAGCCCCTGCTCGCCGACCCGGGTGGCCAGCCCCCACGGCAGGTCGTACGCGAAGTCGGCCTGGGCCAGCGCGAGGGCGGCCCGCACCTCGTCCTCGCCGGCGTCCGGCCGGCCCAGGGTGAGGTTCTCCCAGACCGACATGGAGAACAGGGTCGGCTCCTCGAACGCCACCCCGACCAGCCGGCGCAGCGAGGCCAGCCGGAGCTGCCGCAGGTCGTGCCCGTCGAGGGTGATCCGCCCGCCGGTCACCTCGTGCAGCCGGGGCACCAGGGAGAGCAGCGTGCTCTTGCCGCAGCCGGTCGCGCCGACCAGCGCCAGCGTCTCGCCCGGCTCGACGGTCAGCTCGATCTCCCGCAGCACCGGCGCCGTGGTCCCGGGGTAGCGGAAGGAGACCCGCTCGAAGCGGAGCCGGCCGCGGACCGCGGCGCGGGGGAGGGCCACCGCGCCCGGCGCGTCCAGGATGGCCGGTGGGGTGTCCAGCACCTCCTGGACCCGGTCGGCCGCGGTCGCCGCCTCCTGCCCGTTGGCGATGATCCAGCCCAGCGACTGCACCGGCCAGATCAGCATCAGCTGGAGGCTGACGAAGGCGACCAGCTCGCCGATGGTGAGCACCCCGGCGGCGGCCGCCGCGGCCCCGGCCACCAGCACGGTGCCCAGGGTCAGGTTCGGCACCAGGTCGAGCTTGGCGGAGGTGCGGGCCAGCAGCCGCCCCTTGCCGACCCCGGTGTCGTGCAGGGCCCGCGCACCGGTGGCGAACCGGGCCGCCAGCTCCGGCCCCCGGCCGTACGCCTTCATGGTGCGCAGGCCCTGCGCGGTCTCCTCGACCAGCGTGGCGACGTCGCCCTGCTGGTCCTGCATCCGGCGGGACGCGGTGTGGTAGGCGCGGGCGAAGCGGCGGCTGATCAGCAGCAGCGGGACCGCGCTGGCCGCCACCAGCAGCCCCAGCGCGGGGTGCAGCCGGATCAGCAGCACCACCACGACCAGGTAGGTGACCAGGTTGAGCACCAGGAAGAACAGGCCGAAGGAGAGGAACCGGCGGATCACCGACAGGTCGCTGGTGATCCGGGAGAGCAACTGACCGGACTGCCAGCGGTCGTGGAAGCTGGCCGGCAGCCGCTGCAGGTGGGCGTAGACGTCCGCCCGGATGGCCGCCTCCATGGCCACTGAGGAGGACGACTGCACCCACCGCCGTACGAAGATCAGCAGCGCCTCGGCCAGGCCGAGCAGCAGGGCCAACCCGGCCAGCCGGAACAGGCCGGCCGGGTCCTGCCGGGCGATCGGCCCGTCGACCACCCGCTGCGCCACCAGCGGTACCGCGATGCTGGCCCCGGTGGCGGCCAGCGCGGCGGCCAGCAGCCAGCCGAACTCGACCGCGTACGGGCGCAGGTAGTGGCGCAGCCGCCAGAGGTTGTGCAGCGGATGGCGGCCGGCCGCGACCTCGGGAGCCGGGTTGCCGTCGCTCTCCGCAGGCACTACCCGACGGTAGCGGCAAATATGGGATCGACAGGTGTCAGCTTGCCGTCAACCGCCGCTCATGACCGAGAAGCCACTTCTTCACGTCCAGTCCCCAGCGGTAGCCGCCGAGCGTCCCGTCGGTGCGCAGCACCCGGTGGCAGGGGACGAAGAGCGCGGCCGCGTTGCGGGCGCAGGCCGCCGCGGCGGCGCGTACCGCCAGCGGGCGGCCGGCCAGCCCGGCGAACCCGGTGTAGGTCACCGGCTCGCCCGGCTTCACCTCGCGCAGCACCGCCCAGGCGTGCGTCATGAAGGCACCGCCGGTGTGCTGCCGTACCGGCACCCCGTCGATCGCGGTCAGATCACCGTCGAGATAGGACGCGACGGCGGTGGTGACCGGGCCGAGGTCGGCCCGGTCACGCAGCGGCGCCCGCAGGCTCGGGTGCATCACCGGGAGCAGGTCCTGCGGGTCGGCGGTGAAGCCGGCCGCCCGGACCGCGCCGTCGGCGTCGACGAGGATGCTCAGCGGTCCGGCCGGGGTGGTGACGACGGTGCTGTCGATGGTCGTGGTCATGCTGCTCTCCAGAGTCGGATCACCGCGTACGAGCGCCAGGGGCGCCAGCGCTCGGCGTACGCGTCGAGGGTCTTCGGGTCGGTGGGCAGGCCGAGGGCGGCGGCGCCGCGGCGGACGGCCAGGTCGGTGGGGAGCAGGACGTCCGGGTCACCGAGCGCGCGCATCGCCACGTAGCCGGCGGTCCACGGTCCGATCCCGGGCAGCGCCAGCAGTCCCCGCGCGGCGGCCGTCCGGTCCCCACCCGGTTCCAGGTCGATCTCCCCGCCGGCGACGGCGCGGGCGAGCGCCCGGATGGTCTCCCGCCGCCCGGCGGGCATCCCGAACGCCTCGTCCGGCAGCGCGAGCACCTCCTCCGCCCCCGGAAACCCCCGCAACCCGCCCGCTCCGACGTGTTGATCATGGGGTTGGCGGTGGTTTCGGAGATCGACATCGCCGTCAACCTCATGATCAACGGGGTGGGCGTCGGGGGAGGGGGTGTGGGTGAGGAGGCGGGTGAGGGTGGTGCGGGCGGAGGTGACCGAGACCTGCTGGCCGATGACGGCGCGGACGGCCATCTCGAAGCCGTCGACCGAGCGGGGGAGGCGGATCCCCGGCTCGGCGGCGACCGCCGGGGCCAGCGCCGGATCGGCGGCGAGGGTCTGGTCGACCGCGGCGGGATCGGCGTCGAGGTCGAGCAGGCGGCGGCACCGGGCCACCACCGGAGCGAGATCGCGCATGTCGGTCAGCCGCAGCGTCGCCGACACGTGCCCGTCCGCCGGCGTCAGCGCCACCTCGCCGGTGCCGTGCGGCAGCCGTACGCCGCGCCGGTAGGTGCCGTCGCGCACCTCCTCTACCCCCGGCAGCGCGCGCAGCGCGAGGAAGTCCAGCAGCGCGCGGGCGTGCAGCGGCGGGCGGTACGCCAGTCGCAGCGTGATCGTGCCCGCCCCGCCCGGCGCCGGCCGCCGGGCGGCCCGCAGCTCGGACGGGGCGACCCCGTACACCTCGCGGACCGTGTCGTTGAACTGCCGGACGCTGCCGAACCCGGCCGCGAACGCGATCTCGGCCAGGCCGAGGCCGGTGGTCTCGATCAGGGTGCGGGCGGTCTGCGCGCGTTGCGCCCGGGCCAGCGCGAGCGGCCCGGCGCCCATCTCCGTGCGCAGCATCCGGTGCAGGTGCCGCTCGGTGTAGCCGAGCCGGGCGGCCAGTCCCGGGACGCCCTCCCGGTCCACCACCCCGTCGGCGATCAGCCGCATCGCCCGGCCGACCACGTCGGCGCGGACGTCCCACTGCGGCGAGCCGGGGGCCGCGTCCGGCCGGCACCGGCGGCAGGCGCGCAGGCCGGCGCCCTGCGCCGCCGCGGCGGACGGGAAGAACCGCACGTTCTGCCGCTTCGGGGTCGTCGCCGGGCAGGACGGCCGACAGTAGATTCCGGTCGAGGTCACACCGGTGTAGAACCAGCCGTCGAACCGCTGGTCGCGGCTGTCGACGGCCCGGTAACACCGTTCGAAGTCCAACTCCACGACACCGATGATGCTCCTGCTCGCGGCCCCTGGCTCGCGGGAATCGGACGTGGCCGTACGGGCGGAGCGAGCCGCCCGCCGCCGGCCCGGCCGGTCAGCGCCGCTCGCCGCGCTGACCGGCCCGCTCGGCGAGCAGCGCCGGACGGAACACGCCGTCCGGGTCGTACCAGCGCCACGCCCGGGCCACCCGGGTGCCGGTCTCGCCCGGGTAGATCCGGTCGAACGCCGCGCGGTCCGGCCGGGCCTCGAAGTTGACGTACGCCCCGTCGGTGTGCCGGGCGACGCCCCGGAAGGCCGCGTCCAGCGCCGCCCCGTCCTGCGGCGGGAAGACCGAGGCGACGACGAGCGTGTTCTGGTGCCGGTGCGGGTACGCGGTCGCCTCCGGCGCCACGTCGTTGACCGCGCCACCCACCGATCGCAGCTGCACCAGTGCGCGGTGCGGGCCGGTGACCGCCCGCATGACGGCCCGGGCACCCGCCTCGTCCATCTCGGGCAGCAGCCCGTTGGTGGTGAGTGACGGCTGCTGCCCCACGTTCGGGTGCAGGTGTGCCGGCGGCACCAGGGCCGAGTACGGCACCAGGTCGGTCCGGTGGTCCAGCAGCTTTCCGATCTCGAGCAGCGGCTGCACGGCGGGCCGGACGCGGCCCATGCTCTCCGCGGCGACCACGGCCGTGATCTGCATGACGGCCGACGACCCGTACGGGAACAGCACGGCCGCCGTGGCGAGCTCCCGCGGCGCCTCGGCCAGGTAGGCCCCCCACTCCCGCAGGGTGCCGCCGTCCGGGCGGGCCTCGACGGCGAGCTGGGCGACGCCGACGTTGCGGATCTCGGCCGCCTCGATCTCGAACGCCACCACGATGCCGAGGCCCGCGCCGGCGCCCCTGACCGCCCAGAACAGCTCCGGCTCGTGCTCCGCGTCCGCCCGCAGCACCGTCCCGTCGGCCAGCACCACCTCGACGGCGCGCACGTGGTCGATGGTCAGCCCGTACGAGCGGACCAGCCAGCCGACGCCGCCGCCGGTGGCCAGGCCGCCGACGCCGACGTTGCCGTGGTCACCGGAGCTGATCGCCAGCCCGTGCGGAGCCAGCGCCCGGGCGACCATCGCCCAGCGTGCGCCGGCCTCGACCCGGACCAGCCGGGTGCGCCGGTCGAGCACCTCCACCCGGTTCAGCGCGGACAGGTCGATCACCACACCGCCGTCGTTGGAGGAGGAACCCGACAGGCCGTGGCCGCCGCTGCGGACGGCCACCGGCAGCGCCTGCTCCCGGGCGTAGCGGACCGCGGCCACCACCTCCGCGGTGCTCTCCGGCAGCAGCACCGCCGCCGGGTTGGCCCGGGTGGTGTACGTCGATCGGAGCATCGCGTACCGCCGGTCGCCGGGCGTGACGAGCTTGCCGGTCAGCTGCTCCGGCAGGGTGGATCGCAGGTGGTTCATCGCTGCCCCCTGAGCTGACGTACCTGTTCGCGAACGGCCGGCACCACCTGTGCGGCGAAGACCTCCAGCTGGGCCCGGTGCGACGTGACCGGCCAGAAGACGAAGGTGTCGAAGCCCAGGTCGGTCGCCCATCCGGTGAGCGTGTCGACCCAGTGGCGCACGTCGCCGACGAGGCCGGTGGCGCCGCGGTACGGGCCGATGGCGCCGATCACGTTGTAGATCCGCCGGATCGCCGCCGGGTCCCGGCCCGCTCCACGGGCCGCTTCGTCGATGATCTGCTGGCGGGACGGCACCTCGGCCGGCGGCACGTAGATGTTCAGCGGCGAGATCCACCCGTCGGCGTGCCGGCCGGCGACGGTGAGCATGCGCGGTCGCTGGCCGCCCAGCCACAGCGGCACCGGGGCCGGCGGCACCGGCCCGGCCTGGTAGCCCTCGACGTTGTGCTGGTCGCCGCGGAAGCGCACCGCGTCACCGGCCAACGCCCGCCGCATGATCTGCAGCGCCTCGGCGGTGTACGCCACGGTCGCCGGGCCGCTACGCCGGGGGCCGCCCATGGCGGCGATGGCGTCCGGACTCGGGCCGCCACCGACGCCCAGGACCACCCGACCGCCGGTCAGCACGCTGAGCGACGCGGCCGACTTGGCGAGCATGGTCGGCGGGCGCAGTTGCAGGTCGGCGACGTCGGTCAGGAACGAGATCCGCTCCGTCTCGGCGGCCAGGTGGCTGATCAGCGTCCAGGTGTCGAAGTAGCTTGGCTGGTAGGCGTGGTCCTGGACGGCGAGGTAGTCCAGTCCGCCCTGGATGGCGGCCTGCGCCAGTTGTCGGGTTTCCCGGAATTTGTCGACTGAAGGATCGAGGCTGAACCCGAAGGTCAGCGGCTGGTGGTAATCGGTCATGGGCACAAGGCTGCGTACGCCGGGCCGGCTTGCCAAACCCGAGGTTAGCTGCTAATCATTGGTAAGTGACTAACCGAAAGCTGCCCATCGGTCTGACCTACCAGGAGATCGACGACGCGGGCTGCCGGGTCTTCCAGGACGCGCTGGAACTGGTCGGCCGCCGGTGGACCGGGGCCATCCTGCTGGCCGCCGCGCGCGGCGCCCGCCGGTTCGGCGAGTACCGGGCGGCGGTGGGCGGGATCTCCGACCGGCTGCTCGCCCAGCGGCTCAAGGAGCTGGAGGCCGACGGGCTGATCGAGCGGACGGTGATCCCGACGTCCCCGGTGCAGATCCGCTACGCCCCGACCGGCGACGGCGTGGAGCTGATGACGGTGCTCCAGCCCCTGATCGACTGGGGGCACCGGCGGCGAGGGAGGTCGCTCGGCGGATCTGGTGCCGGCCCGGCCGGCGGTGCCGACGACGGCGGGCGCTGACGGGCTGCGGTGCGGACCCGCCCGGCCGCCGTCCGCCGCTGAAACTGTCGGTTGTGGCCGGTACCGTCCCGGCACCAACTCAAGAAGGGGTGCGAGCGATGGCGAGCGTGGCGGGTCGGGAAGCGGCGTCGACACGGGACGGGCAAACCCCCCTGGACCGGGCGGTGGTGCAGCGCTTCTACGACCGGATGCGCGCGGTCGCCCCGGCCGCGGTCGGCGCCATCGAACGGGACCGGGCCGGTGACCGGGGCCGGGCCTTCGGCGACACCGCCTGCGGCCGGCTCGTCCGTTCGCTCGACGACCCGGGGCGCCGCGCGCTCGGCATGTGGGTGCACCACTGGTGCATGCGGTTCTACGACGACGACACCCGGGTGGGCCTGCGCCTGGTCCGGGAGATCGCCGGCCGCTCGGGGCTGGGCTGGACGGCCGACGAGGTGCGCTGGATGCTCCGCGAGTCGTACGCGGCCGGCCCGGCCGCCGGCGCCCGCTTCACGCTGCCCCTGGCCGCCGCGGCCGAGCTGGCCCCCGGGGAGCTGACCGCGGAGGAGCTGCCGGTGGGCCCACCGGCGACCGGGTCGCCACCCGCGATCGAGCCGCTGCCCGCCGCGCCCGACGCGGGGCGGCTGGCCGCCGTGATCCCCCGCCAGCCCCGGCCCGCCCACCGCGACTGACCGGTGCGCCGGTTCACCCGTCGGGGTGGCACCTGCCCGACCACGGTGGCGCCGACCGCCACCGCGAAGCCGGCCAACTGCCAGCCGGTCATCGCCTGACCGAGCGCGACCCAGCCCAGCACGGCGGCGGTCAGCGGGCTGAGCGCCCCGAGCAGCGAAACCTGGGTGACCGGCAGCCGCGCGGCGCCGCGGAACCACAGCGCGTACGCCAACGCCGTGCCGACCAGCGTCAACCAGGCGTACCCGGCGAGGGCCGGCAGGTCGGGCGCCGCGGGCCGCCCCTCGACGGCCAGCGCCAGCGGCACCACCATCAGCCCGCCGGCGGTGAGCTGCCAACCGGTGGCGGTGAGCGTGCCGACCCCGGGCGGGCGTCCCCAGCGGCGGGTCAGCACCAGGCCGGTGCCCATCGCGGCGGTGGCGGTCAGCCCCGCCGCCACGCCGGCCGGGTCGAGCCCGGCGGTCGGGCGCAGCACGACCAGGGTCACCCCGACCAGCGCCGCCACCGCGGCGGCCAGTGCCCGGGGTCGGGGCCGTTCGCTGAGCAGCAGCACGGTCAGCCCGGCGACCAGCAGCGGCTGGGTGGCGCCGAGTACCGCGGCGGTGCCGCCCGGCAACCGGTAGGCGGCGAAGAAGAGCAACGGAAAGAACGCCCCGATGTTCAGCGCGCCGAGCACGGCCGAACGCCACCACCACGCGCCGTGCGGGCGGTGTCGGGTGAGCGCCAGCAGCAGCAGACCGGCCGGGAGGGCCCGGATCGCGCCGGACCAGAGCGGTCGGCCCGGCGGCAGCAGCTCGCTGGTGACCAGGTACGTCGTGCCCCAGGTGATGGGGGTGACGGCGGTGAGCAGGGTGTCGGCCCAGCGGCGGTCCATCGGTTCCCTCCAAGCTAGCTTCTCGCTAAGTAGCTTAGTGCTAAGCTACTTAAGGGCAAGCGAAAGGGGAAGTGCGGGGTGCGGCACAATCCGGAGGCGGCCCAGCGGGATGACGTGGACGACATCGTCGAGCAGTGGCGGCGCGAGCGGCCCGACCTGCGGCCCGAGCCGATGGCCGTGTTCGGCCGGATCTACCGGCTCGCCCGGCTCGTCGGCGACGAGCAGGAACGCACCTACGCCCGCTGGTCGATCAGCCGGGGAGAGTTCGACGTGCTGGCCACGCTGCGGCGTGCGGGCGAGCCGTACACCCTGGCGCCGAAGGCGCTCGCCGCCTCGATGATGCTCACCTCCGGCGGGATGACCGGCCGGCTGGACCGGTTGGAACGGGCCGGGCTGGTCCGCCGCTCGCCCGACCCGGCGGACCGGCGCGGGCTCCAGGTCACGCTGACCCCGGCCGGGCGGCACCTGATCGAGGAGGCCGCCGAGGCGGGGCTGGCCGTGCAGCGCCAGGTGCTCGACGCGCTGCCGCCCGAGGACCAGGAACGCCTCGCCGACCTGCTGCGTACGCTGCTGGGCGCGGTCACCGACCGGGAACGGTGACCGGCGCGCGGACCGCGCCCGGCGGCCACCGGCGTCGCCGTCTCGGGCAGGATGGTCAGCGCCCGCCCCGACGGAAGGACGACCGTGCCCGCCAGCGAACCGACCATCCTCGCCACCAGCATGGGCATCTACGCGCCGCGCCGCGACGGCGAGCCGCGCCGGGTCAACCCGGTCTTCGACCTCGCCGCCGAACTGGCCGGCGCCGGGTCGCAGCCCAGGATCTGCTTCCTCAACCAGGCCGAGGGTGACCAGCCGAGCACGCTGACCCGGGTCTACGAGGCGTTCGCCGGCAGCCGGTTCCGAATGTCGCACCTGGCGCTGTTCCCTATGCCGAACGTGGACGACGTCCGCGCCCACCTGCTGGCCCAGGACGTCGTCTGGGTGGGCGGGGGCAGCGTCGCCAACCTCTGCGCGGTCTGGCGGGTGCACGGCCTCGGCGAGATCCTGCGCGAGTGCTGGGCGGCCGGGGTGGTGCTGGGCGGCGTTTCCGCCGGGTCGATCTGCTGGCACGTCGGTGGCGCCACCGACAGCTTCGGCACCACGCTGCGCGGCTTCACCGACGGACTGGGCTGGCTGCCCTACGGCAACGGCGTGCACTACGACAGCGAGGAGCAGCGCCGGCCGCTGATGCACCGGCTGGTCGGCGACGGCACGCTGCCGACCGCGCACTGCACCGACGACGGCACCGGGCTGCTCTACCGGGGCAGCCGGCTGGTCGAGGCGGTCGCGGACCGCGAGGGGGTCTCGGCGTACGAGGTCAGCCGCGCCGACGACGGCACCGTGCGGGAGACCGGGATCCCGCCGCGCCTGCTCGGCTGAGTCAGCTTGTAGATCCTGGTAGGAAAGGGCCCCTCCAGGGGCCCTTTACAACCAAGATCCGATTCGTCCCGGCGCGCGACACCGCACCGGCCGCCCGGGCCGGCGGTCACCGGCGTAAGCTGGCTCGTCGTGAGTCTCACCATCGGCATCGTCGGCCTGCCCAACGTCGGCAAGAGCACCCTGTTCAACGCGCTGACCAAGAACGACGTGCTCGCGGCGAACTACCCGTTCGCCACCATCGAGCCCAACGTCGGCGTCGTCGGGCTGCCGGACGCGCGGCTGCACAAGCTCGCCGAGATCTTCAGCTCGCAGAAGGTGCTGCCCGCGCCGGTGTCGTTCGTCGACATCGCCGGCCTGGTGCGCGGCGCCTCCAAGGGGCAGGGTCGGGGCAACGCGTTCCTGGCCAACATCCGCGACGCCTCGGCGATCTGCCAGGTGGTCCGGGCCTTCTCCGACCCGAACGTGGTGCACGTCGACGGCAAGGTCTCCCCGGCCGACGACATCGAGACGATCAACACCGAGCTGATCCTGGCCGACATCCAGACGCTGGAGAGGGCGGTGCCGCGGCTGGAGAAGGAGGCCAAGCTCCGCAAGGACCGGGCCGCCGCGCTGACCGCCGCCAAGAAGGCCGTCGAGCTGCTCGACACCGGCGTCACCCTGTACGCGGGTGCCAAGGACGTCGGCATCGAGCTGGAGCACCTGCGCGAGCTGCACCTGCTCACCACCAAGCCGTTCCTGTACGTCTTCAACGTCGACGAGGCGGAGCTGGGCAACGCCGAGTTCCTCGACGAGCTGCGCGCGCTGGTCGCCCCCGCCGAGGCGATTTTCATGGACGCCAAGATCGAGTCCGAGCTGGTGGACCTGCCCGAGGAGGAGGCCCGCGAGCTGCTGGAGTCGATCGGGCAGAACGAGCCCGGCCTCGACCAGTTGGTCCGGGTCGGCTTCCGCACGCTCGGCCTCCAGACGTACCTCACCGCCGGGCCCAAGGAGGCCCGGGCCTGGACCGTCCCGATCGGCGCCACCGCGCCGGAGGCCGCCGGGGTCATCCACTCCGACTTCCAGCGCGGCTTCATCAAGGCCGAGGTGGTCTCCTACGACGACCTGGTCGCGGCCGGCTCGATGGCCGCCGCCAAGGCGGCCGGCAAGGTCCGGATCGAGGGCAAGGAGTACCTCATGCAGGACGGCGACGTCGTGGAGTTCCGCTTCAACGTCTGAACCCGGCCAGTTCCCGCAGGTCAGGAGGTTGGTGCCTTGCCCTGGGGCACACCGGGGGCACAACCCCAAGCCTCATCGACCGCCCGGCGGGTGCGCTCCTCCGAGTCCGGCATCAGGTGCCCGTAGGTCGACAGGACTAGGGTCCCGTTCTCGTGCCCCCGCACGTCCATGTCGTGACACTACCGAACAAGTGTTCGACCGGCCGGCTGCCGGCATGTCGGGTCACGGGACGTCCGTAACAGATCAGTCTCGGGACGTGCGTGACACATCCGGCTAGAAGATCGCGAGTTGGCCAGGGTAGGGAGTCGGTGGGTCCGGTTCCGGCAAGAGCTCTGCGGCCTCGGCGGCGAGGCGGTCGATCGTCTCGACGGGCATGAGGAAGGCGATGTGCCAGGTCTCGTCGTCGTGGCCGATCAGGGCTGTGACGGTGTCATCGTTGATGGCCCAGTGCACCGGTATGCCGGCGGCGTCGCCGATCTGCAATGCCCGTCGGGCGGACCAGTCGGCGTGGCGGATGGACCGCAGGCGAGTGAGCTCGCTGAGGTGGGCCCAGAAGTGGAACTCCCACGATGGTGCTTGCAGCATCACCATCACAACGGCGGGATCACCATCGCCGCTGGGATGAATCGACACGTTGACCATCGGCGAAGGATGACAGACGCGACTCGGTGACAGGGGTCGGGCGCCGGTGCTCTTGATGCTGTGCTTAGAGCCGACTCCGCGAAGCCCGCCACGCTCATCCACCAACACTCGGCGGAGTGTCACGCAGGTCCTGATACCGATGTGTCACGTAGGTCCTGAGACCGGACAGGCCGGCTGCCGGCGATGTCAGGCACCCAGTTGATGCGTTACGCATCTATTCCAGTTGATGGGTGACAGTTCGTCGGCTGGTAATGCCTGGTCGTCACACCGCGTGACTGATCCGCCGCCTGCTGACGGGGCGCGCGATGGATGGTGCCCACCAGCAGCGCGCGGTCAGCGGCATGTGCGGGCGTTACCGCGCAGTGGCCGATGGCGGGAGGTGCGAGTGTGACCCTGAGGGCGCGCAGCTGCGTCTCCCGCCGGGTGGATACCAGCATGTCTGACGTGCTGGTATCAGGGGCCACCGAGCAGTTGCTGGCGAGCCGCAGCGAACTCCTCGTCGGTCAACTCGCCGCGTTGATGCTGCCCGACCAGCACCGACAGTTGGGAAATCTGGCCGATGATCGGACGGGCTGCCCCAGCGACCGGCGCTGGCGCCGAGTCGGCCAGGTAATGAGTTGCTGGCGCCGAGTCGGCCAGGTAATGAGTTGCTGGCGGCGGTGCCAGCTGTCTGACCGGACGGAAGAAGCGGTTGGCTGAGGGTCGCGCGAGCAGCACGACGACGACGATCAAGGCGAGCATCGCGAAGAGGGCAAAGCCGGCGCTGAGGTACTGATAGGCCGGCGGGTACGCGGCCGGCAACCGCTGGACGAACGTGTTAGTTCCGGAGGCGTCACGGGTGAACACGGACACGTAGAAGATTCCGCTGAAAGCGGGCGTACCAGCTTGACCCAGACCGCAGAAGCTGCACATCAGGGACAGACCGATCGCGATCCAGGCGATGATGCGGCCCGCGAAGTGCCCCGCACGCACCGAGGCCGCGATACCCAGTAGGACCAGTGCTGCCACGGCGGTGATCAACGCCGCGACGTAGGGCAATGCCGAGGCCAATGGCTTGATAACGTCAAAGGCGCGTGGGTCGACCTCGGAGGCGTTCAGTGCCTCCCGCACACGGTCCGGGTACCCAGCTGCCCCAGCGGCGACCGCCATCGCGTCTGCGAGATACCCGACGGCCACGACGGTCATCAGAGTCACTGCAATCGTTACCGACCGCGGCCGTCCACCGACCTCCGCCCGATCCACCATCGGCACTCCATTCTCAACGGTTGCCGGTGACGCTAGCAGCGGCCGTCGATGGGACGCGACCGGTCGAACGCCTCGACCACACTCTCATCGGCAGAAGCGGATGTTGCCGCATCCTCGTCCTAGACCGCCGAGGTTCACAGTCGGTAGCCGGCGAGCCGGGGGATCGCGTAACCCATCAAGCGGAGTCAACGTGTAACGCATCATCCGGAGTACGACAAGGCCGGCTGCCGGCGATGCCGGGCTTCAGTTGATGCGTGACGGATTTGTGTCGGATGATGCATTACATGATCGGCTAGGGCTGACCTGCCTGCGGAACTGGTTCGTCGTGCCGATGTCAGACGTCGAGGAGAGTCTCGTCGTACCAGACGTCCTCGTAGTCGGGTGCCAGCACCACGCCCCAGCCTGGCGGGAGTGCAAGGTACGGCTCAAGCTGCGGGGCGTATTCGTCCAGGTGCTCAACATGCAAGGGTGCGAAGAACTTTTCGTCTTCCTGCGGGATCGCCGGGCCGCGCCACACGAACCAGCCGTTGCTGCTGCCTGCGATCGGGTGCCGCAGCGCGTTGAGCGGCTCCAGCTCGCGTGGACGCGAGAGTGCGAAGCCGACCATCGTCCCCTGGCCGGGCGGCGATGGCTCGACGGCGAAGCGTCGACACATGTCGTCCTGCGCTGCCGAGGCACTGAAGGCCGGCCTACGCCGACGCCAACTGATCATGTCGCCCATCATGTGAAGTCAAACCGTCATGGGTCAATCGGAGTACGACACCGGCTGCCGGCGACCGGCTGCCGGCGAAGTTGGTTCAAACTTTCTGTACGTCTTCAAGGCGGCCCGCAACGGGCCGCACGCGCCGCCGCCTGGGCGCGCGCCGGCCGCTGCCGCTAGCGCTCTGCGGCGGGTTCGCTCGCCGCGGCCTGTCTGCCAGGGGTGGTAACGGTCGGCGCGGCCGTCTGTCTCGACCTTCGGCCAGCCCGGCGCTACCCGCAGGCGCCCGGCGATTGAAGTGGGCGCATACGATCCGCGTCATGCATCGGGACGAGATCGACGCAGTGGCCGTCCTCTGGCAGGACGTGCCCGGCGACTACGCCGGAAGGCTGATCTTCGGCGTGGGTGCCCGCGACGAGGACATCGACCAGATCGGACTTACCGACCTGGTGAAGCAGCTCGTGCTCGCCGCCGCGTCGACGGAGGCGGACGAGCACTCCGGGCTGTTGGAGACGGAGTTCATCGCATCCGGTACGCCGGCGGAGGTCGCCGCGCACCTCACCGAGTGCGGCGCCCTGATCGCGGACGTGCCGCTGGACCGGCTGGCCCGGACGGCGGCGCATGCCGACCCTGGCAGCCGCATCGTGGGTCTCGGTGTCGACATCGAGGACGCGAGCCGCGACCCGTGGGGCTCGCTGATGGCGCGGCGCCTCGGCCCGTCCGGCCCCGGGCTGCTGCGCTGGCCGGCCGTCGACTACCCGCGCTTCACCGTCGAGGAGGTACGCGCCCACGTAGCGCGGTACTTCACCGCGGGCAACGCGGTCCTCTCGCTTACCGGGCCGCCGCCGGCAGAGCTGCGGCTGGGACTGCCCGCCGGTCCGCGCGCCACGCACGCCGCGAGCCTGCCCGTGCCGGGGTCAGGACCCGCCTGGTACGCCGACGAGGTCGTCGCCCCAGGTATTGCGCTCAGCGCGACGGCGGGCGCGGAGGCCTTTCTCATCCTGAACCTGCTGTGGACCCGCGCCTACGCGCGGATAGAGGACGCCGGCCTCGATTGTTGGGCGACGGAGTGGTCCACGCCGGTCGGCGGGGATCATATCGAGCTCGGGATGAGCATCCACCTGAACGGAAAGGCCAGGCAGCGCGACTCTGCGGTCGCGGTGCCGATCCTCTGGCAGGAACTGCGCCGGCTGGCCGCCGACGAGCCGGCGCGGGCAGAAATCGAGGAGATCATCACGCGGTTCGCGCATCCACCGGAACTTGTCCCCGAACTGCGGCAAAAGCTGGAGCGCGCGGGCCAGCTCGCCGCTGCCGAACGGGCGTTCGCCACCGCTCCGCTCGATCACGCGGCGAAGAAGGCGCTCTTCGGGACGTATGACGAGTTCGGCGACGAGGAAATCGCTGCGGCCGCACGGCTATCGCCGGCCGACGTGCGATCAGCGGCCGCTTCGTGGCTGCCCTCCGCGATGGTGGTCGTGCCGGTCGGCACCGAACCCGACCTCGATGGGATGAACCGGATCACGTGCCCGGTCAGCCACTTCTCGCCGCGGGGCGAGGTACTCAAGCCGTCGATGTTGCGCAAGCTGCGCGGCGCCGCCGATCGGCTCGTGCTCGGCGACGACGCGTTCCACCTGATCGGCGCGGACGGCGCCGTGCACACATTCCCGATCGCCGACGTCATGCTGATCCAACGCGAGGGCGAGACCCTGCTCGGCAACGTCCGGCACGGCTGCCTCGTGGACGTCAGCGGGTTTGCCGGTGCCGACAAGCTCGTCACCCGCGTGCCGCCCCGCCGCCACCGTCTCGCCCGCGACTAGCTAGCTGGGAAACCACGAGAGGCATATGTTGCCGTGTATGGGACCAGGGGAGGGGCCAGCGCTGCCAGGTCGCCGACGGGCGGCCGGCAAGCCGTTGGTCCGCTCGCCGCGTCATTGGCCGTGGGTCGTGCTTTCGCTTGTCGCCGTGCCGTGTACCGGGATGGTGGCCGTGCCAGTGTCATGGGCTGTTCTGCGGCAAGTCGAAGCAGAGCGAGGTGAGCCGAGCCCGGACGGTGTCTACCAGTCCATACCGCGGAGGACGGTATGGACCTACCCGCATCAAGGGGAGACGTCAGGCAGCGAGGCAGCAAGAAGGCAGCAGGAGCCTCGATGCGGGTCGGTCCGGAACGTCAACTGACGAGGCCTGACCCCTGCTCGCCGACGCGGACCGTCATCAGCTGACAGCAGCCAACAGCTTGAGACCGCATCCCCCCGACGGGGGTCGTAAACGACGGGTCGGAGACGCCCGACCCGACGAGATGCGCTTGCGGCGTGTCACCACTGCTCATCGAGGGCTGCGATCTGCTTGCGGAGGGTTCGGGCATCCTTCGGCGGCAGGACCGCAACGGCGACGTCCGGGATCCAGCGCAGCTCGGGCGGGTTCGGACAGCACTCCATCACCCCACAGCCGGCGGTCGGGTCCCACAAGCGATGCCATGGGTGGCGCACGAACCATGACCAGGTCCGCAGTGCATCAGACACAGCCTGGTTCCAGAGGCGGGTGCGTTCGAGGTAGGCGATGGCTTTTAAGCCCCGGACCGAGAGCCCGGGGATGACAGAGGTTGACCCGTCAAGCGGTCGCCGGTAGATGGAGTCGGCACGCAGTTGTGCGGGGCGCCTACGCGGCATTGCCCTTTCGTGAAGTCGACATGCCGATCATCGTTGCACACCCGGGTTCGGCTCACCTGTGCGACGACATACGTGCGTGGGGGACCGGACCAAGACGACTCCCACAGCGGGGGTCGGCCTGGGACGCCGGCGGAACGGCTGTCGACAGCAACGCTGACAGCAACGCCGCCGGACGGCGGCACGCTGACAAGCGCCAGCACGGACGAAGCTCCGAGCGTGCAGCCGTTGCCGGATGGGTGCGGACGTGACGCACAGAGCTTGTAAGCGAGATGTCGCCGGTTCGATCCCGGCCGGGGGCTCCAAAGCTTCACCAGCCAGGACCCGCCCGGGCAGGACGGTAGATTGACGGCCGCGCGGGCGCTTGGCATCCATTTCTGACATCAGTCGACCGAGCCGAACGCCCCGCCGAGCTTACGCAGGGCCTTCGTCTGCTCCGCCATCGCGGCATGCGCGTAGATCATCATGGTGACGAGTGGTGCGGCACCAAGGTGGCAATCCGCTCGGCAGACGGGATGGCAGCACGATGTGTGGCGCGGCTCCCGCGCGAATGAAATGCAGCGTGACGATTCAGGTACTAGGAGGAACATCCCCTCGTAGCCCCGCTACTACGGTCTGACGGGGCTGCTGTCGGGTGGTCTCTGTCGCGGCGTCTATCGGGCCGCCCGGCGTTCCCACGGCAGTCTGGCCGGGCCGTCGGGCGGCGAAGCCGGGGGTCCAGTCCTTCAACAGGAGTGCCGGCCGCTCGACAAGCTTCCACGACAGAAACGCCACTGCCCAAGCCGCCGCGACCGACATCAACGCGAACGGCACGAAACCCCAGCGGCTCCAGCCCAGGCTGGCCATGACCTGCTGGAGCAGGAAGCCGTAGATGTAAATGCCGTACGAGTAGTCGTTGCTACGGCCCACCCAGTGCAGTCGGCGCGGCATTCGCGCCGACAGCCATACCAGCAGGTACGCGAAGGCGGGCAGCCCGACCACGAAGAAGCCGCCGAAGAACAGCGACAGCCCGAGCAGCACAGCCGAGCCGACACCAAGCCCGTCGCTGATTGGCACACGCTCGCGATACAGGTCAAGGGTGGCCCCGGCGGCGAACAGGAAGCCGAGGTATACGAGCCAATGAATGTGCAGCACGCCGACCAGTGGCGCGGAGACGCCGCCACTGATATGGCCGGGACCCCACGAATCCCAGACGATTCCCAGATACAGCGCCATTGTCAGGAACAGCACGAACCGCCGGGCCTGGCGCAGCACCGCAGTGGCGGCGAGCACGCCCACCGCCACGTAGCAGAACATTTCGTACTTCAACGACCACAGGGCGCCATTGAAGATGCCGCGGCCGGTCTTGCGACCCCACGGCGTCGTGTCCGCGAAAAGACCACCGATGCCGGACTGGCGCACCCCCGTCCACCAGTTCGCCTGCACATAGGCCAGCGGCCCGCCATGGCTCCACGAATCGGAGAAGATGCCACCGACGGATCCCTGCTCGCGGAGCGCGACCAGCGGAGCGACCACCAGCGCGGTGACGAGCAGGCACACCCAGAGACCGGGAAAGATGCGCAGGCAGCGGTGCCAGGCGTAGCGGATCAGCCCGGTGCGCCTGCCGCTGCGAGTGATCAGCAGACCGGAGAGCACGAAGAAGCCGTAGACAGCCATCGTGCCGACGTTGGTCTGCCGGTCGAAAAGCTGATAGCCGAGGTCGTGGGTGCCGAATCCGAGGGGCTTGGCATGCGACACCACCACGGCGAGGGCGAGGCAGAGCCGTATCAGGCCGATGCCGTTGCCGCGACCGGAGATCAGGTCGGCCAGCGTGCCCCGGGACCGAAAGAGCGTGAGGCTGGTCATTGACATGGGATGGCTGCCGTGTCGGTGTAGGGGATGGATGCCGACATAACTGCTCCGTTTTGCCCTATAGAGAGCCAGGTAAGGGGCCAAAGTGGGCGCTACGGGTACCAGGGACTAACGGCAGCGCGGCTGAACATAGATTTTCTATCAAGCCGTGAAAGCCATTCCTTGATCGCGGCCATGTGGCTTCGTAGCGAATGGCGGTTTTCGCGAACCGGGTAGCCATCGTGCCTTGTGTTTGAACCAGTTGATGCCGCATTCCGCAGCATGGATTGGTTCTGGGGCGCCATCAAGAGGCACCCGCAGGGAACCAAGGCTATAGATCGCCCCTTCTGTTTCGCTTGCGTGCTGGTCTCGCCGCGCCTGTGGGACGTTTGTCCGGTGGATCGGGTCGGGTCTTCATGACCTGCACCACACCAGCGAGTTCGTCACGCCAGAACCCGTCCGGAGACGGGTGCGAGGCCGGCGCCCGTCGGGGCGCCGAACCGGGATGCAGCCTAGCACTGCGACGAACTGCGGGCCGTCCCCGCGTTGCCGGTGGTCCGGCATGGGCCGCCAGGTCGTGTCCGGCTCTCCCAGCCGGGCCTTTGCCCGGAGCGGGGCAAGCGGAGGTCGACAACAACGCTGACAACAACGAGCTTGAACGGCGGTAGGTGAACGAGCCCTCGGAGGGACGCCACTCCGAGCCTACGACCGTTCTCAGACGGGCACAGATAAGGCTGCACCAGCCTGTAAGCGAGATGCCGGGCAGCAGCGAGGCACAGCCAACAGCCTTCGGGTCCGCCGAGGATGACGGCGATCCAGGCCGGTTGCGGGTGTCCGAGTGGATGGTCGATGACGAGTTCGACGCCGACGGCGGTGACGACGACGCCGGCCACCATGATCGGGTGGGAGTATGTCGCCGAGAAGCCGACGCGGGTCGGGTCCGGGGCCCCTGCGACAGCCCCGGATGCCCAGATCCGACTTGGTCGAGCGACCCAGCCTCGGCATGGGCCAGCGGAACGCGACCGCCGTGTAGTCCACGGCCACCGCCAGTGCCACAGCGTCCCACGCGCCGCACCGTGCACGGCCGCCCCAGCGATCCACGGCACCGCGGACACACCGAACCAGAACAGCGGCCGGACGCTTCTGCGCTGCACCTCGTGGCCCCGCAGGGCGAGGACGAGGACGAGTTGGCGGCCGACCTGGATGGCGACGTACGTGCCCGCGAAGACCAGACCTCGCTCGCCGAACGCGTCGGGCACCGCGACCACCATCACCAAGCTGCCGAGCATGGTCGCGGTGACCAGCAGCTGGATCGCCGGCCGTCGCGGGTCGTACAGGTCGGTTGTCCACGCTGTCATGGTCCAGACCCACCACATGGCCAACAGCAGCACCAGCGTCTGGAAGGCGCCGCTCCACCGGAGATCCTGGATCAGCCCGTGCGAGAGCTGGGCGAGCGCGACGACAAGCACCAGGTCGAAGAACAGCTCCAGAAAGTTTGTCCGCGGCTCCTTGGGTCCTCGCAGCAGCTTGGCACCGCTCGTGGTCATCGGCTCGCCCGTTCTGCAACTCGTAATGAGTAGGTCGGAACGGCGTCCCGCTCGCTCCTGGCAGTGTGGGGAACACAGGGGGCACAAGACACTGTCAAACGTCGTCAACCAGCCACCAACGATGGCAGCCCGAGACGCCGTGTGAGCAGGTGTCGCCGGCCGTTCACGCTGGTGGCGGGTCAGCGGCTCTATGTTCCGCTTCAACGTCTGAACCCGGCCACCGACCTGCCCACCCAGGCTGTCCGGGCGACCAGATCAGCGGGCCGCCACCCCGGCCAGGGCCTGCATGATCACATCGGTGACCAGCTGCGGCTGGCTGATCATGATGACGTGGGAGCCGTCGGCTTCGGTGATGGTGGCCTTCGCCCGCTGAGCCATCGAGCGGAGGACATCCGTGCCGGCCGCCTTGTCGCCGGTCGGTACGACGGCCCAGGCGGGCAGGTTCTTCCAGGCGGGCGGTCCGGACTTCTCCCCGAACCCCAGATTGGAGATCGCGCGCTGGGTGGCGGCCATGACGGCGGCGTCCTTCTCCGGGACGTCCTTGGCGAACGCGTCGTGGAACTTGGCGGGGTCGATGCGGAGCTCGACCTGGGTGCCGTCGGCCGTCGGGTACTGCAACTCCTGCAGCGCGGTGACCAGAACACTGTCCTTGGAGCCCTGTTCGATGTCCATCAGGCTCTCACCATCGTCCGGGGCGAACGCGGCCACGTAGACCAGGCCGACGACGTTGTCGACCTGGGAGACGGCGTTGGTGATGACCGCCCCGCCGTAGGAGTGACCGACCGCGAGGACCCGGCCGGGAATCTGCCGGATCGCGCTGGCGACGTACGCGGCGTCCGCGGAGAGGCTGCGCAGCGGGTTGGGGATCGCGGTGGTGGGCAGGCCGGCGGCCAGCAGGCGCTCGACGACACCGTTCCAGCTGGAGCTGTCGGCGAAGGCGCCGTGCACCAGGGCCACGGTGACGTCGGATGGCGTGTCGCTCATGGAATCCTCCGTTGTAACGGGCCGCCCCCGGCCCATGGTTCGCCCCCGCCGGACAGGGGTCAGGGGCGACCGCCGCGAGATTCGAGCAGGGCCGAGGCGACCATCCAGCTTGGGGTCGAAGGAGGCCGGGTGCCGGACGGCGGCGGAGTCGATCGTCGTCACCAGGCTAATCGAGCTCCGGCGGCTGGTCAGGCGATCGGCGAGCCGTCCGTCGGGGGTGGCGTCCCGGCCGCTACCCGTAGCTCGGCCGAAGGCTACGGGTAGCCGAGGCCGTCGGTGCCGATCCAGGTGGCGACGCACACCTCGTTTCCCTCGGGATCGGCCAGCACCCACCAGGACGGGGCCATCGCGTCGCTGACGACCCGGCCACCGGCGCCGACCGCGGCGGTGACCCGTGCCTCGGCCTCGTCGTGCGGCAGCCAGACGTCGAGATGGATCCGGTTGCGTTGCGGGCGGGGCGCATCCATCTGTTGGAAGCAGACGACGGGCTTGCGGCGGTGCCTGTCGTTCAGCTCCTCGACGGGACCACCGTCGCCCCGGTCGGCATAGCCGAGCACGGCACGCCAGAACGGAACCACCCGCGGGATGTCGAGCGCGTCGATGACGACCACGACGTTCTGCACCTCGGCCGGTTCGGCCACCAGTCCGAGCTGCTCCGCCGCGGCGGAGATGAGCCGGGCGAGTTCGACGTCCCGGCTGCTGAGCCCGTCCGGACCGGGGGCGGTGGTGAACAGGCGCACGAAGACGCCGTCCGGTCGCAGGTCGACGTCGGGGGCGTGCTCGTCCAGGCCGGGAAGCTCGGCGACGGCCTGCACGAAGCGGGCACCGGTGGCGAACGAACCGGTGCGGAAGTAGGCACAGGCCCCGCCGTCCGCGACCCGCCAGTCCGCGACCCCGGTCGAGAAGTGGAACTGCCGTGCGGTGACCTGTTCCGTCATGCGTTGGCCCCTGGTCTGGCACCGGGTGCGGATTCGGCACGGGACAGTTTCCGGATCATCCACCGCACGCCCTGATGGACCAGTACGCCGACCGCGGTGTTGGCCACGGCGAGCCCGGACGCGCCGAGCAGTCCCGGCCCCACCGGCAGCACGTCCGCGGCGACCAGCAGTCCGGGCCAGACCAGCGCGGCAGTGGTCAGCGACGAGCGCCACCAGCGCCCGGCCACCAGGCCGAAGAGGATCAGGGTCGGGATCATCGCGGGCACCCCCTCGCTGCTCCCAACGTACGCCCCTCGGCTCTCGGGCAGACCAGCGGCGGGTCGCGCTTCTGGTGTGCGAGGTCGAGGCTCAGGGCGTCTCGCCGAAGACCGCGACCGCGATCTGGTAGCTGTCGAAGGCCCGTGCCGCGCCGGCGTACGCCGCCAGGTGGATGAAGAGTTCCACGATCTCCTCCTTGCTGACGCCGGACGCCAGCGCGATCCGGAGCTGCCCCCGGAGCGGCTCGTGAGTGCCCAGGGTGGCGGCGACGGTGACCGAGACGAGGGCCCGGCTGCGGGTGTCCAGCCCCGGTCGCGGCCAGGAGTCGCCGAACGTGTGCAGGGTGGCGAGTCGCCGGAAGTCCTCCCCGACGGCCGGCTCGCCCCGCCCGAGCGGCAGGACGAGGGGCGCGCCGAGCAGCTGTTCCGCGGTGTCGAGCGCCTGCCGGTAGCGGTCCGGCTGGTCGGTCATGTCGTGCTCCCCTCGCAGGGTCGGCGGATCCGCTCCCGTCCGGCCTGTGCCGTGCGCTGGCGGCGCCCGACAGCGGGGCAGAGGCTTCCCGCCGAGCCGGCCGGTATTCCTGCCGGACGGATCCCCCGGCTAGGGTCCGAGCATGTTCACCAGTCCACAGGTCAACATCTATTCGCAGGACGTGGTCCGGGCGGTCGAGTTCTACCGTGCGTTGGGGTTCGCCGAGACGTTCCGGACGCCGCGCGAGGGGACGCCGATCCACGTCGAACTGGTGCTCGACGGGTTCAAGATCGGTATCGCCTCCGTCGCCTCCGCAGTGGCGGACCACGGGCTGGACCTCGATCTCGGCAAGCCCGGTCGGGGCATGGAGATCGTGCTCTGGACCGACGACACCGACAAGGCGTACGCCCGGTTGATCGCGGCCGGCGCGCGGGCCCTTTCCGAGCCGCACGACTGGCTGGGCAGCCTGCGGGTGGCCTGGGTCGCGGACCTCGACGAGAACCCGATCGAGCTGGTCCAGCGCCGGACGTGAGGCCGCGGCCGGGTCGGACAGGCGGCCGCTCGGCCCCTACGCTCACCCGCATGGGATCGTCATCCGCGCCGGGCCCCCGCGGCTCCGAAATCCTCCGCCACCCGCCGCGCGAGCGGCCCTGGGAGCCGGCCGTGGCCGGCGAGCCGGGCACGGCGGAGGCGATCGAGCGGCACATCGAGGGGCACTTCGGGCCGATCTCGTTCGTGTGGCACGAGTTGGCCTCCGATCTGGTCCACATCGACGTGCACGTGGTCGAGCCGACCGGGGATCGGCCGTGGGTCACCCTCGTCACGTCGGGCATGAGCGACCTGCCGATGACGGTGCCGGCCCAGGCCGACGTCAGCCCGTACGCGGAGCTGACGATGTGCCTGCCGGCGGACTGGCCGCTGTCGCAGGAGGCGTTCGGGGACGAGCGTGCGTACTGGCCGATCCGGCTGTTGAAGACGGTGGCGCGCCTGCCGCACGAGTACCGCACCTGGATCGGGGAGTGGCACTCGGTCCCGAACGGGGACCCGGCCCTGCCGTACGCCCCGGAGCTGCCCTTCGTGGCCACCGTGGTCACGCCGATGGTCCGCTGCGCGCCGGAGGCGCGCATCGTCACGACCGACGACGGACGGCGGATCTCCCTGCTCGCCCTCGTGCCACTGCACCCGGCCGAGATCGACCTGAAGCTGACCCTCGGCACCGACGCACTGCTCCAGGCGCTCGACTGGGCGGCGGTGAACGAAGTCTTCGACCCGGGCCGGCCGAGCACCGTCTGATCCCGGGCGGATCCGCTCGCCCGGCCCGGAACGCCGCCGCACACCGGGCCGGGCGTACGCCCTTGTCAGCTGATGTAGTGCAGGATCACGTTGTGCACGTGGTGGCTCTTCTGGGCACCGCGGAACTCCACCTCGTAGGTGTGCGTGCCGACGTGGATGGCGATGGCGCCGGTGGAGAAGAACGACCCGCCCCACGACTTGTTGCTCACCACGCTCACGCTGGTGATCTTCGAGTACGGGATGCTGGTGATGGCGTACCGCTTGCCGATGAAGGAGCGGTCCTGGATGATCACGCGCCGGTCGGTCAGCCCGATGAACCCGGTGCCGGTGCCGACCGCGTCGTAGACGGCGATGATCTGTTCTCCGTCGAGCAGGCCGCTCTGGATCTGCTGGAACTGCTCCTTGCGGTCATAGGTCGCGTTCGCCATGCCCTCACGGTAGGCCCGGCGCGCCACCTGCAAGATCGTCGTCGACGAGGGCGAGGACGACGAACTCGCCGTCGCCCTGCCCCACCGGCTCTCCGCGCCAGCCGCCGTGGATCCGCTCGACGGTGAACCCGGCGGCGCGCAGCGAGCCGCGCAGCTCCTGCTCGGTGCGGAACCGCAGCGTGGCCGAGCTGAGCAGCTCGGCACCGTCGGGGAAGAGGTAGTGGTGGACGAAGCTCACCGCGCCGCCCGCCACCGCGGTGACCTCCGTCCAGGCGCGCACCACGCTGCCGTCCGCCAGCGTGATCCGGCGCCGGGAGTCGACCGGGTTCCACCGGTCCCACCGCCGGTCGGCCGGGTCCCGCGCATCGAAGACCAGCCGGCCGCCGGGCACCAGCGCCCGGCGCAGGTCGGCGAGGGTGTCCGCCCACCCGGCGTCGTCCACGAAGTACTGCGCCACGTGGCTGGTCATCACCGCCACGTCGAACGCCCGCCTCGGCAGCACCGCAGAGGTGCCCTCGATCCAGGTCACCCGCTCGGCGCCCGGCTTGGCGCGGGCGGCGGCCAGCGACGGGCCCGCCGGGTCGACGCCGGTGACCGGGTGCCCGGCGGCGGCCAGGGCGAGGGTGAGCCGGCCGGTCCCGCAGCCGAGGTCGAGGACCCGGGCGGCGGGCGTCTCGTCGACCACGGCGAGGAAGTAGTCGTCGTCGCGCGACCAGGGGCACTCCGCGTCGTAGACCGCCACCAGCCGGGGATGGCGGAACTCGCCGTGTCTCATCGGGGCGGATCATGCCAGCCGGTGGCGGGTCAGCACGACCCCGGCGCGGCCGGCGTGTCAGCCGGCGTTCGCGTCGGTCGCCGCCCGGACGAACTCGCGGACCCGGGCCGTGGTGTTGGCCGCCCGCCAGACCAGGCCGCGCTGGATCGGCGGCGCGTCGTGGATCGGCACGTAGGCGAGATCCGGGCGGGGGTAGTAGTGCCGGGTGTGCTCGCCGACCGGCAGCACGCCCTGGCCCATCGCCACCAGGGTCAGCATCTCCGAGAAGGTGTTGCCGGTGGGGCCCTTCGGCACCGGCCGGCCGGACGGGGTCTGCTCCGGGGTGCGGTCGCGCTTGAACTCCGCCGAGGTCACCGCCGGGTACTGCACCACCGGATGGTCGGCGAGGACCTCCAGGGAGACCGACGCCGCGCGGGTCAGCGGGTGCCCGGCCGGCACCGCGAGCACCCGGTTCTCGGTCAGCAGCGGCGGGCCGCAGGCCATGCCGTCGAACGGGTACGCCGCGATGAGCAGGTCGATCGAGCCGTCCACCAGGCTCGGCCGCGAGTTGTAGAGCTGCACCTCGTGCACCTCGACCTGGCATTCCGGGTGCCGCTCGGTGAACAGGGCGACCGCCTTGAGCAGCACCGGGGCGGTCCACTCGCCGAGGAAGGCCACCCGCAGCCGCCCGGTGACGCCGCGCCCGGCGTCGACCGCCCGGCGTACCGCCTCGTCCATGCCGGCGACCAGCGGGGCGAGGCCGTCGGCGAGTTGCCGGCCGATCGGGGTGAGCTGGACGACCCGGCTGGTCCGCGCGAAGAGCGGGGCGCCGATCCGGCGTTCCAGCTTCTTGACCACGTGGCTGACCCGGCCGGTGGTCACCCCGAGCCGCTCGGCCGTGCGGCCGAAGTGCAGTTGGTCGGCGAGGGTCAGGAAGGTCTCCAGCTCGTACCGTTCGAGCACGTCACGTCCCATCGTTGAACCAGGATCAACGATCGTAGCCCGATCATGGCTTGGTCGCCGTCGCGCGCCGGCGGATCGTGAAGGGCATGACGACGACGACAGTCACCGACTACCTGGCCGGCCTGGACGGCCCGCTGCGGGAGATCGGCGAGAAGCTCCGCCCGGTCATCGAGTCGGCCCTGCCGGGCGCGACCGGCGCGATGTGGCACGGCCACCCGGTCTGGGGCCTGGGGGAGAAGCCGGGCCAGCGCCCGGTCTGCCTGGTCAAGGCGTACGGCGGGTACGTCACCTTCGGCCTGTGGCGGGGGCAGGAGGTCGACGACCCGTCCGGGCGGCTGGCCCCGGGCGCCCGGCAGATGGCCTCGGTGAAGCTGCGCGCTCTCGCCGACGTCGACCCGGCCCTGTTCACCGACTGGCTGCGCCAGGCGTACGGGCTGGAGGCGAGGTGAGCGCGGTGCGGGTGACGGGCTTCGACCATCTGGTGCTCAACGTGACCGACGTCGAGCGCTCCCTGGACTTCTACTGCGGGGTGCTCGGGCTGGCTCCGGTCCGGGTGGACGAGTGGCGGGCCGGCACGGTGCCGTTCCCCTCGGTACGGGTCAGCCCGGAGACCATCGTCGACCTGGTCCACCGGCCGCGCGGCGAGTCGAACGTCGACCACTTCTGCCTGGTGGTCGCGCCGCTCGACTGGGCGGAAGTGATCGAGTCCGGTGCCTTCACGGTGCTGGAGGGTCCGGTCGGCCGGTTCGGGGCGCGGGGGAGCGCGACCTCGATCTACGTGCGGGACCCGGACGGCAACTCCGTCGAGCTGCGCTGGTACCCGCAGGACGCGGACTGAGCCGGCGGGTCCACGCCGGCGCGCCGAGCCGGGTATGCCCGACCGGGCCCGACCCGTCGCGGGTCCACCGGACATGACGTGCCCGTCGCTCGGGGTTCCTGTGGGGCATGCCCGCGCATGCCCCACCGGAACACCCGGTTGTTCAGCGCGACGGCTGGCGGGTCCAGTCGGGCGACCGCCCGGGCCGGTCCCCGGAGCCGTCCGCCACCAGGCCGGCCCAGTCCGAGCGGCCGGCCCAGTCCGGACCGCCGGTGCGGACCGGCTCCGGCTCCGGCGTCTCGCGTGGGTTGCCCAGGCCGAGGCCGTCCGCGCCCAGTGGATGATCCCGTCGCGGCAGGGGCGGGATCACCTCGTCCGGCACCAGCGCCGCGGGCGCCTCGGCGGCGGCCGGCTGTGGCCAGCGCTGCCAGCGGCGGATGCTCACCACTCCGACGAGCAGCAGCGAGCCAACCAGCAGCGTCGTCCCGGTGCGTACGGGGGCGGCCAGGTCGACCTGGTGGCCCATCACGGTCAGCTCGTGGTCGAGCAGGTTCATCACCCCGGTCGGGCTGATCAGCAGGCCCAGGTAGCTGGCCGAGTAGACCAGCCCGGTCAACCCCGCGCCCAGCGGGGAGAACCGGAGCGTGGCGATGAGCCCGAGCAGGATCCCCGCGCCGGCCAGCACCAGCGCCGGTCTAACGAAGTCGCCGCTGTCCAGCGAACCGCCGTCCTCTGCGTTCGCGAACGCCTGCGCCGACCGGGACTGGCCGAGGGCGAACAGGATCCAGGACAGCGGACCCACGACGGCTGCGGCGATCACGGTTCCGATGTGTCGCATCCGGGCAAGGTACCGATCTTGCTGATCAAACAGCAGATCCATAAGCAAAACTTAAAGTCGATCTTCCGCCGCGTCGGCACCTCGACCACGCTGCCCGGGTCGGCCTGCTCGGTCTCGACGGTGGGCATTGGTGGCACCGCGTGGCCGGCAGGCGTAGCCGCGACGAATTGATACCCACGCACCTTTCACGGAGACCTCAGCCTTCTCTCAGCCACCCCTCGATGTCTGCGATGGCCTGCGCGTTCGGCCCGAGCAGCACGGCGTGCATCCCGACGGCGCGGGCGCCGTCCACCGCCGGCGGGAAGTCGTCCAGGAACAGCGCATGCTCGGGCGGTACGCCCAGCCGGTCGCAGGCCAGCAGGTAGATGTGCGGGTCCGGCTTCGACAGGCCGACCTCGTGGGAGTAGACGAGCACGTCGGTCAGGTCGGCGAAGCCGTACCCCTCGCGTGCACCTCGTCCAGGGTGATCTCGCCGATGGCCCCGGCAGCCCAGACGTCGACGGCGCGCTCGTCCAGTTCGCCGGGACGCAGGCCCAGGGTCGCCTCCCACCGCTCGGTCACGCCGAGCGAAGGGGTGATCTCCAGAACGCCGCCGATGTCCACCAGGACGGCCCGTGTCGTCATGGCGGGGGAGCGTACGTCAGGCCTCGGTGACCGCGCGGTAGGCGTCCTCGATGCGGGCGGCCAGCAGGACTTCGCCCTCGGTCAGCGGCTCGTTGCCGTGCCCGACCCGGATCTGGGTCTGGTCGGCCCGGCGGCTGATCTCCGGCCGCAGGTGCAGCGCGTCGGCGACCACCTTGACCCGCTCGGTCAGGGCCGCGTGCTGCGTGTCGTCGATCACGAGAGTCCGTCGGATCTGCTCGCCCTCGCGGATCCATCCGCTCAGCAGGGCGAGGGCGTCGCTGAGGTAGTCGCGCTTCGCTCGACCGCTGAACAGCGCGCGCATCACCGCACCTCCCAGGCGCCGTTGCCGGCTTGTGGCCAAATCGTCGCCGTCCCGTGTCTTGTCGGTGCCCTCTAGTCTGTCGTCGCCCGGTGGGTGTGTCCACGCCCACACTTCCGTGTTCTCCTGGCCTGACGGTCGACCAAGGTACCCAAACCGCCGATTGATCTGGCACGCTGGACGCCCGTGCGGACCGAACGGGCTAACGACGGCGGGCAGTTCGAGCGACGGGACCTGAAGGTCATCGTCGGGGCGGCCATCATCGAGGACGGGCGGGTGCTGGCCTGCGCCCGCGCCGCCCCGCCCGAGGTCGCGGGGATGTTCGAGTTCCCCGGCGGCAAGGTCGAACCGGGCGAGAGCGAGACCGCCGCGCTGGCCCGTGAGTGTGCCGAGGAACTCGCCGTACGGGTGGAGATCGGCGAGCGGGTCGGCCGCAACGTCCGGATGGCCCACGGGCGCTCGGTGCTCAAGGTGTACGCGGCCCGTCTGCTGCACGGCGACCGCCCCCAGGCCCTGGAGCACTCGGCGCTGCGCTGGCTCTCCGCCGCCGAGTTGGACGACGTCACCTGGCTGCCTGCGGACGCCCCGATCGTCGCCGCGCTGCGCCCGATGCTCGCCCGGCGCTGACCGCCCGCCGAACCGGACGGGCGGGCGGAAACGGGACGGGGGCCGGCGGCAGTCGCCGCGGCCCCCGTCATCGCTGTGGTCCTCAGTGCTTGTCCTGCTCCGGGTGGGCGAAGTTCAGGTGCTCCGGGGGCAGCGGGAAGGTCACGTCGTCGCCGAACGGCGAGGGGGCCGCCGCGCGGTCGAAGGTGAGCTCGGTCAGCGGCAGCTTGCCGCGGTCGTCGACCGCCGGGGCGGTCGGGTGCGGCACCTCGCGGTGCCAGTTCACCCCGCGCTGCGCCTGCACCTCGGCGCGCGGGTCGTGCGAGCCGCCCGCGTGCGAGTGCACCCCGGCGGGGCTGCCGGCGGGCGCCGCCGAGCCCGGACGGGGGGTGGTCACGCTGGTCTGGGGCGTCTCACCCCGACGGAAGATCTTGCTACCAAGCCACACAAGGGGATCGTACCTGCGGTCCACGACCCGCTCTTTCATGGGGATGATCCCGTTGTCCGTGATCTTGATGTGCTCCGGGCAGACTTCGGTGCAGCACTTGGTGATGTTGCAGTAGCCGAGCCCCTGCTCCTGCTGTGCGTACTCCTTGCGGTCGCTCTTCGTGTCGAGCGGGTGCATGTCCAGCTCCGCGGCCCGGATGAAGAACCGCGGCCCGGAGAAGGCCGGCTTGTTCTCCTCGTGGTCACGGATCACGTGGCAGACGTTCTGGCACAGGAAGCACTCGATGCACTTACGGAACTCCTGCGAGCGCTCCACGTCGACCTGCTGCATCCGGTAGTCGCCGGGCGCCAGGTCGGGCGGCGGCGCGAAGGCCGGCGTCTCGAGGGCCTTCTCGTAGTTGAACGAGACGTCGGTGACCAGGTCCCGGATGACCGGGAAGGTGCGCAGCGGGGTGACCGTGACCGTCTCGTCCGCCTCGAAGGTCGACATCCGGGTCATGCAGCTCAGCCGCGGCTTGCCGTTGATCTCCATCGAGCAGGAGCCGCACTTGCCGGCCTTGCAGTTCCACCGGCAGGCCAGGTCCGGGGCGTCGGTGGCCTGCAGCCGGTGGATCACGTCGAGGACCACCTCGCCCTCGTTCACCTCGACCATGTAGTCCTGCAGGTCGCCGCCGTTCTCGTCGCCGCGCCAGATGCGGAACTGGCGCTTGGTGCCGGCCTTGCCGGCCCCCGGGGACTTCTGCTCCGCCATTACTTGCCCGCCTCCTCGGCCTCGGCGTCGACGACGAGGGCGTCGAACTCGGCGAGCTCCTCGTCGGTGAGGTACTTGGCCAGCTCCGCCCGGTCGAAGAGGCGGATCAGCTCGGCGCGGATCTTCGGCAGCGGCTTGCGCTCCAGCCGTACGGTGTCGCCGTCGAGCGAGCAGACCAGGTTGACCCGGCGCCACGCCGGGTCCATCGCCGGGAAGTCCTCCCGGGTGTGGCCGCCGCGCGACTCCCGCCGCTCCAGCGCCGCCTTCGCGGTGCACTCCGACACCAGCAGCATGTTCCGCAGGTCCAGCGCCAGGTGCCAGCCCGGGTTGTAGCGGCGGCCGCCGGCCGCGCTGACCTTGGCCACCCGCTCGCGCAGCTCGGCCAGCCGGCTCAACGCGTCCTCAAGCTCGCTTTCCCGGCGGATGATTCCTACCAGATCCCCCATCACCGCCTGGAGGTCCTGCTGGAGGGTGTACGGGCTCTCGCCGGTATCCCGCTGCAGCGGCGCCAGCGCCGTCTCCACCGCGGCCTCCACCGCGGCGACGGCCACCTTCGGCCGGGCGGCCAGCCCGTCGGCGTACGAGGCGGCGTGCCCGCCCGCGCGCTTGCCGAAGACCAGCAGGTCGGACAGGGAGTTACCGCCGAGCCGGTTGGAGCCGTGCATACCGCCGGAGACCTCACCGGCGGCGAACAGCCCCCGTACGGTGCCGAACGCCGCCCCGGAGTCCGGGTCGACCTCGACGCCGCCCATCACGTAGTGACAGGTGGGCCCGACCTCCATCGGCTCTCTGGTGATGTCGACGTCGGCCAGCTCCTTGAACTGGTGGTACATCGACGGCAGCCGGCGGCGGATCTCCTCCGCCGGCTTGCGGGAGGCGATGTCCAGGTAGACGCCGCCCGCGGGGGTGCCCCGGCCGGCCTTGACCTCGCTGTTGATTGCCCGGGCCACCTCGTCGCGGGGCAGCAGCTCCGGCGGACGCCGGTTGTTGTCCGGGTCGGTGTACCAGCGGTCCGCCTCCTCCTCGGTCTCCGCGTACTGCTTGCGGAAGACGTCGGGGACGTAGTCGAACATGAACCGCTTGCCGTCGGAGTTCTTCAGCACGCCGCCGTCGCCGCGGACCGACTCGGTGACCAGGATGCCCTTCACCGAGGGCGGCCAGACCATGCCGGTCGGGTGGAACTGGAGGAACTCCATGTTGATCAGCGTCGCGCCGGCGCGCAGCGCCAGCGCGTGCCCGTCCCCGGTGTACTCCCAGGAGTTCGAGGTGACCTTGTAGGAGCGGCCGACGCCGCCGGTGGCCAGCACGACGGCCGGCGCCTCGAAGAGGACGAACTCGCCGGACTCCCGGTAGTAGCCGAACGCGCCGGCGACCCGGTCGCCGTCGAGCAGCAGCTCGGTGATGGTGGTCTCGGAGAAGACCTTGATCCGGGCGTCGTACGAGCCGTGCTCGCGCTTGTCCTCCTGCTGCAGCGAGACGATCTTCTGCTGCAGGGTGCGGATCAGCTCCAGGCCGGTCCGGTCGCCGACATGCGCCAGCCGCGGGTACTCGTGGCCGCCGAAGTTGCGCTGGGAGATCTTCCCGTCCTTGGTGCGGTCGAAGAGCGCACCGTACGTCTCCAGCTCCCAGATCCGCTGCGGCGACTCCTTCGCGTGCAGCTCGGCCATCCGGAAGTTGTTGAGGAACTTGCCGCCGCGCATGGTGTCGCGGAAGTGCACCTGCCAGTTGTCCCGGCTGTTCACGTTCCCCATCGCGGCGGCGGCGCCGCCCTCGGCCATCACCGTGTGCGCCTTGCCGAACAGCGACTTGGAGATGATCGCCGTCTTCTTGCCGGCGAGCCGGGCCTCGATCGCCGCGCGCAGACCGGCGCCGCCGGCCCCGATCACGACGACGTCGTAGTGGTGTCGTTCGATTCGAGTGGTCGTAGTCATGTCCAGGGGCCCTTTAGTTGATGAACCGCAGGTCGTTGAACCAGCCGGCCGCGACCGCCATGACGTAGAAGTCGGTCAGCGCCAGGGTGCCGAGCGTGATCCAGGCGAGCTGCATGTGCCGGACGTTCAGCCAGGACACACCGGTCCAGGCGCGGTAGCGCAGCGGAGCCTTCGAGAAGTGCTTGAGCCGCCCGCCGATGATGTGCCGGCAGGAGTGGCAGGAGATGGTGTACGCCCAGAGCATGACCACGTTGCCGAGCAGGATGAGGTTGCCCAGCCCGAACCCGAAGCCCTTCGGCGAGTGGAAGGCCAGGATCGCGTCCCAGGTGTTGACCAGCGAGATGATCGCGGCGGCGTAGAAGAAGTAGCGGTGCAGGTTCTGCCCGAGCAGCGGGAACCGGGTCTCCCCGCCGTACGCCTTGTGCCCGTCCGGCACGGCGCAGGCCGGCGGCGAGAGCCAGAACGACCGGTAGTACGCCTTGCGGTAGTAGTAGCAGGTGAGCCGGAACAGCAGCAGGAACGGCAGGGTCAGCGCGGCGTCCGGGATGATCCACCAGCCGGGGAGGAACCGTCCGAAGTGCGCGGCGTCCGGCAGGCAGCGGTCGGTCACACAGGGGGAGTAGAACGGGGTCAGGTAGTGGAACTCGTCGACCCAGTACCACTTGTGCATGAAGACCCGGACCGTCGCGTACGCGACCCAGGCGCTGAGCCCGACGACGGTGATCAGTGGGGCGAACCACCAGCGGTCGGTGCGCAACGTCTTCGCCGCGATGGCGGCGCGGCCTCGCGCTCCCCGCGGCTTCGTTGCCGTTGATGTCATTCGAGTCGTCTCCCTGACGGGGCCCGCACGCGCGGGCGGATCTGTTCCGGTCGGCACGCGGACCGGCGAACCCGCACCCGCTTGCCACGTCATGCGCACACCAACGACCACACCGGGCGAACCGGCGCAGCTAAGTGACACACGTTACGCCGATCTCCGCGGGCCGTCCGCGCAAGGCAGTGTCCCGTGTGTCCTGGCTGGTGGAAAGCCCCGTACGCCGATCAATGTCGCGATGTTAAGAACTTCACTGCCCGGCCCGGCGACCCGCCGGGACGACTCACCCGGACGCGCCGCCGGTGAAGTTCCAGGACGCCAGCCGCAGCGGCGGGGCCTCCCACCAGATGCCGTCGACCCGGTCCGGCAGGCGGACCGCCCGGCGACCCACGCCGAGCACCGCCCCGGGGCCGAGCGCGCGCGGGTACGACTCGGTGAAGCGCAGGTCGCGTACCGCTCGGGTGACCGCGCCGTCCTCGACCAGCCAGACCCCGTTGCGGGTCAGCCCGGTGACGACCAGGCTCTTCGGGTCGAGCACCCGGGTGTACCAGAGGTCGCTGACCAGCAGCCCGCGGCGCACCCCGGCGACCAGCGCCGCCGTGTCGGCGTCCACCACCGCGCCGGTGTCGCCGGCGGACGCGCCGCCCGCGCGGCCCGCCGCGGCGTCACCGTCGCCGGGGCCTGTGGTGAGGCGCAGGTTGCGGGCCATCGGGCCCCAGGTCGCCCCGCCGGCGACCGCGTGCCCGGTCGAGGCGGCCCCGACCTCGGCCGCGCTGCGCCGGTCGTGCGCCAGGGTCGCAGTGGTGCCGGCGTCGACCAGGGTCACCGGGTGCCGGGGCGTGCCCTCGACGTCGAACGGCAGCCCGGAACCGGCCAGCGGGTCGTCGACCAGGGTGACGGCCGGGTCGAACTGGGCCGCGCCCGGCTCGGCGAAGGACTGCCGCTCGGCGTACCGCTTGCCGTTGAACCCGTACCAGGAGAAGTTCGCCAGCAGGTCGGCGACGGCGGCCGGTTCGAGCACCACCTCGTAACGCCCGGGCGCCAGCTCCACCGGGTCGGCCGCCGCCCGGGCCTTGGCGGCGGCCCGCGCGCCCAGCTCGGCGCCGTCGACGTCGGCCAGCCGGTCGGCGCAGGCCCGGGCCACCCCGTCCGCGCCGCCGACACGGGCGATCCCGTCCATCGCCACCTCGGCGGTTCGGCCCTGGGCGGCGTGCCCGGCCGAGTTGGCGAACGCCGACGCGCGGTGCGCCGTGCGGCAGTAGCCGGCCGCGGTCAGCCCGCCGATGGCGTCGACGAACGCGCGCACCCGGGCGGCCCGCTCGTCCGGCTCGGCGTACGCGGTGGACTCGTCCCAGCCGGCGGCGGCCGGCATCGGCGTGGGCGGGGTGACCCCCGGCCAGGCCGGGTCGGGCGGGCAGAGCCGGGCGGCGGTGAGGGTGCGCTCGACCAGCGCGCGCAGCCCGTCGGCGTCGACCAGGCTGCCGCTGCCGGCCGCGGTCCGCCCGTCCACGTGCAGCCGCAGCCGGACGCCGACGGTGGACTCGGCGACGTTCTGGTGGATGAACGAGTTGGCGAACCGGGTCAGCGCCAGGTCGGCCCGGGTCACCACCACCTCGGCCTGCGCATCCGGCCCGGCGAGCCGGCGGACCAGCTCGACCACCTGCCCGGCGAGGTCCAGCTCGGTCATGCCCGCACCCCCACCCGGACGTTGCGGAACCGGGCCGGCGCGGCGGGGTGGCCGGTGTGCCCGATCTGGCCGGGCTGGCCCTTGCCGCAGTTCGGCGTGCCCCAGGCGACGATCTCCGAGGAGAGCATGTCCATCGAGCGCCAGAACTGCGGGCCGATGCCGGTGTAGGTGGGGTTGCGCAGCATCCGCCCGCGCCGGCCCTTCTTGATCTCCCAGCCGACCTCGCAGCCGAACTGGAAGTTGAGCCGCTTGTCGTCGATGGACCAGGAGCGGTTGAGGTCCATCAGCACGCCGTCGTCGGTGGCGGCGATGATCTCCTCCAGGGTGTGCGGGCCGGGTTCCAGGCCCACGTTGGTCATCCGCACCATCGGCAGCCGGGCCCAGCCGTCGGCCCGTACGCTGCCGCCGTGGTCGAGACCGGCGACGGCGGCGGAGTCCCGGCCGGCGAGCACGCCCACCCAGCGCCCCTCGCGGACCGCGTCCCGCTTCACCGCCGGGGAGCCCTCGTCGTCGTAGCCGAAGCTGCCCAGCGCGCCGGGGATGGTCGGGTCGATGGTGACCGTCATCAGGTCGGAGCCGTAGCGCAGCGAGCCGAGCTGGACCAGGTCCAACCAGGAGGTGCCGGCGAAGGCGGCCTCCCAGCCGAGGATCCGGTCCAGCTCGATGGCGTGCCCGACCGACTCGTGGATCTGCAGGGCGAGCTGCTCGCCGCCGAGGATCAGGTCGGTCTCGCCGGCCGGGCAGAGCGGTGCGGTGAGCAGCGCCCGGGACTCCTCGGCGATCCGCGCCGCGTGCCCGGCCAGGTCGAGCGAGTCGACCAGCTCCCAGCCGCTGGTGCCGTACTGGCCGCGGTAGCTGGGATAGGAGCAGCGCTGGGTCTCGCCGTCGCCGACCGAGGTGGCCGAGATGCCGCCACCGCACTCCCGGATCCGCTGGTCGATCCGGTGCCCCTCGCTGGAGACGAACCACTTGGCGGTGTCCCAGACCTGGTAGAGCCCCTCGGCCACGTCGGCGCCGTGCTCGGCCATCGTCCGGGTCGCGCCGACCAGCAGGTCGCCCTTGCCGGACAACGGGACGCCGAGCGGGTCCACCGTGCACCCCGATGCCCAGCTCGCGGTCGCCACCTCGGTCGGCACCAGGTCGACCGCCGGGCCGGGCACCCGGGCGCTCGCGGCGGCCGTGCGGGCGGCGCGCCGGCCGGCGTCGCGCGCGGCGGCGTCGGAGAGGTCGGGTACGGCGTGGAAGCCCCAGCTGGACCCGACCAGGGCGCGTACGCCCAACCCGATGCTCTCGTCCTGAACCAGCTCCTCGATCTCGCCGTTGCGGGCCGACATCGACTCGTAGCGGCGGTGCATCACCCGGGCGTCGGCGTACCGGGCTCCGGCGTCCAGCGCGGCCTGCACCGCGGCGGTCGCCGCGTCGAACTCGGTCATGCGACCGACCCTAGGCGAGCCGCCCGACATCCGTCAGGGGACGAGCTGCTCCGGCCGGATCGTCGCCCGGACAGGTTCGCTGAGTTCCAGCACCTCGCCGGCCCTGGTCACCGACCGCTCGACGTAGTGGTCACCCTGCCGTTGGTAGAGGTGGATGGTCAGCGTCTCCTGCTCCACGAGGAGGTACCACTCGATGCCGGCCGCGGCGTAATAGTGCATCTTGAGCACCTGGTCGATGGTGGCGGTGTGCGGCGCGGAGACCTCTCCGACGAGGTGTACGGCAGCTGCCGGCAGGCAGAGCGCGTCGGATTCGAAGTCGGTGGTGACGACCAGGTCAGGGTTGAGGATCCGCCGCGGCGTCAGCCGCAGATTGATCACCGGCAGCGGGGTCAACCCGGCCGCTCGACATCCGGGCGCCAGCGCGCTGAGCAGATTGCCCACGGTCACCTGGTGACGAACGGTGGGCGGGGGCCCGAGGAGCAGTTCGCCATCGACCAGTTCGATCCGGCACACGGTCTCGCCGAGGGCCAGGTAGTCCTGCTCGGACCAGGGTGAGTGGCGCGTGAGGGCGGCGGCGGGAAACACCCATCCAGTAGAGCCGACGGGGTGACCGCGGGCGGCCGTCGGCGCCGGCGTGTCGGGCAACGGCGGCGGTGGATGGGCTGGTGAGGGCTGTTCACGCCGTTGCCGACTCGTTACGCTGACGGCCGCTGACAGCTTCCGGCTCTGTAGCTTATTTTCGCCCTCAGGACTTTGCTGTAGGTTCTCTTCACTACTGAGGGAGGCGGTCGTGGCCAGGTCGGAGTCGGCGCCGTCCGGGCAACCGGACGACCGCCCCAGCGTGCCGGAACAGCGCGGCACCGACGCGCCCTACCTGCGGGTGGACGACCTGCGGGTGCGGTTCGAGACCGAGGACGGCGTGGTCCGCGCGGTCGACGGGGTGTCGTTCGCGGTGGAGCGTGGCCGGACGCTCGGCATCGTCGGCGAGTCCGGCTCGGGCAAGAGCGTCACCTCGCTGGCCATCCTCGGGCTGCACAACCCGAAGCGCACCACCGTCAGCGGCGAGATCTTCGTCGGCGGCCGCCAACTGGTCGGCCTGCCCGAGGAGGAGGTACGCCGGCTGCGCGGCCGGGACATGGCGATGATCTTCCAGGACCCGCTCTCCGCGCTGCACCCCTACTACACGGTGGGGAAGCAGATCGTCGAGGCGTACCGGGTGCACCACCCGCGCGCCGGCAAGCGCGAGGCCCGGCAGCGGGCCGTGGACATGCTCGGCCGGGTCGGCATCCCCCAGCCGGCGCGCCGGTTCGACCAGTACCCGCACGAGTTCTCCGGCGGTATGCGCCAGCGCGCGATGATCGCGATGGCGCTGGTCAACGACCCGGATCTGCTGATCGCCGACGAGCCGACCACCGCGCTGGACGTCACCGTGCAGGCGCAGATCCTGGACCTGCTGGCCGACCTCCAGGCCGAGTTCCACTCCGCGATCATCATGATCACGCACGACCTCGGCGTGGTCAGCCAGGTGGCCGACGACGTGCTGGTGATGTACGGCGGCCGGGCGGTCGAGCACGGCAGCGTCGAGCAGGTGCTGCGCCGGCCGCAGCACCCGTACACCTGGGGGTTGCTCTCCAGCGTGCCGTCGCTGCACGGCGACGCGGACGCGGACCTGGTGCCGATCCGGGGCAACCCGCCCAGCCTGATCAACCTGCCGCCCGGGTGCGCCTTCCACCCACGCTGCCGGTACGCCGACCGCAACGGCGACCGGTCCCGCACCCAGGTGCCGCTGCTGCGCCCGGCCGGCGCGGACGGCCACCGGGTGGCCTGTCACCTCTCCGCCGACGACCGGACCCGCTTGTACGCGGAGGACATCGCGCACGTGGGGGTCGCCCGATGAGTGTGGAGACGATCGAGCCGCTGCTGCGGGTGCGTGGGCTGGCCAAGCACTTCCCGGTGCGCAGCGGGCTGCGGAGCACGGGCCTGGTGCGGGCCGTGGACGGGGTGGACTTCGACGTGCGCCCAGGCGAGACGCTCGGCCTGGTGGGTGAGTCCGGCTGCGGCAAGACGACCACCGGTCGGATGCTGGTCCGCCTGCTGCAGCCCACCGCCGGGAGCATCGAGTTCGCCGGGCGGGACATCACCCATGCCGGCCGGCGTGAGCTGCGCCCGCTGCGGCAGGACCTGCAGATCATCTTCCAGGACCCGTACGCCTCGCTGAACCCCCGGCACACCGTCGGCCGGATCGTGGCGATGCCGTTGCAGGTCAACGGGATCGACCCGCCGGGCGGGGTGAAGAAGCGGGTGCAGGAGCTGCTGGAGCTGGTCGGGCTCAACCCGGAGCACTACAACCGCTACCCGCACGAGTTCTCCGGCGGCCAGCGCCAGCGCATCGGCATCGCGCGAGCCCTGGCGCTGCGGCCGAAGCTGATCGTCGCCGACGAGCCGGTCTCCGCCCTGGACGTGTCGATCCAGGCGCAGGTGGTCAACCTGCTCCGCGACCTGCAACGCGAACTGGACCTGGCGTTCGTCTTCATCGCCCACGACCTGGCCGTGGTCCGGCACTTCTGCCAGCGGGTGGCGGTGATGTACCTGGGCAAGATCGTGGAGATCGGCGACCGGGCCGACATCTACGAGCGCCCGCAGCACCCGTACACCCGGGCGCTGCTCTCCGCGATCCCGGACGTCACCAAGCTCGGCCCGGCCGGCCGGATCCGGCTGGCCGGCGACGTGCCCACCCCGCTCAACCCGCCGTCGGGCTGCCGGTTCCGCACCCGCTGCTGGAAGGCGCAGGACATCTGCGCCTCCGAGGAGCCGGCGCTGGTCCCCCGCGACGGCGGCAACCAGGCCGCCGCCTGCCACTTCCCGGAGCAGGGACCTGTCGAGGCCGCCCTGGGCGCGCAGCCGGCGGGCGCGGGCGTCGAGGCGGCGGGCACGGGTGCGGGTGTCGAGGAGGTGTCGAGATGAGCATGTCCCCGGTGGAGGGCGTGGCGCTGGCCGAGATCGACTCGGGCGGCGGCGCCGACGCGCCGAAGGACAAGGGCTTCGTCGGCCGCTCGCCCGGCCAACTCGCGATGCTCCGGCTGCGCCGCGACCGGACGGCGATGGTCAGCGGGGCGATGCTGGTCTTCTTCGTCCTGGTGGCGCTGGCCGCGCCGCTGATCGAGATGCTCTACGGGATCGGCCCGCGCGACCAGTTCCAGAACAAGCTGGACGGCTTCGGCATGCCGCTCGGGTACGCCGGTGGAGTGTCCGGTGACCACTTCTTCGGGCTGGAGCCCAACCTCGGCCGGGACATCTTCATCCGGCTGGTCTACGGCCTGCGTACCTCACTGCTGATCGCTTTCGCGGCGGCTGTGATCACGGCGGTCATCGGCATCGCGCTCGGCGCGCTCGCCGGCTACCTCGGCGGCTGGCTCGACGCGGTGATCAACTGGATCACCGACCTGACCCTGGCCATGCCGTTCCTTATCATCGCGCTGGCCCTGACCCCGACCCTGACCCTGCGCTTCTACGGCGAGCGCGACGCGGTCTCCCCGGCCTTCGGAGTCGGGGTTCTGATCGCCGTCTTCGCGATCTTCGGCTGGACCGGCACCGCCCGGCTGGTCCGCGGCCAGGTGATCGCCCTGCGCGAGCGGGAGTTCGTGGAGGCCGCCAAGGCCAGCGGCGCCGGGCTGGCGCACATGCTCTTCCGGCAACTGCTGCCGAACATCTGGGCGCCGATCCTGGTGTCGTTCTCACTGGCCGTGCCGCAGTTCATCACCAGCGAGGCCGCGCTGTCGTTCATCGGCGTCGGGCTGACCGAGGAGACGCCGAGTTTCGGCCGGATGATCTACCAGAGCCTGGACTACCTTCAGACCGACCCGGCCTTCGTCTTCTTCCCCGGCATCACGATCTTCGCGCTCGTGTTCGCGTTCAACCTCTTCGGCGACGCGCTGCGCGACGCGCTCGACCCGAAGTCGTCCCGGTAGGGGTTTTCCGATGGCGCGCTTCCTGATCAAACGGCTCTTCTCCGCGGTGCTCACCCTGTTCGCGGTGAGCGTGCTGACCTTCCTGATGTTCTTCGCGCTGCCCCGCGACCCGGTCAGCGGCATGTGTCCGAAGAACTGCAACCCCGAGCGGCTGGAGCGGGTCCGCCAGGAGCTGGGCCTGCGCGACCCGTTGATCACGCAGTACGGCGGTTACATGAAGGGCATCTTCACCGGGCGGGACCTGGGCAGCGCGCAGGGCGGCCGGTGCGACGCGCCCTGCTTGGGCTGGTCGTACGTCAACAACGAGGCGGTGCTGGACACCATCACCCGGGTGCTGCCGGTGACCCTGAGCATCGTGATCCCGGCGGCGATCCTCTGGCTGCTGCTCGGGGTCGGCCTCGGCATGGTCTCGGCGCTGCGCCGAGGCACCTGGGTGGACCGAGCCGCGATCGGCTTCTCGCTGACCGGAGCCTCGCTGCAGCTCTACTTCGTCGGCGCGGTGCTGCTGCTGGTCTTCGTCTACAACCTGCGCCTGCTGCCCGTGCCGAGCTACACGTCGATCTTCGACAATCCGCTGAAGTGGGCCAGCGGCCTGGTGCTCTCCTGGGTCGCGCTGGCCTTCCTCTTCTCCGCGATCTACGCCCGGCTGTCGAGAGCGCAGATGCTGGAGACCCTCTCCGAGGACTTCGTCCGCACCGCGCGCGCGAAGGGCCTGGCGAAACCGAAGGTGTACGGGCGGCACGCGCTGCGCGCCGCGATCACCCCGGTGGTCACCATCGCCGGCCTGGACGTCGGGGCGGCGCTGGGCGGCACGGTGATCACCGAGACCACCTTCGGCATCCAGGGCCTGGGGCGGACCGCGGTCGAGGCGGTGCGGGCCGGCGACCTGCCCACCATCATGGCCACCGTGCTCATCTCGGCGGTCTTCGTGGTGGTCGCCAACGTGCTGGTCGACCTGCTCTACGCGGCCATCGACCCCCGCGTGCGGCTGGGGTGACCCGCCCGTCCCGGCAGGCGCGCCCTCCCGAGTGTGCGTCGGTCGGTCGGCGGTGAAATTTATCGACAACTGTTACACAACTCGTAGGTTTTCTTCTTTACGATCCTCGGGACGTCGGCGTTCACGCCCGGCGGCACCTGGGTGGAGGAGGTAGGAGATGCGACCACGCGTGGCGGCCGCCGCAGGCGGCGCGATCGCTCTGGTTGTGGCATTGGGTGCGTGCTCGGAGAACACGGGCGAGGGCACCACGGTGGACACGAACCGGCAGCAGACCGGGGTCATCGCGACGGACCCGAAGGACTCCAAGGGTCCGGCGGCCGAGGTGCCGGGCGCCCAGAAGGGCGGCACCTTCACGATCATCCGGGAGACCCCCATCTCCCACCTGGACCCGCAGCGGACGTACTCGTTCGCCGGCCTGATGGCGTCGCCGCTGTTTTCCCGGTACCTGACCACGTGGAAGGACGACGGCAAGGGCGGCCTGGTCCTCGTCGGCGACCTGGCCGAGACGCCGGGCACCAACGTCAACAACGACTGCAAGGTCTGGGAATTCAAGATCAAGGACGGGGTCAAGTTCGAGGACGGTCGGCCGATCACCTCCAAGGAGATCGCGTACGGCATCGCCCGCTCCTTCGACCCGGACCTGTCGGGCGGCCCGACCTACATCCAGGAGTGGCTGGCCGACAGCCCGCAGTTCGACACCAAGTGGGACTTCAAGGCCAACAAGACCTCGCTGCCTCCGGGGCTGACCACGCCGGATCCGAAGACGTTGCGCTTCGAGTTCGCCAAGCCCCGCTGTGACCTGCCGTTCGCGGTCTCGCTGCCGACCACCGCGCCGCTGCCGGCGGACAAGGACACCGGCGTCAACCTGGACAACCAGCCGTTCTCGTCGGGGCCCTACAAGGTCGCGAAGAACCAGGTCGGCGTGCAGCTGACCCTGGACCGCAACCCGCACTGGGACCCGAACACCGACCCGGTGCGGCACCAGTACCCGGACCAGTTCGTCTGGAGCTTCGGCCCGACCGCCGACGCCGCGAACAACCGGGTGATCGCGGACAACGGCGCCGACCAGAGCGCCCTCGCCTGGAACTTCGTGCCCGCGTCGCTGGTCGCCAAGGTCGCCAACGACCCGGCGCTCAAGCAGCGGACCATTCTCTCCCCGACGCCGAGCGCCAACCAGCTCGTCATCAACAACCAGCGGGTCAAGGACCTGAAGATCCGCCAGGCGCTGAACTACGCCATCGACCGGGAGGGCCTGATCAAGTCGGTCGGCGGGCAGACCGTCGCGTCGCCGCTGACCACGCTGATGCCGCCGTCGACGATCGGCTTCAAGGCGTACGACGCCTACCCGGCGGGCGCGAACGGCAACGTCGAGAAGGCCAAGGAGCTGCTCGGCGGCCAGACGCCGGAGCTGGTCCTCGGCGTCGCCGACAACACGACCGAGCAGCAGATCGCCACCCAGCTCAAGGGCAACCTGGAGCGGGCCGGCTTCAAGATCACCGTCCGGAACATCCCGGACGACTCGAAGCTCGACGAGGTCAAGAAGAAGGACAACCCCTGGGACCTGTACATCGGTAACTGGGCGGCGGACTGGCCGAGCGGCGCGTCGATCCTGCCGGTGCTCTACGACGGCCGCACCATCAAGCCCGAGGGCAACAGCAACAGCGCGTTCTTCAACGACCCGGCGATCAACGCCGAGTTCGACCGGATCCTGGCCCTGCCGCCAGCAGAGCAGGGCCCGGAGTGGGCCAAGCTCGACGAGCGGATCATGAAGGAGCACGCCCCGGTCGTGCCGCTCTACGTCGACGTGGCCTACCTCGTGCACGGCTCCAAGGCCGGTGGGGTCTTCGTCTCCAGCGTCTTCGGCTACCCGTCCTTCGTGAACGCGCACGTCAAGCAGTAACCCTCAGGCACCAACCGCACGGACGGGCCCCGGTCGACAGCGTCGTCGACCGGGGCCTCCGTACATCCGCCCCGCACGGTCCCGCCCTGCCGCTCGGTCACAGGTGGGTGCGGAGGAAGTCCAGTTCCAGCTTCAGCAGCCGCTCGGCGGTGCCGCCGGCGGCCATGTGGGTGGCCCCGGTCAGCGGCAGCACGGCATGTGGCCGCCCGGTGGCCAGCAGCGCCGCCGACATCCGCAGCGTGTGCGCGGCCACCACGTTGTCGTCGGCCAGGCCGTGCACCAGCAGCAGCGGCCGGGCCTGCTCCGGGTCGGTCACCGGCTCGGCGGCGAGTTCCACCAGCGAGTGGTGCGCGTAGACGTCCATCCCGTCGTCGGGCAGGCCCAGGTAGCGCTCGGTGTACGCGGTGTCGTAGAGGGTCCAGTCGGTCACCGGCGCGCCGACGATGCCGCACCGGAACAGCTCCGGGTGCCGCAGCACCGCCAGCCCGGCCAGCCAGCCGCCGAACGACCAGCCCCGCACGGCCACCCGGCCCAGGTCGAGGTCGGGATGCTTCTCCGCCAGCGCGGTGAGCGCGTCCACCTGGTCGAGCAGGATCACGTCGGCCAGCCGCCGGTGGATCGCCTTCTCGAACGACGGGGCCACCCCCGGGGTGCCCCGGTTGTCCACCACGACCACCGCGAAGCCCGCGTCGGCCCACCACTGCCGCTCCAGCCAGGCCGCCCTCGCGGCCACCACCTCCTGGTGCCCCGGGCCGCCGTAGATGTCCAGCAGCACCGGCAGCCGGCGGCCGGTGACGTGGTTGTCGGGGTAGAGCACCGCCGTCGGCAGCCGCCGGTCGGTCACCCGCTCCAGCAGCGGCAGCGGGGCGTACGGCGGGTTGGCGGCCAGCGACCGCAGCTCGCCCACCTCCCGGTCGCCCTGCCAGACCGTCCACCGGACGCCCGGATGGTCCAGCGACGCGCTCCCCACCACCAGCACGTTTCCGCCGACCGCGCCGGTGTGCCAGCCCGGGTCGGTGGTGAGCCGGCGGGCGTCCACGCCGCCGCCGATGGTGGTCCGCACCCGGAATAGGTGCCGCTCGCTCGGCTCGCCGTCGCTCGCCTCGACCAGCAGGTCGGCCGGGCCGGAGCCGCCCGGCAGCCGGCCGACCACCCGGCGTACGTAGAGCGAGGGTGGGGTGAGCAGGGTGCCGTCGGCGAAGAGGCAGCGCGCGTCGTACCCGTCGTGGGCCAGTTCGCCGCCGACCAGCACCCGGCCGTCCGGCAGGTGCGCCGGGGTGCCGGCGATCGGCTCCACCCAGCGCGGGTCGGCCAGCTCCGCGTGCACCTGGGTCTCGCCGGTCCGCGGGTCGACCGCGAGCACCAGCCCGTGCTGCTGCGAGCGGCGCAGCACGGTGATCAGCGGGCCCCCGTCGGCCCACTGCACGCAGGTCAGGTACGGGTAGGTCTCGCGGTCCCAGTGCACGTCGACCCAGCCGCCGTCGAGGTCGAGCAGGTGCAGGCTGACCTCGGCGTTCGGCCCGCCGGCCCGGGGGTACGCGACCGTGGTGGGCGGGCTCGCCGGGTCGGCCGGGTCGTGCAGGTGCCACTGCGGCAGCCGGGACTCGTCCACCCGGGCGGCCAGCACCGAGCGGCCGTCCGGCGCCCACCAGTAGCCGCGGAACCGGTCGAACTCCTCGGCCGCGATGTGCTCGGCCAGCCCCCAGGTGACGCCGGAGTCCTCGCCGGCCAGCAGATTGTCCGTGCCGTCCGGCTCGACCACCCGCAGCTGCCCCCGGCGGACCCCCTCGGCGGCGTCGGTGACGTACGCCAGGCGCTGCCCGGTCGGGTCGGGCCGTGGGTCGAGCACCGGACCGACCGCGCTCACCTCGACCACGTCGCCGTGCACCAGGTCGGCCCGGAACAGCCGGCCGGCCAGCGCGAACACGGCCACCCGGCCGGCCCCGTCGAGGGCGTACGAGCCGATGCCCTCGGCGCTCAGCCGCAGTCGCTCGCGCAGCGCCCGCTCGCCCGGACCGAGCGCGCCGCCGTCGGCGTCGGCACCGAGCAGCGCGGCCGGGTCCGCGACCAGGCGTTCCTCGCCGCTGGCGACGTCCAGCAGCCAGAGCGCGTCGGCGGGATCCTCCGGGCCGGCGGAGCGCAGGAAGACCACCCGGGAGCCGTCGTCGGCCACGGAGACGGCACGCGGCGCACCGTGGCTGAACCGGCGGGTACGGGCGGCCAGCTCCGGAAAGTCCACAGGCCAGATCGTAAAGCGGCGCCGGAGGTGATGTGGCCGACCTGCGTGGACGCGTCGGGGCCGGCGGGGGAGAACCGCCGGTTAGAGTGACCGTCGTGACGACGCTGCCCGACCGCCGCCTGCTGCTGGTCCACGCGCACCCCGACGACGAGTCCATCGGCACCGGCTCGACCATGGCCCACTACGCGGCCACCGGCGCCCACGTCACCCTGGTGACCTGCACCCTCGGCGAGGAGGGCGAGATCCACGTGCCCGCGCTGGCCCAGCTCGCCGCCGCCGAGGCCGACCAGCTCGGCGGCTGGCGGATCGCCGAGCTGAACGACGCCTGCGCGGCGCTCGGCGTCACCGACCACCGCTTCCTCGGTGGCGCGGGCCGCTACCGCGACTCCGGGATGATGGGGCTGCCGACCAACGAGCACCCCCGCGCCTTCTGGCAGGCCGACCTCGACGAGGCCGCCGGGTACCTGGTGGAGGTCATGCGCGAGGTACGCCCGCAGGTCATGATCACGTACGACGGCAACGGCTTCTACGGCCACCCCGACCACATCCAGGCGCACCGGGTGGCGATGCGCGCGGCCGAGCTGGCCGCCGCGGAGGGCTTCGCCCCGGCGAAGGTCTACTGGACCGCCATGCCGCTGAGCGTGCTGGAGGCCGGGATGAACCACTTCGTCGAGTCGTCGGACAATCCCTTCGCCGGCATCGAGGACCTCTCCGAGCTGCCCTTCGGCACCCCCGACGAGCAGATCGCGGCCCGGATCGACGCCACCGAGCAGCACGCCGCCAAGGAGGCGGCGATGCGCGCGCACGCCACCCAGATCCCCGCCACCTCCTGGCTCTACTCGATCGCCGGCAACTTCGGCAGCGAGTTCATGGGCGTGGAGTACTACACCCTCGCGGTGGGCGAGAAGGGGCCGGGCTCCGGGCCGTACGGCTGGGAGGACGACCTGTTCGCCGGGCTGGACGTGGCCGGCGGGCCGGGCCGGTCCCCGGTTGCGGCGGCCGGCCTCCGGTGACCCTGCCCGCCGCGCCGATGTCGGTCGTCCCGGACGAGACCACCCCACCGCCGCCCGGGCGGTCGCACCGGCTGCTCGACCTGGCGCTGCGGCTGGCCGGCGGCCTGGTGGCCGTCCTCGGCGCGGTGGCGACCGCGGTGCTGGAGCTGCTGTTCGCCACGGTCCGGGTCGGCGGGCAGCTGATCGGCGTCTCGGTGCTCGTCGCGATCGGCGCGAACGTCGCGCTGAGCTGGTTCGTCCACGCGGCGGTCGGCCGCCGGTGGGCGGTGGCGCTGCCCGCGGTGCCCTGGTTCGTGCTGATGGCGGTCGCCGCGGTGCGCACGGCGGAGGGCGATCTGCTGCTCGCCGGGGACAACTGGGTCGGGTTGGCGATGATCGTGGCCGGCGCGATGACCTTCGCGGTGATGGGCTTCCGGCAGATCCTCGCGCCGCCACCGGGGCGCGGAGGGGACTGACGGCACACAGCTTCCGGTGGTAAGTATTCCTGCCAGGAAGCCCGCCGCGTGGCGGGCGCGATAACGGCGGGAGGCGTGCGATGAGGGAGCGGTGGCGCGCGATCGGGGTGCTCGCGGTCGCGCTGTTCGCGGTCAACGTGGTCGCCCGGCTGATCATCCGGTTCGGGTTCGACGGCGACGACACCACCGCCGCCGACCGGGTGTCGCTCGGGATGTTCGTGGTGATCGGTCTGGTCCTGGCCGGGCTCGCGTTCGTCTGGGGACGGCGCCGGCCGGTGGCCCGCTGGGGCGCGGACATGGCCGCCGGGGTCGGCCTTGCGCTGCTGCTGACCGTGCTGGTCGGGCCGCTGCTGGTGGGGGAGAACCCGTTCGGCGGGGGCGCCGGCACGTTCTTCGCCCAGATCTGGCTCTACCTCGCCGCCACGGCGGCCGGGGTGCTGCTCGGCTTCCTGGTCCTCACCGCGCTCGGCCTCGATCACCGCTCGCAGACCCTGAAGCGGTATGCCGAGATCAAGACGGCCAAGCCCCGCCGCCCGGTCCGGCGCTGACCCGGGCCGTTCCGGCCGACCGGGTCGCCGGCACCGAGCCGCGGCCCGGCCGGCTCGCCACGCCTTGGCCGGTCAGTCCGGGGCGACCCGGGTCAGGTAGGTGTGGTGGGTGGTGAAGCCGAGCCCGCGGTAGAGCGCCACCGCCCCGGTGTTGCGCTGCTCGACCTGGAGGAACGCGTGGCTGGCCCCGGTCGCCGCGCCCCAGCCCGCGAGCGCCCGGATGACCCGGCCGGCCAGGCCCTGCCGCCGCGCCTCGGGCAGCACCTCGATCAGGCTCAGCCCGAGCCAGCGTCCCTTACCGGTGACCGTGCCCCGGCCGACCGCGACCAGCGTGCCGTCGGCGTACACCCCGGCGAAGCGGACCTGGTCCACGGCGGTGAGCACGTGCCGGGCGGCGTCCGGCAGGCCGCCCTTGCGGCCGGCGGCGATCGCCAGCCAGTCGGCGGACGGCGCGGTGGCCAGCTCGACCGGCGGCGACCCGGGACGCTCCGGGGCGGGCGGCATCCCGGCCAGCGGCACGGTCTGCACCAGCACCGGCGGGCGGCTGCTCCAGCCCCGCTTGTCCAGTTCCGCGCCGACCGGCGCGGCGAGCGGCAGCGGGGTGTTCACCATGGCGGGCTGTCCCCGGTCGGCGTACCAGCGCACGACCGCGTCCACCGCCGCCGGCAGCGGCCGGTCCGGGTCGCCCACCGGCAGCGCGCTGTTGGCCCGGCCGGTCCAGCCGTCGGCGCTGCGCAGCAGCCAGCCGCCGAGCCGTCCCCGGGTGGGCGCGGGCCACGCCTCGTCGGCGGCCAGTTCGAGGGCGGTCACCGCGGCGGCGGTCGGCCGGCGCGACGGCGGCACCCGTTTGGCCCGGTGCACCTCGGCCCGGGGCACCCGGAGCCGGCCCTGTTCGGTGGTGAGCGTGAGATGGGTCTCGCTCAGCTCGACCAGCTCGCCGAGGGCGTCCGAGAAGAGGGGCCGGCCTTCGCGAATCCCCACAATCCGGCGGACCACGATCCGGTGTCCCACATCCTGCTGACCGAGCACGATCGACCCCCTCCCCGGCGAGATACTAGGCTCTTACCGTCGCGGGTGATCGCGGCGTGTCTTGCGGAGGAGAAGACCGGTGACCTACATCATCGCCGAGCCGTGCGTGGATGTGCTCGACAAGGCATGCATCGAGGAGTGCCCGGTCGACTGCATTTACGAGGGCAACCGGATGCTCTACATCCACCCCGACGAGTGCGTCGACTGTGGTGCCTGTGAGCCCGTGTGCCCGGTCGAGGCGATCTTCTACGAGGACGACGTCCCGGAGCAGTGGAAGGACTACACTGCGGCCAACTACGAGTTCTTCGAGGACCTGGGCTCGCCCGGCGGCGCCTCGAAGATCGGCAAGGTGGAGAAGGACGCGACCTTCGTCGCCGCCCAGCCGCCGCGCGGAGAGGGCCACTGAACCGCCCCGCGCCGGTCTCGGCCCGGCTGCCCGAGTTCACCTGGGACGCCCTGGACGCCGCGGCCGCGCTGGCCGCGGCGCATCCGAAAGGCATGATCAACCTCTCCATGGGTACGCCGGTCGACCCGGTCCCCGAGGTGATCCGCCGGGCGCTGGCCGACGCGTCGGACGCGCCCGGCTACCCGCTGACCGCCGGCACCCCGGCGCTGCGGGACGCGCTCGCGGCCTGGGTCGCCCGGGCCTGTGGAGCCGGCGTGGACGGGTTGGGCGTGCTGCCGACGATCGGCTCCAAGGAGTTGGTGGCCTGGCTGCCCACCCTGCTCGGGGTGGGCCCCGGCGACGTGGTGGTGGTGCCGTCCATCTGCTACCCCACCTACGAGGACGGCGCCCGGCTCGCCGGCGCCACCACGGTACGGACCGACTCGCTGACCGCGGTCGGTCCGACCCCCCGGGTGCGGCTGGTCTGGGTCAACTCGCCCGGCAACCCGACCGGGCGGGTGCTGCCCGCGGCCCACCTGCGCAAGGTCGTCGACTGGGCGCGGGAGCGCGGCGCGGTGGTCGCCAGCGACGAGTGCTACCTGCCGCTGGGCTGGTCCGCCGAGCCGGTCTCGGTGCTCTCGCCCGAGGTCTGCGGCGGCTCGTACGACGGCGTGCTGGCGCTGCACTCGCTCTCCAAGCGGTCCAACCTCGCCGGCTACCGGGCCGGGCTGGTCGCCGGTGACCCGGCGCTGGTGGCCGAGCTGCTCAAGGTCCGCAAGCACGCCGGGATGATCGTGCCCGCGCCGGTGCAGGCCGCCATGGTGGCCGCGCTGCGGGACGAGCGGCACGCCGACGAGCAGCGGGAGCGCTACCGGGCCCGGCGGGAGCGGCTGCGCGCCGCGTTCACCGCCGCCGGTTTCACCATCGAGCACTCCGAGGCCGGGCTCTACCTGTGGATGACCCGGGGCGAGGACTGCTGGCAGACCGTCGACTGGCTGGCCCGCCGGGGCATCCTGGTCGCCGCCGGCGCGCTCTACGGCCCGGGCGGCGGGCAGCACGTCCGGGTGGCGCTGACCGAGTCGGACGAGCACGTCGCGGCGGTTCCCGGCCGGCTCCGCGACTGACCGGCGGCCGTCGGCCGGTAGGCCCCGCTCACTCCCGTCGATGCGGGCGGGCTCCGGCAGCGTGGCGGCGGACGTTAGTCTGCACCTCCGGATGGACGCGGCCTGCGGGCGGGACGGCGTGGGGGGTGCGGTGATGGACGGCGGCATCCAGGATGCCGGCGGTGGGCGGACGGTGGTCGGCTTCCTCGGGCCGGAGGGCACCTTCACCCACCAGGGCGCCCGAGCCCTGCACGGGGCGGCGGCCGAGCTGGTGCCCGCGGCGACCATCGCCGCCGTGATCGCCGGCGTCAGCGAGGGCCGGTACGACTACGGCGTGGTCCCGATCGAGAACACCGTCGAGGGGATCGTGACGGCGAGCCTCGACCAGATCGTCTTCCGGGCGGACCCGCTGCTCATCCGGGGAGAGACCTCGGTGCGCGTCACCTTCGACGCGTACGCCTCGGCCGGCGACACCCCGCCGGCCGCGATCGGCAGTCATCCGCACGGCCTCGCCCAGTGCAGCCGCTACGTCGCCGGCAGCGGTCTGCCGGTGGAGCAGTTCCCGAGCACCGCCGCGGCGGTGCGGGCCGCCGCCGAGCGCCCCGGGCTGATCGCGATCGGCGCGCCCGGGCTGGACGAGGTGTATCCGGTGCGGGTGCGCGACCGTGCGGTGGAGGACCATCGCAGGGCGTACACCCGGTTCGTCTGCCTCGGTCGGGCGGACCGGCCCGAGCTGCCCCGCCCGGGGGACGACGCGGGGTTGACCTGGAAGACCACGATGGCGCTGACCCCGGGCTGGTCCCGACCGGGCGTGCTGGCCGAACTGTGCACCCAGTTCGCCGACCGCCGGATCGACATCATCTCGCTGGCCTCCCGGCCGCTGCCGGGCTTCGCCGGCCGCTACGTCTTCGTCGTCACGGTGGACCAGCACCGCCGCTCGGCCAGTCTCGCCCGCGCGGTCACCAACCTGCTGTACGAGGGCATCCGGGTGAAGCACCTGGGCAGCTACCTCTCCGACCACCTGACCGCCGGCGCGGACGCGCAGCGGGCCCTGCTGCCCCCGGCCGGCAGCCTCGGGCTGGCCGACCTCGAGGTGCTCGGGCGGGTCTTCCCCGGCGACGTGCGGGCGGGTTGAGCGTGCGCTACCTCCATCCGCTGCTGCGGGACCGGAACATCGACGGGGTGCGGCAGGCGTCGCTGGCCACCGCCGCGGTGATCTTCAGCGTGCTCAACATCGCCGTGTTGCAGCGCGCCGACCTGCCCGACCTGCGCAGCAAGGGCATGGCCGTGCTCCTCTCGGCGCTCAGCCTGGCCCTGATCGGCGGTGTGGTGCAGCGGCTGTTCCTGCTGATCTGGGCCTGGCCGGTGCTCGGCCAGTGGGTCTACGAGTCGTCGTCGGGCAACTGGGGCCTGGCCCGGATCGACCTGCGCGGCGGCGAGCTGACCTACTCGGTGCAGCTCTACCGGACCGAGGCGGACACGCTGGCGGCGGTACGGGGCGAGCCCGGCTTCGTCGCCCGCTGCTTCGCCACGGTCTCCTCCCTCGGCGTGACGTACGACAAGGGGCAGGTCGAGTTGATCTACAAGGTCAGCGGCTCGCACGAGGACTACCAGCCGCGCAGCGGCATGCTGACGCTCACACCGCTGGGCGAGTGGGCCATGAAGGGCTACTGGAAAAGCGATATCCTCGGCGCCGAACCGAGTCGGGGTGTCCTCGACTTGTACCGACCGAAACGCCGAGGTGCGTGATGGTGGACAGGCCCGGTGAGCAGTTGCGGGCCGCCGTGGTGGGCACCGGCCTGATCGGCGGGTCGATCCTGCTCCGGCTGCACGAGTCGGGTGTGGCGGTCACCGGCTGGGATCCGGACGCGGCGACCCGGGTGGAGGGGCGCCGGCAGGGGCTGACCTTCCCCGACGACCTCGGCGAGGCGGTCCGGGACCGCGACGTGGTGTTCCTCTGCGGGCCGCTGCCGACCCTGCCGGAGACTCTGCTCACCGTCGCCAAGTACGCCGCGGGCGGCTGTGTCATCACCGACGTCGGAAGCACCAAGGGCTCGGTGTCGGCGTTCGCCGTCGAGCACGGGCTGACCGACCGGTTCGTGCCCGGGCACCCGATGGCGGGCACCGAGCGGTCCGGGTTGACCGCCGCCGTGCCGGCGCTGTTCGAGGGGGCGGCCTGGGTGCTCTGCCCGGCCACCGAAGGGTTGGCCGCGTTCCGGCTGCTGGTCGGTCTGGTGCTGGACGTCTTCGCCGCCCGGGTGGTGCCGATGTCCCCGTCGGTGCACGACTCGGTGGTCGCTCTCTCCTCGCACGTCCCGCACCTGCTGGCCGGCGGCCTGGCCGGCGCGGTCGCCGGCTCGGAGGTGCGCGACGCGGTGCTCGGGCTCGCCGCGGGCAGTTTCCGGGACGGCACCCGGGTGGCCGGCACGCCGGCGAAGCGTACGGCGGACATGCTGTTCAACAACCGTGAGCAGGTGGTCCGGCAGCTCGACCAGGTGAGCGCCCTCCTCGGCGAGCTGGCCGCCGCGTTGCGCGCGGACGACCTGGACGCGCTCGTCGCGCACTACCGGCGGGCCCGGGCGGTGCGCACCGCCCTGCTCGACCGTGACCTGCACCCGCACCGCCGGGACTTCCCGGTCGACGGCGACCACGCCGCCGAGCTGGCCTACCTGCTGGAGCTGGGCTCGGCCGGCGGCTACCTGACCGGATGCCGGATCGACGCCGGCGTCGTCTCGTACACCGGCCACCGCCCCGACGACGAGCCGGACGCCCCCGGGCCGTCCTGACCCGCCCGTCCGCGGCGCGGACCGGGCCGGTCCGGTCCGGCACCCGGCGCCGCGCCCGGGTGCCGGCGGGCCCGCCGACACCGACGGCCGCGCACCGGGCCGGCAGTCCCGCATCGGAGGCATGGCGGTCGGGCCGCCGTTAGGGTGAGGGCATGGTGGACGGGCCGGTGGTGGCGGTGCGTGGTGAGGCGTACCGGGAGGTGCCGCCGGAGGTCGCCCGGTTCACGGTGACCGCGACGGCCCGTGACCGCGACCGCGAGGCCACCCTGACCCGGCTGGCCGAGCGGGCCGCCGCGGTGCGGGTGCTGCTCGACGGGTACGGCCCGACGATCGAGCGCCGGGAGACTGGCGACCTGCGGGTCCGGCCGGAGACCCGGCGCGCCACCGAGCGGGTGGTGGCCTGGCACGGCAGCGTCGCCACCACCGTGACGCTCACCGACTTCACCACGCTCGGCGAGCTGATGCTCCGCCTGGCCGACCAGGACCAGGTCGAGGTGGCCGGGCCCTGGTGGTCGCTGCGCCCGGACAGCCCGGTGCACCGGGAGGCGCGGCACGCCGCGATCGCCGACGCGCTGCTGCGCGCCCGCGAGTACGCCGAGGCGCTCGGCGCCCGGGTGACCGCCCTGATCGAGCTAGCCGACGCCGGGGTGACCGAGCGGCCGATGTTCGCCCGGGCGGCGTACGCGGAAGCCGCCGGCGGGCCGCCGGAGCTGGAACTCGACCCGCAGCCGCAGCCCGTCCAGGCGACCGTGCAGGCACGGTTCGCGATCAGCGAGCCGGTCCTGGACTGATGCCGGCCGCCCGGGTCCTTCCCGTCGACGACCTGGTGGCGCGGGCGCGTGCCCTCGCCGAGGCCGGTCCACGGCAGCTGCTCGGCATCACCGGCGCGCCCGGCGCCGGCAAGTCGACGCTGGCCGAGCGGATCGTCGCCGCGGTCGGCCCGGCCGCCCGGCTGGTGCCGATGGACGGCTTCCACCTCGCCGAGTCCGAGCTGCGCCGGCTGGGCCGGGCCGACCGCAAGGGCGCGGTGGACACCTTCGACGCGAACGGCTACGTCTCGCTGCTGCGCCGGCTGCGCCGGTTGGAGCCGACCTCGGTGTGGGCGCCGGCGTTCCGCCGGGACCTGGAGGAGCCGATCGCCGGCGCCATCGAGGTGCCGCCCGAGGTCCGGCTGGTGGTGACCGAGGGAAACTACCTGCTGCTGCCCGACTTCCCCTGGGAGGAGGTGCGGGCGCTGCTGCACGAGGCGTGGTTCCTCGACCTCGACGTCGAGCTGCGGCTGCGCCGGCTGACCGCCCGGCACGTGGCGTACGGGCGGTCGCCGGAGCAGGCCCGGGCCTGGGCGACGGGCAGCGACGAGGCCAACGCCACCCTGGTGGCGGCCACCGCCGACCGGGCCGACCTGGTGGTCCGGTTAGCCGAACCCCCGCCGGGGTGACGGCACCGCGCGCCGCAGCAACCAGGCCACCCGGGACCGTTCCCGGTGGAACTCGGGCGCGTCGGGGTAGCCGCTGTGGTTGCGGATCGGCGGGTCGGCCACCTCGCCGGCGCTCGGGTGCAGCGCCGCCGGGTCGCGGACGGCCACGTCCCGTTCCCCGGCGGTGACCGGCCAGCCGAGCGGGTCGGTGTTCCGCCAGAAGTTCGGCTGCGGCACGGCGGGCGGGGCGCCGGCGGCTGCGTCCGCCGGAGCCTCGGCCGGTGCCCGGCCGGTCACCGGGGCGACCGGGGCGGCGGGCATCTCCGCCTCGTACTGGTAGGTCCGCCAGGCGACCAGGCCGAGCACGGTGAGCAGGCCGAGCGGTACGAGCAGGCCGACGGCGAGCGACCGGCCGCCCTCGCGCCACCAGCCGTGCCCGAGGAACTCCCACGGGCCGGGGACGCGGGCCAGGCAGTCCCGGTCGACGCACTGCCAGCCGATCAGGTCGACGCCCACGCCGGACAGGGTGAGCATCAGGGTGCCGGTCATGCTCAGGCAGAACAGCCGGATCAGCCAGGCGGTGATGCCGGAGCGGCTGCGCCACCGCTCCGAGTCCGGGTCGGGCGGGATCTCCGGCCGGGCGTGCAGCGCGACGTTGGCCAGCGTGAACGGGAGCAGCAGCGTCCACAGAGCCCGCTCGACGTCGCGCGCGGTCCGCGCGCCGGAGGTCAACTGCCCCCAGCTGTACGCCTCGACGACGACCGGGTCGTCCGGGCCGCCGGACGGCGAGCGGTAGAAGCCGGTGACCGGGCCACCGGCGACCAGCCACGGCCGGGGTGGATCCGCACCCGGCTCGCCGCGCAGGCCCAGGGTCTGGTGCGGCGGGGTGTTGGACACCCCGTGCACGCGCAGTTCGAGGACGCGACCGACCATCCCCGCCTCCCGGTGACGACGTCACCATCCACAGTGCCGGGTTCCGGGACGATCCGCCATCCACCGAGGAGCTGTTTATGCAGGTCGAGCCCTTGATCGAGTCAGTCGAGCTGGCGTACCGGGCGGGCCGGGTTACCCACCGCGACGACGTTCGGCGGGAGGTCGCGGGTCACCACGGCGCCGGCGCCGACCACCGTGTTCTCCCCGACGCTCACCCCGGCGAGCACGATCGCACCGCCACCGAACCAGACGTTGTCGCCGATGGTGATCGGCTCGGCCGCCTCCCACTTCGCCCGGCGGGGCTCCGGTTCCACCGGGTGGGTGGGGGTGAGCAGTTGCACGTTCGGTCCGACCTGGACGTCGGCGCCGACGGTGATCGGTGCGACGTCGAGGAAGACCGCGTTGTAGTTGACGAACGTGCGCGGCCCGAGCCGGATCTGCCAGCCGTAGTCGCAGTAGAACGGGGGCCGGACCCAGGCGCCCTCGCCCACCTCGCCGAGCAGTTCGCGCAGGGCGGCGAGCCGGCGCTCCGGATCCGCCGCGGGGCTGGTGTTGAAGCGTTCCATCAGCCGGGCCGCCCGGTCGAGATCGGCGGCGATGGCCGGGTCGTCGGCGATGTACGGCTCGCCGGCGAGCATGCGTTCCCTCATGGACGTCACCCCGCCGATGATGCCCGTCCGGCCGGGCGATGTGTTGGCAAGTCGGTCATCTTTTCGACTTCCCTATGCATACCCGGTATGCAATTCTGACGGTTGTCAATGTGTCTCTCAGTGGATGAACACTTCACGAGGAGGATCCGTTGCACCGAACCCGAAAACTGGCCGCCCTCGGCCTCGCTCTCGGCCTCGTGCTGGGGACCCCGGGGATGGCCGTGGCCCAGGCGCCCTCGACCCCGACCGCTGCCGGGTCGGACACCGCCACCCCGCCGGGCACGCCGACCGCCGGCCGCTCCGCCACCGTCACCCTGCTCACCGGCGACCGGGTCACCGTCACCGCGGCCGGCACCGCCAGCGTACGGCCGGGTCCGGGGCGGGAGGACGTCCGCTTCCTTACCCGCCGCGAGCGCGGTCACCTCTCCGTCGTGCCGCACGACGCCCTCCCGCTGATCCGGGCCGGCCGGGTCGACCGGCGGCTCTTCGACGTCACCGAACTGGTCGCGGCCGGCTACGACGACGCCCGGCGTACCGACCTGCCGGTGCTGATCGCCGGCGGCGCCGGGACCGCCCGGCGGACCGCCGCGCCCGCGGGCGTGACGGTCACCCGCGACCTGCCCGCCATCGGCGGGGTCGCCGCCCGGGCGGCCAAGCAGCGCACCGGCGAACTCTGGTCGACGCTGACCGCCGGCGGCGCCGGCGCCCGGGTCGACACGGCGGGGGGTGTCGACCGGATCTGGCTCGACGGGCGGCGGCGGATCACGCTGGAGCACAGCGTTCCGCAGATCGGCGCCCCGGCCGCGCACCAGGCCGGGCTGACCGGCCGGGGCGTACGGGTCGCCGTGCTGGACACCGGCGTCGACGCCGGGCACCCGGACCTGGCCGGCCGGGTGGCCGAGGCGCGCAACTTCACCGAGGACGCGGAGCCGGACGACGTGGTCGGGCACGGCACTCACGTCGCCTCGATCATCGCCGGCGGCGGCACCGCCTCCGGCGGGCGGTACCGGGGCGTGGCGCCCGATGCGACGCTGCTCTCCGGCAAGGTCTGCGAGACGGAGTTCTGCACCGACTCGGCGATCCTGGCCGGCATGCAGTGGGCCGCCGTGGAGGCGCGGGCGGACGTGGTCAACATGAGCCTCACCGGCGGGGACACCCCGGAGGTCGACCCGCTGGAGGCGGCGGTGCAGTCGCTCACCGCGCAGACCGGCACGCTCTTCGTGGTCTCCGCCGGCAACGACGGCGAGTTCGCGCCGGTCGGCTCGCCGGGCACCGCCGACGCCGCGCTCGCCGTCGGCGCGGTCGAGCGGGACGACGCGCTCGCCTTCTTCTCCAGTCGCGGACCCCGGGTCGGCGACGACGCGCTCAAGCCGGACCTCACCGCGCCGGGCGTGGAGATCGTCGCCGCCCGCGCGGCCCGTGGCGTGATCGGCGACCCGGCGGGGGAGGGGTACGTCTCGCTCTCCGGCACCTCGATGGCCGCTCCGCACGTGGCCGGCGCGGCGGCGCTGCTCGCCCAGCGGCACGGCGACTGGGCCGCCGGCCAGCTCAAGGCGACCCTGATGGCCGCGGCGAAGCCGCACCCGGAGCAGACCGCGTACCAGCAGGGCGCCGGGCGGGTGGACGTGGCGCGGACGATCGACCAGGTGGTGAGCAGCGAGCCGGCGAGCGTCTCGTTCGGCCGGGCGCTCTGGCCGCACGCCGCCGACACCCCGATCACTCGCGAGGTGACCTGGCGGAACAGCGGCCCGACCGAGCTCGCCCTCGACCTCACCGTCGAGGCGACCGGCCCGGACGGCGCGCCGGCCCCGGCCGGGATGTTCACCCTGAGCGCGGCCCGGGTCACCGTGCCGGCCGGCGGTACGGCCATCGCCACGGTCACCGCCGACACCCGGCTCGGTGGACCCGACGGCCACTACACCGGCCGGATCGTCGCCCGGTCCGGCGACACCGTCGCCATCACCCCGCTGGCCGTGAACCGGGAGGTGGAGAGCTACACGCTCACCGTCCGGCACCTGGGCCGGGACGGCGCCGCCACCGGTGCGCACAGCACCACCCTGGCCGGGCTGGACACCTTCGTCACCTACGACCTGTACGACCCGGACGGCACCGCCGAGCTGCGGGTGCCCAAGGGCCGCTACGGCCTGTCCAGCTACCTCTTCGAGCTGGACGGCGACGAGGTGACCGAAACGGCGCTCCTGGCCCGGCCCGAACTGGTGCTCGACCGCGACACCGCGATCACCGTCGACCTGCGGCGGGCGAAGCCGGTCCGCACCACCGTGCCGCAGCGGGACGCCACCCCGGTGCTGGTCGACGTCGGGGCGAACTGGACCGCCACCGACGGCAGTTCCTACAGCTTCGGCCTGCTGGGCTTCGACTTCACCGGACTGAACAGCGGGCAGGTCGGCCCGGCCGGCTCGGCCGAGCGCTTCGTCGGCACGGTGAGCAGCCAGTGGGCCGACCGCGAGGCGGCCAGCAGCCCGTACCTCTACGCGCTCAGCGAGGGGTTCCCCGGCCGGATGCCGACCGGGTTCGACCGGCACTACCGGGCCCGCGACCTGGCCACCGTCACCCAGCGGTTCCGCGGCGGCTATCCCGGGCTGTCCGCCGAACGGATGGTCTTCGCGCACCTGGAGCCGGACATCGGCGGCTGGGCGGCGGTGCTGCCGACGGCGGTGCCGGGGCAGCGGGTCGAGCACTACAACACCCGGGGCGTGCGCTGGTCGTCGGAGCTGCTGTTCGGGGTGCCGACCGACGAGGGCTGGCTCGACCCCCGGGCCGCGCTGGCCGCCGAGCCGCGCGCCTACCGGGCCGGCCGGCACCTGCGGGAGAGCTGGAACAGCGCGCCGTACGGCCCGTCCTTCCCGGCTCCGCGCTGGCCCGGGCAGGGCGTCACCCGGCAGGGTGACGTGATCGTGCTGGACGTGCCGCTGCACAGCGACGCCGCGGGGCACGCCGGCGGCTCGGTCGCCGACACCGCCCGCACCGCCCTCTACCGGAACGGGTCCCTGGTCGGGGAGAACACCGAGCCGGGCTTCGGTCAGTTCGAGGTGCCGCCGGGCGCCGCCGACTACCGGCTGGAGACGGTGTCCCGGCGCGGCTTCACCGACCTCAGCACCGAGGTGGCCACCGCCTGGACGTTCCGGTCCCGGCACGTGGCCGGCGAGGACTTCGCCCGGCTGCCGGCGATGGCGATCCGGTTCGCGCCCCGGCTGGACGTCGGCAACGCCGCCCCGGCCGGCCGGGAGTTCGTGATCCCGGTACAGGTGCGGCGCCAGCCCGGCGCACCGTCCGGCCGGGTCGCCGCGCTGACCGTCGAGGTCTCCTACGACGGCGGGGCGACCTGGCAGCGGGCCCGGGTCCGGCCCGGTGGCGACGGCTGGACGGCCGGCGTGCGGCACCCGGCCGGCGCCGGACACGTGTCCCTGCGGGCCACCGCCCGGGACACCGCCGGCAACACGGTGACCACCCGGATTATCCAGGCGTACCGGCTGCGCTGAGGCGTACCTCCTCCGGGTCCGCGGCGCACCGCGGACCCGGAGGGGCGGCCGTCAGTCGTTGGCGTGCAGCGCCGCGTTCAGCTCGATGCCCCGACCGGTTCGCGGCCGGGCCTCCAGCGCGCCGGTGACCGAGTTGCGCCAGAACAGCAGGCCGTTCACGCCGGAGAGCTCGCGGGCCTTGACCACCCGGCCGTCCGGCAGGGTGATCTTCGAGGCGGCGGTGATGTAGCAGCCGGCCTCGACCACGCAGTCGTCACCGAGCGAGATGCCCACGCCCGCGTTCGCGCCGACCAAACTGCGCTCGCCGATGCGGACCTTCTCGGTGCCGCCGCCGGAGAGGGTGCCCATGATGGAGGCGCCGCCGCCGATGTCGGAGCCGTCGCCGACCAGCACGCCCTGCACGATCCGGCCCTCGACCATGGAGGCGCCGAGGGTGCCGGCGTTGAAGTTGACGAAGCCCTCGTGCATCACGGTGGTGCCCGAGGCCAGGTGGGCGCCGAGCCGGACCCGGTCGGCGTCTGCGATCCGGACGCCGGAGGGGACCACGTAGTCGATCATCCGGGGGAACTTGTCCACCCCGTAGACGGCCAGGTGCCGGCCGGCCGCCCGCTCGATCACCCGCAGCTCGTCGACCCGCTCCGGCGGGCACGGCCCGGCCGAGGTCCAGGCCACGTTCGCCAGCTTGCCGAAGATGCCGTCCAGGTTGAGCTCGTTGGGCCGCACCAGGCGGTGGGAGAGCAGGTGCAGCCGGAGGTACGCGTCGGCGGCGTCCTTGATCGGGTCGTCCAGCGAGCCGATCACGGTGGTCACCTCGACCGTACGCAGACCGGGCAGCGCCCGCTCGCCGACCGCGCCGGGCGGCAGGTCGAGCACGTCCGCCTCGTCCTCGCCCGGCACCAGCGGCAGCTCGCCGAGCCCCAGCTTGCCGGTCGGGTACCAGGTGTCGAGCACCTGATCGTCAGCGGTAACGGTGGCCAGGCCGATGCCCCAGGCAGCTTGTGCGGTCGTCACGATTGTGACGGTACCGTGCGAACCATGGAGAACCCGCTGACCCCCGAGGTCCTCGCCGATCCGGTGGCGCTCACTCGCGCCCTCGTCGACATAGAGTCCGTCTCCCTCAACGAGAAGGCCATCGCCGACTGCGTCGAGGAGGTGCTGCGGGGCGTGCCGCACCTGGCCACCTTCCGGCACGGCAACACGGTGATGGCGCGGACCGACCTCGGGCGCAGCCAGCGGGTGGTGCTCGCCGGGCACCTGGACACGGTGCCGCTGAACAACAACTTCCCGTCCACCATGCGCGGTGACCTGATGTACGGCTGCGGCACCTCGGACATGAAGTCCGGCGTCGCGTTCGCGCTGCACCTGGCGGTGACCCTGCCCGACCCGCGCTACGACGTGACGTACTTCTTCTACGAGGCCGAGGAGATCGAGTCGAAGTACAACGGCCTGGAGCTGGTCGGCGCGGCGCACCCGGAGTGGCTGCGGGCGGACTTCGCGGTGCTGCTCGAACCGACGTACGGCATCGTCGAGGCCGGCTGCCAGGGCACCATGCGGGCGATCGTCACCACGCACGGCGAGCGGGCCCACGCCGCCCGGTCCTGGCACGGGGTGAACGCCATCCACGGCGCCGGTGAGGTGCTGAGCCGCCTGACCGGGTACCAGGCGCGCCGGGTGACCATCGACGGCTGCGACTACCGCGAAGGGCTGAACGCGGTCCGGATCAACGGCGGGGTGGCCGGCAACGTCATCCCCGACCGCTGCGAGATCGAGATCAACTACCGGTACGCCCCGGACCGCGACCCGAGGGCCGCCGAGGCACACCTGCGGGAGGTCTTCGCCGGTTTCGACCTGGTGGTGACGGACGCGGCGGCCGGCGCGTCGCCCGGCCTGGACTCGCCCGTGGCGCAGGAGTTCCTGGCCGCCGTCGGCGCCGCGCCGATCGGCAAGTTGGGCTGGACGGACGTGGCCCGGTTCGCGGCGATGGGCATCCCGGCGCTGAACTTCGGCCCCGGCGACCCCAACCTGGCCCACCACAAGGACGAGCACGTCGAGATCGGCAAGATCCGCGACGGCGCCGCCACCCTGCACCGCTGGCTGGCCCCGCCTGACCCGGCCCCTCCGGGTCCCCGCGCGTGATCAGGAGGTTCGCGTCAGCCGAGCGCTGCCCGGTGACGCGAACCTCCTGGTCGACGATCGACCGGCGGGCGGGCGCCGGTGGGCCCGGTCAGACGGGCAGGGACGCGTCCGGGGCGGTGCGGGCGTCCGTGGGGTCGCCGGCCGGGTCGGTGGCGACGGGCTCCATCTGCCGGGCGCGGCGGCGCTCGGCCACCACGTCGCGGATCCGCCGCTGCATCTGCCGGCGGATCCGGACCATCTCACTGTTGCTGATCACGCTGACTCCTCCCCCGAAGGCGCGCGCCCGGGCATACCCGGTATGTGAATAGTAAGACGTACGGGCGACCGAATTAGTTGCCCAAGATCGCGAACAATTTCCCGGCGTTGTCGCCCCGCACACCCGGCCGGTACGACTCCACTACGGTTGCTCCCATGAGTCAGAGCAACGGGCGGGAGGCCGGACGCGCACCGGGGCAGGAGCGGCACCGGGGCGCGGTCACGCTGCGCCGGCAGGCCATCCCCAGCAGCACCGCCGACCAGCGGCTGCTCGACTCCCGGGCGCGCAGCGACTGGAAGACCAAGGACGCCTGGCGGGCGCTGCGGATCCTCTCCGAGTTTGTCGAGGGGTTCGACACCCTGGCCGACCTGCCCCCGGCGGTCAGCGTCTTCGGCTCGGCCCGGAGCCGGCCGGAGAGCCCGGAGTGCCGGCTGGCCGAGGCGCTCGGCGGCGCCCTGGCGCGGGCCGGCTACGCGGTGATCACCGGTGGCGGGCCGGGTGTGATGGAAGCGGCCAACCGGGGCGTCAGCGAGGCCGGCGGGCTCTCCGTCGGGCTCGGCATCGAGCTCCCGTTCGAGCAGGGCCTCAACGACTGGGTCGACCTGGCCATCGACTTCCGCTACTTCTTCGCCCGCAAGACCATGTTCGTCAAGTACGCGCAGGCGTTCGTCGTACTGCCCGGCGGCTTCGGCACGATGGACGAGCTGTTCGAGGCGCTCACCCTGGTGCAGACCGGCAAGGTCACCCGGTTCCCGGTGGTGCTGATGGGCGTGGACTACTGGCGTGGGCTGCTGGACTGGCTGCGCGACACGATGGCGGAGGGCGGCAAGATCGGGCCGACCGACCTGGACCTGATCTGCGTCACCGACGACGTCGACGCGGCGGTCCGGCACATCGTGGAGGCCGAGGCCAACCTCTCCGCCGAGCAGGAGGCGGTACGCGAGGAGGCCGTCGCCCGGGTCGCGGCCGACCAGCAGGCGGCGGGGGAGGCGGCCGGCGGCCGGACCGGCGGCGGTGACCGGACCGGCGGTGCAGCGGCCGCCGCCGACCGGTCCGCGGCCCGCCGGACGACCGGCACCGGACCCGGTGGCGACCGGTCCGGGGAGCGGCCGGCCGGTCCGGCCCGCTCGACGGGCGCCGGAGAAGGGGCGGGCTGAGCCGTGGCGGCGATCTGCGTGTTCTGCGCGTCCTCCCGTACCCTCGACCAGCGCTGGCTGGACCTCGCCACCGAGACCGGCGCGGAGATCGCGCGGCGCGGGCACACCCTGGTCAGCGGCGGCGGCTGCGTCGGCATGATGGGCGCGGTGGCCGACGGCGCGCGGGCGGCCGGTGGGCCGACGGTCGGGGTCATCCCGCAGTCGCTGGTCGACCTGGAGGTCGCCGACCTGGCTTCGGACGAGCTGCTGATCACCGACTCGATGGCCAGCCGGAAGACCCTCATGATCGACAAGTCGGACGCGTTCCTCACCCTGCCGGGCGGCCTTGGCACGCTCGACGAACTCTTCGAGGTCTGGACTACCGCCACCCTGGCGCTGCATGCCAAGCCGATGGTGCTGGTCGACACCGACGGCTTCTACCGGCCGCTGATCGACTGGCTGGCCACCCTCGCCGACCGCACCTTCGTCAAACCCGCCGGCCTCGACCTGCTCACCGTCGTGGACACCGTCCCCGCCGCCCTCGACGCTCTCGAGGCCCGCCTCATCTGACCCACCACGCCCGCCGTCCCCAGCCGGGCCGGACGCACACCGTCACTGCACACCCCCGCCCCGGGCACCACCCCCGCCCCCTTTGCTCTGCACACATATACGCAACAGCCACCCTGCGTTACGTTCTTTCGCCGCCCCCTCTCCGGCCCGGCGCTGGTATTCCCTGCTCAGCAACCGGTGCGTATATGTGTGCAGAGCAAAGGGCGAGCAGGAGAGGATGGTGTCCCTCGGCGGGCGGTCACCTTCCGTGATTCGCCGTTCCGAGCCCGTCGGCCACGCTGAGTGTTCGGCCGCGCGGCCCGCAGCGGCCCGCCGCGCGTCGACAGCTCACCAGATCGATGGGTGCCGCCGGGACGGCTGGGGTGTCGGGGTGGGGTGTCGTACGGGCGTGGTGGGATGGGCGGATGCAGGCGTACCGGTTGGTGCGTCGGCCTGACCGGCCGGCCGACGAGCTCGGGTCGACCGAGCGGCCGACCGAGGAGCTCGTGCCGCGGCGGGGCGATCCGGTGCAGGCGGAGGTGGTCGGGCACACCGACGGGCCGATGCTGGTGCTCGGCGGTCCGGGCACCGGCAAGACCAGCACCCTGGTCGAGGCGGTCGCCGCCCGGGTGGCCGACGGGGTCGACCCGGAACGCGTCCTGGTGCTCACCTTCGGCCGGCGGGGCGCCACCGAGTTGCGCCACCGGATCGAGGCCCGGGTCGCCCGGGGCGGGCCGCGGGTGCTCCGCGAGCCGCTGGTGCGCACCTTCCCGGCGTACGCCTTCGGCCTGCTCCGCCGGGCCGCGGCCGAGCGGGGCGAGCCGTCGCCCCGGCTGCTCACCGGTCCGGAACAGGATCTGATCATCCGCGAGTTGCTGGACGTGGTCGGCGAGGAGCCGGGCGACGACCCGGTCGGCTGGCCGGAGGACCTGCGCCCCGCGTTGCGCACCCGGGCCTTCGCCGCCCAGTTGCGTGACCTGCTGATGCGGGCCGCCGAGCGCGGGGTCGGCCCGGTCGAGCTGGCCCGGCTCGGCGAGAAGCTCGGCCGGGCCGACTGGCCCGCCGCCGCCCGCTTCCTGCGGGAGTACGTCGCGGTGCTCGCCCTGCGCGACGTGAGCAACCGCGGCTCCATCGCCTACGACCCGGCCGAGCTGGTCCGGGCCGCCACCGGCATGCTGCTCGACGACGAGGAGCTGCTCGCCGCCGAGCGGCGCCGGCTGGCGTACGTCTACGTCGACGAGCTGGCCGACACCGACCCGGCCCAGCTCGATCTGCTCGCCGTGGTGGCCGGCGGCGGCAAGCCGCTGGTCGCCTTCGCCGATCCGGATTCCTCCACCTACGCCTTCCGGGGCGCCGACCCGGCCGGGGTGACCACCTTCCCGCACCGGTTCCGCACCGCCTCCGGGGCGCCCGCCGCACAGGTGATGCTGACCACCTCCTACCGGGCCGGGCCGCGGCTGCTGGCCGCGTCCGCCCGGCTGGCCCGGCGGCTGCGCGGCCCGGCGGCGCACCGCCGGCTGCGCCCGCTGCCCGACGCGGCGCCCGGGTCGGTCGAGGTGCACACCTTCCGCTCCGCGACCAGCGAGGCGGCCTGGCTGGCCCACGCGCTGCGCGCGGCGCACCTGCTCGACGGCGTGCCCTGGTCGGAGATGGCGGTGCTGGTGCGCTCCACCGCGCGGCAGCTGCCCTCGCTGCAACGGGCGCTGCACGCCGCCGGGGTGCCGACCGTGGTGCACGGCGAGGACCTGCCGCTGCACCCGCAACCGGCGGTGGCGCCGCTGCTGCTCCTGCTGCGCTGCGCGCTGGAGCCCGAGCGGCTCGACGAGGAGGCCGCGGTCGCGCTGCTGCACTCGCCGCTCGGCGGCGCCGACCCGCTGGCCGAGCGGCGGCTGCGGCAGGGGCTGCGCGCCCTCGCGCTGGCCGCCGGCGACCGCCGCCCCTCCGGTGAGCTGATCGTCGAGGCGTTGCGCGACCCGGCCGAGCTGGCCGGGATCGAGCGCCGCTGGGCGGAACCGGCGCAGACCGTGGCCGGCCTGCTCGCCGTCGCCCGGGAGGCGGCCGCCCGGCCCGGAGCCACCGCCGAGGAGGTGCTCTGGGCGGTCTGGCGGGCCAGCGGCCTGGCCGAGCTCTGGTCCTCGGCGATCGCCCGGGGCGCGGCGGCGCCCGGCGAGGGGGACGTGGCGCGCCGGCGCCGGGCCGAGGCGGCCGACCGCGACCTGGACGCGGTGATGGTGCTCTTCGACGCCGCCGCGCGGTTCACCGACCGGCTGCCCGGCGCGCGGATCGAGGTCTTCCTCGACCACGTGCTCGGGCAGGACCTGCCCGCCGACACCCTGGCGCCGACCGCCGACCGGGGCGACGCCGTCCGGCTGCTCACCGCGCACGCGGCGAAGGGGCTGGAGTGGGACCTGGTCGCGGTCGCCGGGGTGCAGGAGGGGGTCTGGCCCGACCTGCGGCTGCGCGGCAGCCTGCTCGGCTCCGAGCGGCTGGTCGACGTGCTCGCCGGCCGGGCGGCGGGCGCCGGCACGGTGGCCACCCTGGTCGGGCAGACCTCGGCGCTGCTGGACGAGGAACGCCGGCTGTTCCACGTCGCGGTGACCCGGGCCCGGCGCCGGCTGCTGGTCAGCGCGGTGGCCTCGGCCGCGGTCGGCGGCGACGACCACGAGGAGCAGCCGAGCCGCTTCCTCTACGAACTGGGCCCCACCGATCCGCCCGACGCCGCCCCGCCCACCGACGGCCACCCGCCCGACGGCCCGCCGCCCGCTCCGGACGACGACGACCGGCCGAGGACCCTGCCGGTGAGCCGGCCACCCCGGGCGCTGACCCTGCCGGCGCTGGTGGCGGAGCTGCGGACCGCGGTCAGCGACCCGGATCTGCCGTACGCCCGGCGGCGCGCCGCCGCGGCGGAGCTGGCCCGGCTGGCCGCCGCCGGGGTCGCCGGCGCGCACCCGGACGACTGGTGGGGGCTGCGCCCGCTCTCCGACGACCGCCCGCTGGTCGACGAGGGGGAGCCGGTCCGGGTCACCCCGTCGGCGATGGAGAGCGCCCTGCGGTGCAGCCTGCGCTGGCTGCTGGAACGGCACGGCGGCAGCGCCCCGGCCAGCGCCGCGCAGGGCGTGGGCAACCTGGTGCACGCCGCCGCGATGCTGGCCGAGGACGCCAGCGTCGACCGGGGTGCCCTGCTCGACTACGTGGCCGCCCGGTTCGACGCGATCGAGCTGGCCGCCCGCTGGATGGCCGGCCCGGAGCGGGCCCGGGCCGAGGCGATGGTCGACAAGCTGCTGCGCTGGCTGGCCGCCAACCCGCGCCGGCTGCTCGCGATCGAGCACGAGTTCGCGGTCCGCCTCGACGATCCGAACCGCCCGGTCGAGCTGACCGGGCGGGTGGACCGGCTGGAGGTGGACGCGGACGGCCGGCTGGTGGTGGTTGACCTGAAGACCGGCAAGTCCACCGCGGTCACCGCGAACGACCTGGCCGAGCACCCGCAGCTGGGCGCCTACCAGGCGGCGGTGGAGGCGGGCGGGTTCGCCGAGTTCGGCGACGAGTCCGGCGGGGCGGCGCTGGTGCAGCTCGGCACCGGCGCGAAGGACGCCCGGGAGCAGAGCCAGCCGCCGGCCGGGGAGGGGCCGGAGGCGGGCTGGGCGACCGCGCTGGTCCGGCGCACTGCCGATACGATGGCCGCCGCCACCTTCGCCGCGGTCGCCAACTCCAAGTGCCGGGTCTGCCCGGTGCGGACGAGCTGCCCGGTCTCCGGGCAGGGGCGGCAGGTGGTCGAGCCACCGACCGTCCGTCGTCCGGAGCACCCGTGACCCAGCCCGCCCTGTTCAGCGCCGCGACCCCGGCACCCCGGGTGGCCGACTCCGGCCCCCGGTACACGCCGGTGGAGCTGGCCAAGCTGCTGCGGCTGCCCGCCCCCACCCGGGAACAGGCGGCGATCATCGCCGCCCCGGTGGAGCCGCTGCTGGTGGTCGCGGGCGCCGGGTCGGGCAAGACCGAGACGATGGCCGCCCGGGTGGTCTGGCTGGTGGCCAACGCGTACGTGCGGCCGGAGCAGGTACTCGGGCTCACCTTCACCCGCAAGGCGGCCGGCGAGCTGGCCCACCGGGTGCGTACCCGGCTGGACCAGCTGGTGCGCCGGCTCGGCCGGCAGGGCCGCGACCCGCTCGACGACCCGCTGGCCGGCGAGCCGACCGTCTCCACCTACCACTCGTACGCCGGGCGGATCGTCACCGAGCACGGCCTGCGGGCCGGCTACGAGCCGTCCACCCGGCTGCTCACCGAGGCGTCCCGCTGGCAGCTGGTCGACCTGCTGGTACGCAACTACGACGGCGACATGTCCGAGGTGGACCGGATGCCGAGCACCGTCACCGACGCGGTGCTGGCGCTCGCCGGCGAGCTGGACGAGCACCTCGTCGACCCGGACGACCTGGCCGCCTGGACCGGCCGCTTCTTCGCCGAGGTGCAGGCCCGCCCCGGCCGGGTCTACGCCGACGTGCGCAAGGCGCTCGCTTTCCAGCAGACCCGGCTGAAGCTGCTCCCGCTGGTGCGCGCGTACGCCCGGCGCAAGGAGGACTTCGAGGCGATGGACTTCGCCGACCAGCTGGCCCGGGCGGCCCGGGTGGCGCGCGACCACCCGGGCGTCGGCGAGATCGAACGGGACCGCTTCCGGGTGGTGCTGCTCGACGAGTACCAGGACACCAGCCACGCCCAGGTGGTGCTGCTCAACGCGCTCTTCGGCGGCGGGCACCCGGTGACCGCGGTGGGCGACCCGTGCCAGTCGATCTACGGCTGGCGCGGCGCGTCCGCCGGCACGCTGGACCGCTTCCCGACCGAGTTCGCCCGCGCCGACGGCACGCCGGCCGAGGTGCTCAGCCTCACCACCAGCTGGCGCAACCGCCCGGAGATCCTCGGCGTCGCCAACGCCCTGGCCACCCCGCTGCGGGCGGCCGGTGCCCGGGTGCCGGAGCTGCACGCGGCGATGAGCGTGAAGGACCCGGTGCCGCACCGCAGCGCCCGCGGCGCCGCCGGCGGCACCGTGCACTGCGCGCTGCTGCCGACGTACGCCGACGAGGCGGACTGGATCGCCGACAGCGTGCTCAACGCGTGGCGCGGCGCGGCCGGCATGCCCGGCGCGCTGCCCGAGCACATCCCGGTGGCGCAGCGGCCGACGACGGCGGTGCTGGTCCGGCTGCGCAGCCAGATCCCGGCGATCGAGTCGGCGTTGCGCGCGCGCGGCCTGCCGGTCGAGGTGGTCGGCTTGGGCGGCCTGCTGGACACCCCCGAGGTGCGGGATGTGGTCTGCACCCTGCGGGTGCTCGCCGACCCGACCGACGGGGCCGCCCTGTTGCGGCTGCTCACCGGGGCGCGCTGGCGGATCGGGCCGCGCGACCTGGTGGCGCTGCACCGCCGGGCCCGGGCGATCGCCGCCGCCCGCCGGCAACTCGCCGACGACGGTACGCCGGAGATCACCCCCGACGTGCTCGACGAGGCGACCCTGGTGGAGGCGCTGGCCGACCTCGGCCCGGCGCAGGCGTACTCGGCCGAGGGCTACGCGCGGCTGCGCGCGTACGCCCGGGAGCTGGGCCTGCTCCGCTACCGGCTGGACCAGTCGCTGCCGGACCTGATCGCGGACATCGAGCGGACCATCGGCCTGGACGTCGAGGTCGCGGTCCGGGCCGGCCGGGACGGCGCCGGCGACGCCGGCCTCGCCCGGGGGCACCTGGACGCGCTCGGCGACGTCGCCGCGCGGTTCAGCGGGGAGACCCCGGGCGCCACCCTGTCGGCGTTCCTCGCCTACCTCGCCGCCGCCGAGGACGAGGAGCGCGGCCTCACCCCGGGCGAGGTGGAGGTGGTCGAGGGGGCGGTGCAGATCCTCACCGCGCACGCCGCCAAGGGCCTGGAGTGGGACGTGGTGGCGGTGGCCGGGTTGTGCCGCGGGGTGTGGCCGGGGTCGGTGCGCAACTCCGACCACTGGCTCGGCGGGCTCGGCGTGCTCCCCTTCCCGCTGCGCGGCGACGCCGACGGGCTGCCCGAGCTGGGCCTGGCCGGGGCCGAGGACCAGCGTGGCGTGGCCCGGGCGCTGGAGGACTTCACCGACGCCTGGCGAGCGCACGACGAGCGGGAGGAGCGGCGGCTGGTGTACGTGGCGGTGACCCGGCCGCGCCGGCTGCTGCTCTGCTCCGGCTACTGGTGGGGGGAGGGCACCAAGCGGCCGCGCGGCCCGTCGGTGCTGCTCCGCGAGGTGCACGACGCCTGCCTGGACGGCGGTGCCGGGCACCTGGTCGACGACTGGGCGCCGGAGCCGGCGCCGGACGCGACCAACCCGACCGCCGAGGTGGTGCTCCGGGCCGAGTGGCCGGCCGACCCGCTGGGCGCCCGCCGGCCGGCGCTGGCCGAGGCGGCGGCGCTGGTTCGCCGGTTCCTCGCCGACGGCGACCCGGCCGAACCGGACCGGACCGATGGCGAGGACGCGGCCGCCGACCCGGTGGCCGACGACCCGGCGGTGACGCGCTGGCGACGGGAGGCCGACCTGCTGCTCGCCGAGCGGGCCGAGCTGACCCGGCAGGCCGGCGCGATCGAGGTGGCGCTGCCCGGGCACCTGTCGGTGACCCAACTGGTGGCGCTGCGCCGGGACCCGGCCGCGCTGGCCCGGACGCTGCGCCGCCCGCTGCCCAGCGAGCCCAACCCGTACGCCCGCCGGGGCACCGCCTTCCACGCCTGGCTGGAGCAGCGGTTCGGGGCCGACCGGCTGCTCGACGTGGACGAGCTGCCCGGCGCGGCGGACGCGGACGCGGCGCCCGACGAGGCGCTCGCCGAGCTGCAGGAGCGCTTCCTGGCCAGCGAGTGGGCCGACCGGGTGCCGGTCGAGGTGGAGGTGCCCTTCGCCACGGTGATCGCCGGGGTGGTGGTCCGGGGCCGGATGGACGCCGTGTTCGCCCGCCCCGGCGGGCGGTTCGACGTGGTCGACTGGAAGACCGGTGGCCAGCCCACCGGGGCGGCGGCCGAGGTGGCCGCGGTGCAGCTGGCGGTCTACCGGCTGGCCTGGGCGGAGCTGGCGGGCGTACCGGTGGAGCGGGTCGGCGCGGCGTTCCACTACGTCCGCGACGGGGTGACCGTGCGTCCGGCGGATCTGCTCGACGTGGCCGGGCTGACCGCTCTGATCAGCAAAATCCCCGAAATTCCGGCAGACGCTGGCACTCAGCGAAATCCGTGATAGATTAGCCGAGTTGCAGTTTTGGTTACCAGAGACTCTGTGTGCGCCTGGCGGATTGTGGCCCCAGGCGCTCTTTGTTGTGTCCGGAGTTCTCCGGGCGGGGCGACCAGCAGCGACAGGCGAGCCACGCACTCCGCGTGGATCGCTCCTCTCGAGCCCGCAACAGGTGCGGGTTCGACGTTCCGTCAAGGAGACGAGACAAGCATGGCTATTGGCACCGTCAAGTGGTTCAACGCTGACAAGGGTTTCGGTTTCATCACCCCGGACGGCGGCGGAGCCGACGTCTTCGCCCACTTCTCGGCGATCCAGTCCTCCGGCTACCGGAGCCTGGACGAGAACCAGCGGGTCGAGTTCGAGATCACCCAGGGCCAGAAGGGCCCGCAGGCGGAGAACATCCGCCCGCTCTGATCTGCGGCGACACCCGTAGTTCGTGACACCCACCGCGCCCTCCGGGCGCGGTGACGGTGGCCGGTCCGCCACCATCGTGCGGCGGACCGGCCTCCGTACCCCTTCGGTTCGTGCTTGTGACCACCGCGGCTTGCTTCCGCCGGTGACAGCGCCGCCTCCGGCGCCTTCCTCGACACGTGCCGCCTCGAGGAAGGCTCCTGTTGACCACCGTCGTACCCTCCTTCGCCGGCACCGCCCTGGCGCCGAGCCTGCTCGCCGCGCTGACCGCGCAGGGCATCACCGAGCCGTTCCCGATCCAGTCGGCCACCCTGCCCGACTCGCTCGCCGGCCGTGACGTGCTCGGCCGGGGCCGCACCGGCTCCGGCAAGACCCTCGCCTTCGGGCTTCCACTGCTCTCCCGCACCGCCGGCCGCCGGGCCCGGCCGGGTCGCCCGCTGGCCCTGGTGCTGGTGCCGACCCGTGAGCTGGCCCAGCAGGTCACCACCGCGCTCGCCCCGTACGCCCGCGCCGTCGGGCTGCGCTGCGCCACCGTGGTCGGCGGCCTGTCGTTGCAGCGCCAGGCGGACGCCCTCCGCGCCGGCGCCGAGGTGGTCGTGGCCACCCCCGGCCGGTTGCACGACCTGATCAACCGCGGTGACGCCCGGCTCGACCAGGTCGCGATCACCGTGCTGGACGAGGCCGACCAGATGGCCGACATGGGCTTCCTGCCGCAGGTCACCAAACTGCTGGAGCAGGTCGCCCCGGACGGGCAGCGGATGCTCTTCTCCGCCACCCTGGACGGCGGCGTGGACCGGCTGGTCCGCCGGTTCCTGACCGACCCGGTCTCCCACTCGGTAGACCCCGGCACCGCCACGGTGACCGCGATGACCCACCACCTGCTGCACGTCGACGCGGTGGACAAGCCCGCCACGCTGACCCAGATCGCCGCCCGCGAGGGCCGCACCATCCTCTTCATGGGCACCAAGCACCGCGCCGACCGGCTGGCCCGGCAGTTGCTCGCCAAGGGGGTCCGCGCCGCGGCGCTGCACGGCGGCAAGTCCCAGCCGCAGCGCACCCGGATCCTGGAGCAGTTCCGCACCGGGCAGGTCACCGCGCTGGTCGCCACCGACGTCGCGGCCCGGGGCATCCACGTCGACGGGCTGGACATGGTGGTCAACGTGGATCCGCCGGCCGAGGCGAAGGACTACCTGCACCGGGGTGGGCGTACCGCCCGGGCCGGTGAGTCCGGCACGGTGGTCACGCTGGTCCTGCCCGAGCAGCGCCGGGACGTGTCGCGCCTGATGGCGGCCGCCGGCATCAGGCCGCACTCGGCCCAGGTGCGCCCCGGCGACGCGGCGCTGGTGCGGACGACCGGCGCCCGGGAGCCGTCCGGCATGCCGGTGACCATCGCCGCTCCGCCGGCTCCGGCCGCCCGCGCCGCCGGCGCTCGTGCCGGCGACGGCCCGGGTGCGGCCGGCTCCCGTACCCCGCACCGCGCCTCCGGCCGGCCGCGCCGGCCGCGCCGCCCCCGCGCCTCCTGACGCCGGCCGCGCCGCCCCCGCCTCCTGACGCCGTCCCGGCCGCATCGGTCGCCCGCGCGACGAGCGGCGGCGCGACCGACCGCCTCTGTGCGCCCTCTGAGGAATGTCGCAGCCGGGTCGTATGGTCCGACCGCGCCGGCGAACTCGCCCGGCCCCGTGACGTGGGTGACCAGCGGCTGAGTCGGTAATCAGCGCCGGTTGGGTCGGGTGGCCGACTGTGCCGGCTCCGCCCGTCGTCGAGGCTGGCGACGGGGGGAACGGCCGGGCGGATCGGCTCGACGGGGGAGGGATGACCATGGCGGGCGACACCGGCTCGACGGCACTGCGCGAGCTGCTGTTCGTGGTCGCGGTCGCGGCCGCCGGGCTGCTGCTCGCCATGGTCGCGGTCTTCACGCCCTGGCACGCCACGCCCGGCGGGGCCGCCCCGGCCGGCCTGGTGGAGCTGCACAGCCCCGCCGGTGTGGTGGACGTGCCTGGTCTTCCCGGCGTGGCCGGGCAGGTGGACCCGACCGCCGGCTGAGCCGCGGTCGTCGTACCCCGGCCGGACCGGCGCCCGCGGAGGGGCGGGCCCGGTCGGCGCGGCAGGGGTGCGAGGCGTGGTCGGGTCGGCGGGGCACCGGCCCGGCCACGCCGACCGACGCCGCGAGCCGCTCGGCCCGGCTCGCCGGAGGTCGCCGGTAACCGGGGTGCCGACGCGCTAGTGTCGATCACGTGCCGACGCGGAGAGCGAAAATTCCAGCGACGAAGTACCCGGTCGAGCGGTTCAGCCTCGACAACGGCCTACGGGTGGTGCTCACCCCCGACCGCAGCGCACCGGTGATCGGGGTCGCGGTCGTCTACGACGTCGGCATCCGCTCCGAACCGGAGGGACGCACCGGCTTCGCCCACCTCTTCGAGCACCTGATGTTCCAGGGCTCGGAGAACCTGGAGAAGCTGGCCCACTTCCGGCACGTGCAGGGCGCGGGCGGCACCTTCAACGGCTCCACCCACCTGGACTACACCGACTACTTCGAGACGTTGCCGAGCAACGCGCTGGAGCGCGCGCTCTTCCTGGAGGCCGACCGGATGCGCGGTCCCCGGCTGACCGAGGAGAACCTGCGCAACCAGGTCGACGTGGTCAAGGAGGAGATCCGGGTCAACGTGCTCAACCGCCCGTACGGCGGGTTCCCCTGGCTGACCCTGCCGCCGGTCATGTTCGACACCTTCCCGAACGCGCACGACGGCTACGGCTCCTTCGTCGACCTGGAGTCGGCGACCGTCGCCGACGCCGCCGACTTCTTCCGCCGGTACTACGCCAGCGGCAACGCGGTGCTCGCGGTCAGCGGCGACATCGACGTCGCCGAGGCGACCGAGCTGATCGGACGGCACTTCGGCGACGTGCCGGCCCGGCCCGCACCCGAGCGGCCGGACTTCACCGAGCCGGACCTGACCGTCGAGCGGCGCACCGCGTACACCGACAAGCTGGCTCCGCTGCCGGCGGTGGCCTCGGCCTGGCGGGTGCCCGACCCGGTCGCCGACTTCGCCGGCTACCTGCCCTACGTGGTGCTCGCCGAGGTGCTCACCGACGGCGACGCGTCCCGCCTGGTCGAGCGGCTGGTGCTGCGGGACCGGACGGTCACCAGCGTCGGCGGCTACCTGGGCTTCATGGGCGACCCGTTCGACGTGCGTGACCCGACGGCGTTGCTGCTCCAGGCGCACCTGCCGCCCGGCGGCGACGTGGACAAGGTGCTGCGTACGGTCGACGAGGAGCTGGACCGGCTGGCCACCGACGGACTGTCCGACGGCGAACTGGCCCGCACCCAGGCCAGGATGGCCACCCACCTGCTGCGGGACACCGACGCGGTGCTCACCCGGGCGCTGCGGATGGCCGTGCTCGAACAGCAGCGCGGCGAGCCGGGGCTGCTCAACGAACTGCCCCGACTGGTCGGCGCGGTCACCGAGGAGCAGGTCCGGGCCGCCGCCGCCACCCTGCGGCCGGAGCGCCGCGCGTCCGTCGAGGTCATCGCCGGAGGTGCCCGGTGAGTGCGAAGAGTATGCCGGGGTCGCGAGCCCGGCAGTCGCGAACGAAGGAAGGCGAGGTGACGGCGACCGTGCCGACCACGCCGCGGGCCCTGCCGCCGCTCGGCCCCACCCGCAAGCTGAAGCTGCCGAAGCAGGCCGAGCGGACGCTCGGCAACGGCCTCACCGTGATCGCGGTACGCCGGCCCGCGGTGCCTCTGGTCGAACTGCGGCTCTGGATGCCTTTCGGCCGCGCCAACCTGGCCCGTGGCGCGATGCTCGCGCAGACCCTGCTCTCCGGCACCGAGACCATGACCAGCGTGCAGCTCGCCGCCGAGCTGCAGAGGGTCGGCGGCGGGCTCTCCGCCGGCATCGACCCGGACCGGCTGATGCTCTCCGGCGCCAGCCTGGTCACCGGGCTGGACCGGATGCTGGAGCTGCTCGCCGAGGTGCTGACCGGGGCGACTTACCCGAGCGGGGAGGTCGCCACCGAGCGGGACCGGCTGGTCGACCGGATCCAGGTGGCGCAGAGCCAGCCGGCGCACCTGGCCCGCACCGCGCTGCTCAAGCGGATCTACGGCCGGCACCCGTACGCGGTGCAGACCCCCGAGCCGGAGCAGGTCCGGGGCGTCCGGCCGGGCGTGCTGCGCACCCTGCACGCCCAGCGGGTGCACCCCGCCGACGCGGTGCTGGTGCTGGTCGGCGACGTGCAGCCGGAACGGGCGCTGGACGCGGCCGAGAAGGCCCTGTCGGGGTGGAACGGCGCCGGCCACACCGCCGACCTGCCGCCCGCCCCGCCGCTGGAGCCGGGCCCGCTGCTGCTGGTCGACCGGCCCGGCTCGGTGCAGTCGTCGCTGCGGGTGGCGCTGCCGGCGGTGCCGCGCACCCACCCCGACCACGCCGCGCTGCAACTGGCCAACCTGGTCTTCGGCGGCTACTTCTCCTCGCGTTGGGTGGAGAACATCCGCGAGGACAAGGGCTACACGTACGGGCCGCACTCGCTGGTCGAGCATTCGGTGGCCGGTTCGGTGCTGGTCGCCGCCGCCGAGGTGGCCACCGAGGTGACCGGGCCGGCGCTGCTGGAGACGATGTACGAGCTGGGCCGGCTGGCCTCGCTGCCGGCCAAGCCGGACGAGCTGGAGCAGGCCCGCCAGTACGCCCTCGGCACCCTCCAGCTCGGCATGGCCACCCAGACCGGGCTCGCCTCGCTGACCAGCGCGTACGCCGGCAACGGGCTGCGCCTGGACTTCCTCGCCGAGCACGCCGCCCGGCTGGCGAAGGCGACCGTCGACGAGGTCGCCGCGGTGGCCGCCCGCTACCTCGCCCCGGCCCGGGCGGTCACCGTGGTGCTGGGTGACGCCGAGCGGATCGCGCCGGCACTGGCCGCGCTGGCGCCGGTCGAGGTCGAGCCGGTGGGGGCGTGAGCGGAGAGGCCCCGCCACCGCTGGCCCGCTCCACGCTGGACCGGGCCGCACACCGGCGTACCGATCCGGCCTGGCTGGCGCAGGCGTGGACGCGGGCCCGGGTGCTGGTGCTCGACTCGGCGAACGAGGGTCGGGCGCTGGTGCGTACCGACGTGGCTCCACCGGTGCTGGTGCTGATCGGCCCGGACGACGTGCCGCGGGCCGCCGGTGCCCCACCGATGTTCCTCGGCGTCGAGTCGGACGGGGTGCCGGTCTTCGCGGTCGACGCCCCGCTGCCGACGGTGCCGGGCACCCGCGCGGCGCACCTGCGCGAGGTGGGGCACCTGCTCCCCGACCGGGACGCCGGGCTCTTCACCACCGCCCTCGCCCTGGTCAACTGGCACCTGCGGCACCGCTACTCGTCGGCGACCGGCCACCCGACCGAGGTGGACGAGGCCGGCTGGTCCCGGATCGACCCGGACGGCGACCGGATCTGGCCGCGTACCGATCCGGCGATGATCGTGCTGGTGCACGACGGGCGGCCCGGGCCGGACGGGCGGTGCCTGCTCGGCAACAACGCCAGCTGGCCGGGGGTGCCCGGGCAGCGGCGGTTCTCCTGCCTGGCCGGCTACGTGGAGCCGGGGGAGTCGGCCGAGGCCGCGGTGCTGCGCGAGGTCCGCGAGGAGGTCGGCGTCCCGGTCGAGGGCATCGCGTACGTGGGCAGCCAGGCGTGGCCGTTCCCCGGTTCGCTGATGCTCGGCTTCCTCGCCACCGCCGACCCGGAGCACCCGGTGCACCTCGACCCGACGGAGATCGCGTACGCCCGGTGGTTCACCCGGCGGGAGATCGGCGCGGCGCTGGCCGGGCGGACGGTGGACGTCGGCGGTGCCCGGCTGGTCCTGCCGCCGCCGTCGTCGATCGCGCTCTTCCTGATCCACCGCTGGCTGGACGGTTGGGTGGACGGCGACCGCTGACGGGGCGAGCTCGTGCGGTCCCGGCTCGTGGCCGCCGTTGCCGCGACGGTCACGAGCCGGGAACACGGGCCGCCGTGGTCGGTGGGGCAAGGAAACGCGGCGGGGGAGCCGGTCCGACCACGACGGACGTCGGTCAGCTGCCGGGGCCGGGGAACCGGCGCCGGTGGGCCGGTTCGTCGAGCGGCAGCACCTTCACCCGTTGCCGGCCGGCGCGTACCGCGCCGACCGTCGACAGCGCCCGGGCCAGCAGCAGGGCGGCGTCCCGATCCTCGGCGTGGACGATCTGCCGGCGCGGCTCCGGGGTGGTGGTCTCGTCCCGCAGTCGGACCCCGCCGACCCAGGCGGCGGCGATGTCCACGTCGGCGGCGGCGCGGATGTCGGTGCGAACGATCAGGAACCGCATGTCGGTCTCCGGATGTACCGCGACGGATGGGAACGGGTGGAAGTTCCACGTCACTATGGGGGTCATGTTACGCCGCGTGGTCGAGTCGGCAACCCGAACGCGATGATCGACCTCAGCATCGTCCGTTCGGCGGATGGTGGGTCGCGTGGTCGTGGACCCTGCACATGCGACGGGGCCGCCGGCATCGTGCCGACGGCCCCGCAGCGTTCACCGGATCAGTCCAGATCGAACTGCCCGTTCTTCGTGCCGCCGAGGAAACCCAGCCAACCCGCCCGGTCGAAGAGCAGGACCGGGCCGCCGCGGTCCTTGCTGTCCCGCAGGGCAATCGCGACCGGGCCGGTCCGGAGCGGGGCGACCTCGACGCAGTTGGAGGTCTGGCTGCGCGTGCTGGTACGCCACGGGGCGTCCGCCAGCTGCGCGAGGACGGACGGCGTGTTGCGGAATTCGTTCATCGTGCCACTCCTGAGGTGAAGCGTTGCGGTGAGCGAGTGGCGACGCACGGCCCGACCCAGGGTCCCCCGTGGATCACCGTTCGGTCAGGCGCCCGGAATGCCGGCGGCGTTGGACGGGCGCCGTTGCCGGCCCGAACGCCACTGTGGACGGGGCTGCCGTCTCGGTCAGCCGCCCCGTCGCCTCGATCAGCCAGGAGAGGGTGTCCGATGCGGAGAGCGCCGCCGTGCGTAACCACTCGAACACTACTTTATAGCGATTTAGGGTGTTTACCTCGGTCGACATGACGTCGGTGAACCCCCCTTCGATGGCCAGGGTCTCCGGATCGAGAGGATCGGCGAACCGGTAGAGAGAGAACGCGGTCGGCGGGAGGTACCCCTCGCCGATCTGGGTGTCCCGGGGTAGCACGTGCAGCGTGACGTTCGGCAGCATGGCCAGCTCGCAGAGCTGCACCAACTGGTCGCGCAGCACCTCCGGCGGGCCGGCCCGCCGGCCCAGCGCCGCCTCCTCCAGCACGGCGGTGTACCGGGGCGCGTCGGTGCCCCGGGTGAGCAGCTTCTGGCGGGCCAGCCGGGCCTGCACCTGGGTCTCGGTGTCCTCGGCGTCCGGGTCGCCGGCGTCCTCGCCGACCTGCCGGGCCGAGGCGATCCGCACCCGTGCGTAGCCCGGGGTCTGCAGCAGCCCCGGCACCAGCACCGGGTTGTACTCGCAGATCTCCGCGCAGCCCGCCTCCAGCTCGGCGAAGCCGCGCTGCTGCTGGGTCATCGCCGGGTACGACCGCAGCCAGCCGCGCATGTCGCCGGCCTCCTCGGTGATGCCCAGCAGCTCCTCCCGGAGCGCCTCGTCCGCGCCGTAGAGATCCAGCAGGTCACGGACGTCCTGCGGATCCGGCCGGCTGCGGCCGTTCTCCAGCCGGGACAACTTGGACGCCGAGGCCCAGCCGATCCGCTCGATGACCTGATCCCCGGTGAGACCCGCGGTCTCGCGCAACCGGCGCAACTCGATGCCCAACCTGCGGCGACGCAGGATCGGGCTCGGTGAGGCAGGAGGCACGGCGTCCTCTTTCCCGTCGACCGCCGCGGACGCGACGGTAACTGTATGAAATTCGCCGCCCACGGTCAGTATGGACGGCGCGACCGGCGTCGGTGGTTCCGGCGAGGGCGTGTCTTGCAGAAAAGAGGACCGTGGAGGGGGATGGCCGGCCGGTGAGCCGCCGTCCTGGCCCGACCCCCGCCTCCCCGACGCGCCCTCGGGCGCGGGCCACCCGGCCGGAGGGACCCATGCGCACCGTCCTGCGCCGCCCGGACTTCCGTCTGCTCTTCGCCGGCCTGCTGGCCAGCATGGGCGCCGAGTCGATCCTGCTGCTGGCGCTCGCCGTCTGGGTGAAGGACCTGACCGGCTCGGACGGTCTGGCCGGCGCCACCATCTTCGCCGTCATCGCGCCGATGACCGCGGCGCCGCTGGTCGGCTGGTTCGTCGACCGCCATCCGCGCCGGCCGTTCTTCGTCCTGGTCAGCCTGGCCACCGCGGTACTGCTCACGCCGCTGTTCGCGGTCCGGGACCGGGCCGACGTGTGGATCATCTATGCGGTGGCGGCCCTGTACGGCCTGTCGTACATCACGCTGAGCGCGGTGCTCAGCGGGCTGATCCGGCAACTGGTCCCCGCCGAGCTGCTGGCCGAGGCGAACGGCGTGCTGCAGACCGTCCGGCAGGGGCTGCGGCTGATCGGTCCGCTGGCCGGCGCCGGGCTCTACGCCGCCGTCGGCGGGTGGCTGCTGGCCGCGCTGGCGATGGTCGGGTTCCTGGTGGCGGCCGTCGTCGTCGGCGCGCTGCGGGCGCCCGAGACGCCGGCGCCCGGGGTGGGGCTGCGCTGGCCGGCCGAGCTGGGGGCGGGGCTGCGGCACGTGGCCGGCGAGCCGGCGCTGCGCCGGGCGCTGTTCGGCTACGGCCTGGGCTCGCTGGTGATGGGGATCAGCGAGTCACTGATCTTCGCGTACGTCGACCGGGGGCTCGGCCGGGACGCCGCGTTCGTCGGCGTGCTGGTCACCGTGCAGGGGGTCGGTGGGTTGATCGGCGGGCTGCTCTCCGCGGGCGTGGTACGCCGGGTGGGCGAGGTCGGCACGCTCGCCGCCGGGGTCGCCTTCTTCGGGCCGGCCGCGCTGGCGCTGGCGTACCCGAACCTGTGGCTCGGCTTCGCGGCGGTGCTGCTGGCCGGCGTCTCGCTGCCGCTCACCATGGTCGGGTTGCACACGCTCATCCAGCGGCGCACCCCCGCCGGGCTGATCGGCCGGGTCGCCGCCGCCGCGGAGGCGGTGGTCAGCGGCCCGCAGGCGCTCTCCATCGGGGTCGGCGCGCTGCTTGTGGGCGTGCTGGACTACCGGCTGCTGTTCGCCCTGATCGGCCTGGTCACCCTGCTGGCCGGCGGCTACCTCTGGCACCACCGCACCCTCACCCCACCCCCCACCCCCGTCGCCGTCCCCCCTCACCCCACCCCCCACCCCCGTCCCCGCGCCACCCCGTCGATCATGAAGTTGTCGGCACGACACGCCGGCGGCGCGGGCAACAACTTCATGATCAACGGCCCTGACGGGGGAGGGGAGGGCGATGGGGGGGCGAAGACGCGGCGGAGCGGCCGCCCGGGTGGGCGGCCGCTCCGGCGGGGTGCTGCGGGTCAGCTGGCGAGGCTGGCCAGGTGCTGCTTGACCTGCGTGATGGAGGGGTTGGTCAGGGCGCTGCCGTCGGCGAAGCGCAGCGTCGGGACGGTCTGGTTGCCGCCGTTGACGCTCATCACGAACTCCGCGGCCTGCGGGTCCTGCTCGATGTCGACCACCTCGTACCCGATGCCCTCCCGGTCGAGCTGCGACTTCAGCCGGTGGCAGTAGCCGCACCAGGAGGTGGAATACATCGTCAACATGGTCAGATCCTCCAACGTTCGGCCACGGCTTGCCGATCAAGCCAAGGCTAACCGCTGCAACGTCCGGCCCGGCTGCGAGAATTCCGAGCTGTGGTGGTTCACTCAGCGACCGATCGGGTGCTCGCCGGGCTGGATCCGGAGCAGCGGTCGGCGGTGACCGCCCCGGCCGGCCCGGTCTGCATCCTGGCCGGCGCCGGCACCGGCAAGACGAGGGCGGTCACCTCCCGGATCGCCTACCGGGCCCTCTCCGGCGAGATCCCGGCCCGGCAGGTGCTGGCGGTGACCTTCACCGCCCGGGCCGCCGCCGAGATGCGAGCCCGCCTCACCGTGCTCGGGGTGCACGGTGTCCAGGCACGGACGTTCCACGCGGCGGCGCTGCGCCAGGTGCGCTACTTCGCGCCCCGGCTGCTGGCGGGGCGGGCCATGCCCGAGCTGCTGGACAGCAAGGTCCGGCTGGTGACCCTCGCCGCCGCCAAGGTGGGCCTGCGTACCGACCGGGCCGCCGCGCGGGACCTCGCTGGCGAGATCGAGTGGGCCAAGTCGTCGCTGGTCGAGCCCGGGGAGTACGTGGTGGCGGCGGCGAAGGCGCTGCGCGACACCCCGCACGAGCCGGCGAAGGTCGCCGACGTCTTCGCCGCGTACGAGCGGCTCAAGCGCGCCAACGGGGTGATCGACTTCGAGGACATGCTGCGCGCCGCCGTCTGGGGGATCGAGGAGCACTCCGACGTCGCCGAGCAGGTCCGCGGCCAGTACCGGCACTTCGTCGTCGACGAGTACCAGGACGTCAACCCGCTGCAGCAGCGGCTGCTGGAGGCCTGGCTCGGCGGCCGTGACGACCTGACCGTGGTCGGCGACGCCAGCCAGACGATCTACTCCTTCACCGGGGCCACCTCCGCCTACCTGGTCGACTTCCCCCGCCGCTACCGGGGCGCCACCGTGGTCCGGCTGGTCCGCGACTACCGCTCCACCCCGCAGGTGGTCGGGCTGGCCAACGCGGTGATCTCCCAGGCCCGCGGGGCCGAGGCGCGGCTGCGCCTGGAACTGCTCGGCCAGCGTCCGCCCGGCCCCGAACCGGAGCTGCGGATCTTCACCGACGAGCCGGCCGAGGCCGCCGCGGTGGCCGCCCGCTGCCGGGCGCTGGTCGACGCCGGCACCCCGGCCCGCGAGATCGCCGTGCTGTTCCGCACCAACGCGCAGTCCGAGGCGTACGAGAAGGCGCTGACCGAGGTGGGCGTGCCGTACCAGGTGCAGGGGGCGGAGCGGTTCTTCGAGCGGGCCGAGGTGCGCCAGGCGATGGTGGCGCTGCGGGCCGCCACCCGCTCGATCCCGGGGGAGACTCCGCTGCCCGCCGCCGTGGTCGAGGCGCTCGCCGCGGTCGGCTGGGCGCCCGACGCCGCCCCGGCCGGCGGCGCCGCCCGCGAGCGCTGGGAGGCGCTCGCCGCGCTGGTCCAGCTCGCCGAGGAGTACGCGGCGACCCCCGAGGTGCTGCCGATCGGCCAGGCCGCTGCGGTGGAGCGCCCGGTCACCCTGGCCGATTTCAACGACGAGCTGGCCCGCCGGGCCGCCGCCCAGCACGTGCCGACCGTGGACGGGGTGACGCTGGCCTCCCTGCACTCGGCCAAGGGCCTGGAGTGGGACGCGGTCTTCCTGGTCGGGCTCTCCGAGGGCACCCTGCCCACCACGTACGCCAAGACCGCCGAGCAGGTCGAGGAGGAGCGCCGACTGCTCTACGTCGGCATCACCCGGGCCCGCGAGTGGCTCTGGCTGTCGTACGCCTCGGCCCGCTCGCCCGGCGGGCGGGCCCGGCGGCCGACCCGGTTCCTGCCCCAGCTCGACCGTTCCGGCGGCGCCGAGCGGGCCGGCGCCGGCCCGGCCCGACGGCCGGAGCGGCGCCGCACCCAGATCGTGTCCTGCCGGATCTGCGGCGCCACCCTGCTCGCCGGCCCGGACCGCAAGCTCGGCCGCTGCGCCACCTGTCCGTCCGACATCGACGAGGAACTGCACGAGCGGCTGTCCGAGTGGCGGTCGCGGGTGGCCGGCGCGCAGAAGGTCCCGGCCTACGTGGTGTTCACCGACGCCACCCTGACCGCGCTCGCCGAACGCCGGCCCGGCCGCCCCGAGGAACTCATCGCGATCGCCGGCATCGGACCGCGCAAGTTGGGCCTCTACGGGGAGTCGGTGCTGGCGCTGGTGGGGGGCGCGACGGTGGACGACGTCTGCCCGAAGAAAACTTTTGAAATCTAGCCGTAAATCGTTTGCCCTCGCCCCGGGGCGAGGAATAGCCTCATGGCACACCTCGCGAGCGGCGCCATTCGGGCTGCTCAAGAGGCTGAGACCGAGCCGATCACGAGTGAACGTCAGGGAGGTGGCACCAATGGTGATCTTCTACATGAACGAGCGTCCGGCGGCGCTGCCCGCTGCCGTCGCTCCGCTGTCGGCTGTCCGGGTTGCCGTCGCGGCCACGCGACCGTCGGCTCCGCAGGTGCACCAGGTCGAGGCTCAGGCCGAGCTGATCCTCGCCACCGCGCCGAACGGAGTCCAGGGGATCAGTGGCTTCGCGGGCATGGGCATCGATGGCGCCAAGAAGCGCACGGATGTCCGCGGCGTTCCACCTCGAGGTAGACCGGTCTGACCACCAGACCACCGGCTCACCTCGAGGCCGCGGAACCCGCATACCGGGATCCGCGGCCTCAGTTTTTTTGTCCCGCCGAAGTACGTCGGAAATGCGATCCACGAGATCGAAGTGAGAGAGAGGTGACCGGGCGATGAGTCTGGCGTTGGCCCCGCTCGACGTGAGTGTCGAGCTGGAGGCGAACCTGCCCTGCCGGAAGTTCGACCCCGACCTGTGGTTCTCCGACTCGCCCGCCGAGCTCGAGCTGGCCAAGTCGCTCTGCGGGGACTGCCCGCTGCGCGTCGAGTGCCTCGCCGGTGCGGTGGAGCGGTCCGAGCCCTGGGGCGTCTGGGGTGGCGAGATCTTCGAGCGTGGCGCGGTCGTCCCGCGCAAGCGGCCCCGTGGCCGTCCGCGCAAGGAGGACCTCGCCCGTGACGCCGCGCTCCGGGTCGAGGCCGAGGCGCGCCTGGCGGCCAGTGGGCTGTCCGGAGCACGCAACGCGGTCCGGCTGGCGGCCTGACATGAACCCGATCCGTATCCACCCCGCCGGTGCCACACCGGTCACGAGAGAGCTGACCACCATGCTGCACGTTCCGAACGGAGCTTTCGAGATGCAACTACTCCACGAAGCGTTGTCCCGGGCTCGAATGCGCCGGCCTCAGGCCGGTCGTACCACCACGAGCACTGAGGCAACCCGATCCGCCCGTACCGTCGCGATGAACAGCCGCCAGCAGTCGGCGCGTGACCTGGGCGTTCTCTGACACCCGACCGACGAGGGGGCGGGTGGCCGGTCGACCGGCCACCCGCCCCCTCGGCGTCTTCCCCGGCTCAGCCGACCGGGGCGAAACCCGGCAGCCAGCGCTCCAGGATGCCCCGGTAGGGCGCCTTCGCCTCCAACTGGCAGAGCACGCCGATCGAGCCGAGCGTCACCCGGTGGATCATCAGGTACGACGGGGGCAGGTTGAGCTGCCGGCTGAGCTGGTAGGCGGGGGAGCGGGGGCTGGCCAGCCGGGCCGCCTCGGCGCGCAGCCAGGCCCGGCTGAACCGGAACTCCTCGGCGGCGATGGGCTCCAGCATCGGGCGGAGGAACTCGAGCACCGCCTGGGCGTCGATCTCCTCGGTGGAACCGATGAACCCCTCCGCCCGCAGGCCCGCCACCACCTCGTCGGCGTCGCCCCGCAGTGCCAGCGCGGCGATGCGACCGATCGGCTCGGGCGTGCCCTCCGGCATCCGGGCCACCGCGCCGAAGTCGATCACGCCGAGCCGGCCGTCGGCCAGCAGCCGGAAGTTGCCCGGGTGCGGGTCGGCGTGCAGCAGCCCGGCCCGCTGTGGCGCGGACAGGTGCAGGGTGGCCATCAGCCGGCCCGCCTCGTCGCGCTGCTCCTCGGTGCCCTCCCGGATGATGTCGGCCAGCGGCGTGCCCTCGACCCACTCGGTGATCAGCACCCGGGGCGCCGCGGAGACCACGGCCGGGATGTAGATCTCCGGATCGTCCGCGTACGCGGCCGCGAAGGCGCGCTGCGACTCCGCCTCCAGCTCGTAGTCCAGTTCCTCGGTGATCCGTTCCCGAAGCTCCACCAGGAGCGGCTTGACGTCCAGTCCGGGCTGGATCGCCCGGAACATCCCGCCGAGTCGGGACAGCTGCTTGAGGTCGGCGAGCAGGGCGTCGCCGGCGCCCGGGTACTGGATCTTGACGGCGACGTCCCGGGTGTTCGGCGCGCCGGAGGGGGCGTACCCCGGCTCCCGCCACACCGCGCGGTGCACCTGGCCGATGCTGGCCGCGGCGGCGGGGGTGTCGTTGAACTCCACGAACCGGTCCCGCCAGTCCGGGCCGAGCTGCTCGGCGAGCACCTTGTGCACGCTGGCCGCCGGCAGCGGCGGCGCGGCCTCCTGGAGCTTGGTCAGCGCCTGCCGGTAGGGAGCGGCGATCTCCTCGGGCAGCGCCGCCTCGAAGACCGACAGCGCCTGGCCGAACTTCATCGCGCCGCCCTTGAGCTGGCCCAACACGCTGAACAGCTGCTCGGCGGTGCGCTGCTGGATCTCCGCCGAGATCACGTCGGAGGCGAGCCCGGTGACGCGCTTACCCATGCCGAGGACGGTCCGACCGGCGAAGCCGAGCGGCAGAGCGGCGAGCTTGGCGGTCCGGGACACGGCCCGGCGCGGGATGTCGGTCACCCGGTCATTGTTACCGACGCGAGGGGCCCGCTGCTGCTCTGCGCCGGCCTCGGTGGTCACCGCCGCGCGCGGGAACACCCACAGGAGGGGTGCGGGGGCCAGACCCGGCGCCGGAACCGGCCCGGCCCGGTCACCTCCACCGCGCAGCCCAGCGTCTCCGGGGTGCCGCCGTCGAGCTGGGCCAGCGCCTCGGCGGTCGCGTACCCGCCGGCGGCCAGCAGCGTGGCGGCGGCGCACTGCTCCGGGCCGTCGGCCGCGAGCTGGGCGGCGAGCGCCGGCCAGTCCGGGTCACGGTCGGTCCGGTGCAGGTCGAGGCAGTTCAGGCAGGGCCCGACCGGGGGTCGGACGAGCGGCCCGATCACCGGTACGCCCTCCCGCAGCCCCACCAGCAGGTGCGGCTGCCGCCGCTGGGCGTACCCGGCGGCGAGCAGGGCGGCCGGTCGGTCGGCGCCGAGCCGGACCACCAGGTCGGCGCGGACCCGCCGGAGCGGACCGGTGCGGGTGCCCGGGGCGGCCCGTTCGACGGCGTCGCGTACCGCCGCGGCCAGCGGACGGCCCACCTCCGCGGCCGGGATGCCGGCGCCGACCAGGTCCGCCGGCCGGACCGTGCCGGCCAGGTCCGGGTGCACGTGCCCCGACCCCCGCCTGGGCCAGCGCGACGGCTACCGCGGCGCCGAGCCGCCCGGCCCCGCCCACCACCACCCGGGCGGCCAGCCGGCGGCGCAGGACCTGGGCGGGCGTGCCGGGCAGCCGGGCGGCGGCCAGGGCGAGCGCGCCGGCCTCGGCGGCGAGCCGGGAGCGGACCGGTCCGGCCAGTTCCGGGGCAGCAGGGCGTGCGCCGGCAGCAGCAGGCCCGCCGCCCGCAGCGCGTCGAGCAGAGTACGGGCGTCGTCGGGCGGCACGTCGGCGTCGGCCGCGTGCGCCAGGACGCGACGTTCGCTGCGGCTGCCGTCGAGCAGGTCGAGCAGCCGGGGCCGCCCGCGGGTCGGCGACCTCGAGCAGGACGGCCCGCCCGGGTTCGATCCCGAGCTGGAGGGTGTGCCGGTCGCGCCAGAGCCGGGCGAGGCCGGGCAGCAGCGTGGGCCGGGGCAGGGGAGGACGGGTCATGCGACGGATCGTGACCGTTCCCCTGCTGTCCGTCGATCGTTGTCCACAGGTGCGCGGCATCCTGTCCAGGGCTGTCCACAGGAATTGCCGCGATATCCACAACCGGCGGGTAACCCGTGTCGGTCACCCGACAGTACGGCCCGGAAACGGCGGAAGGGGTGGCCGACGGCCACCCCTTCCGCACATCCGGGCCGGGTCAGACCTTCGCCTTGCCCAGGATGCGGTTCACTGTTGTGCCGCACACCGGACACTTGCCCTTGGCCATGTTCATCCCGGTCTTGGAGACCTCGATGCGTCCCTCGAAGTCGCGCTTCTCCTTGCACTTGACGCAGTAACCGTTGTAGGTCTGGGCCTGGTCGGCCACGGTGCCCTCCTCGTCTCGTCCGCCGGCCCATGTCTACCGGCGGGGTGCCCGGCGGCGGGCCACGCGGGGCGCCGGCGCTGGGTCATTCTCCGCGGCCACCCACGTGACCGCTGGTCCGCGGACCCTACCCAGGTCTGGGCGGTTCCATGTCAGCTGTGCATCGACACTGTGAGGAAGTCGACGTCGAGAGTGTGCATGGCGAATTACGTCGGATAAGTCAGTTTGGCGGGGACACGCCGACCGAACCGCCCTGAAAGCCGTCGCCGCCCCCCGAGCGGCGCCCGGACGGATGATCACCTACGGTGGAGAGGGAGAGGCGTACGCGGCCCGCCGGCCGCCACGAAGGGTGACGGCGGTGCGCCGCGAGGGTCCGGCTAAGAATTTTTCGGGACTCCTGGCGACCAATCCCCATTTTCCGGGCGCGTGTCGAGGGGTTGACTCTTGCGGACCCCTGGTCACTACGCAGTAGCTTTCCTTCGTGGCAGGAATCCGAGGCTGCGCGGCCCGCTGATGGCAGGGGTGCGGAAGCCGGTCGTCGAGGTACGGCGCAGCCAGCGCCGGCGACGCACGGTGTCCGCCTACCGCGACGGCGAGCGGGTGGTCGTCCTCATTCCCGACCAGTTCTCCCGGGCCGAGGAGAGCGAGTGGGTCGACCGCATGCTCGCCCGGCTCGCCGCCCGGGAGGGGCGGCTGGCCCGCTCCGACGACGAGCTGCTCGTCCGGGCCACCCGGCTGATCAAGCTCTACCTGTCCGAGCACGGCGTGCAGGCCGTCCCGGCGAGCGTCCGCTGGGTCACCAACCAGAACGGCCGGTGGGGCTCCTGCACCCCGGCCGACGGCACGATCCGGCTCTCGCACCGGGTCCAGGACATGCCCGACTGGGTCATCGACTACGTGCTCCTGCACGAGCTGGCCCACCTCATCGTGCCCAGCCACAACGCCCGGTTCTGGGCGCTGGTCAGCCGCTACCCGAAGACCGAGCGGGCCCGGGGCTACCTGGAGGGCGTCGCCGCCGCCTCCGGCACCCCGCTGACCGACTGACCGGCCCCGGTCGCCCGCACCACGGCCGTGGGATCCGGCGGGTCCGCGTAGGGTCGGGGCGTGGCACGACGTGTGGTGGTGGCGTTGCTCGGCCCGGTGACCTGGGCGCCCCCGGGCATCGATCCGGCGGGGTGGCGGGTCGCGCTCGCCGAGGACGTGGTCGACCTGCTCGCCACCCTCAACGAGGTGCAGACGGCGGTGGCGGTCACCCCCGCCGACCGGTGGCTCGCCGACGCGGTGGTCTGGCCGGGCACCGCCGTGTACGAGGTGCCCGAACCCACGCCGAACGCGGTGCTCGCCGCCCTCGACGGATTTGACCAGGCGGCCGTGGTGGCCGGGGACGCCCCCGACGTGCCCGGGCTGACCATCGGCAAGCTGCTCCGGCCGCTGACCAGCCGGCCGGTGGCGGTCGCGCCGGCCAAGGGCGGTCCCGGGCTGCTCGGCGTGGCCGCCCGGCTGCCCGTACCGGAGTGGCTGCCGCCGCTGGACCTGGACCGCGCGCAACCGGCGGCCGTGCGCACGGCGGCGCCGAGCCCCGGGGACCTGGCGGTGACCCCCGGCTGGCACCGGTTGCGCGGTGCGGCCGACCTGACCCGGCTCGACCCGGCGGTGGAGGGCTGGGAGGCCACCCGCGCGCTGCTCTCCGGCGCCGGCCGCCCCGGCTGAGCCGCACGTCCGCGGCCCCGGTCGGGCCGGCGGACCCGCCGGCCCGACCAGGGGTGGTCAGCGGTTGTCGTCGCCCTCGGTGTCGTCGGTGCGCCGCTCCGGGCCGCCCGGCGCCTGCTCCTCCGGCCCGCCGGGGGCGGTGAAGTCGAAGTTCTCCAGCTCGCTGAGGTCGAACTCGGACATCGCGAAGGCCACCGGGTCGGCGAAGTCGTCGTCCGAGGGGAGCAGGTCGGGGTGGCCCCAGAGGGCGTCCCGGCCGGCGATCCCGCGGTGCTCGGTGAGCGCCGCCCAGAGCGCCGCCGCCTCGCGCAGCCGGCGCGGGCGCAGCTCCAGGCCGACCAGCGCGGCGAAGGTCTGCTCGGCCGGGCCACCCGCGGCGCGGCGCCGGCGGAACGCCTCGCCGAGCCGGACCACGTTCGGCAGCCGGCCACCGGCGGCGCTGTCCACCACGTGGCAGACCCAGCCCTCGACCAGGGCCAGCGCGGTCTCCAGCCGGGCCAGCGACGCCTTCTGCGCGGGGCTGTCCTCCGGGGTGAAGATGCCCTCCAGCGCGATCGCCTGCATCGACTCCGGGTCGGTCGGGTCGACCCGCCCCATCGCCTCCTCGATCGCCTCCCGGTTGACCCGGATGCCGGCGGCGTACGTCTCCACGGCGCTGAGCACGTGCCCGCGCAGCCACGGCACGTGCTGGAAGAGCCGCTGGTGGGCGGCCTCGCGCAGGGCCACGTAGAGGCGGACCTCGTCCTCGGGCAGCTCCAGGCCCTCGCCGTACGCCCGGATGTTGGCCGGGATCAGCGCGGCCGTGCCGGCCGGGCCGAGCGGCAGCCCGATGTCGCCGGCGGAGAGCACCTCGGCGGCGAGCGAACCGAGCGCCTGACCCAGCTGGCCGCCGAAGAGCGCGCCACCGAGGGTGGCCACCATCGACTGCATCGGGCCGAGCTGGGCGCGGGCCTCCGGCGGCACCAGGTCGCCCATCGCACCGACCATCCGGCTGGCCACCGGGTCGCAGAGCTTGCGCCAGACGTCCAGGGTCTTGTAGATCCACTCGTTGCGGTTCCAGGCCATCGAGGTCTGGATGCCCGAGGGCAGCGCGGAGGCGGGCTCGAGCCAGAGGTCGGCGAGCCGCAGCGCCTCCTCCACCGCGTTGCGCTCGTAGGGCGAGACCGCCGGATCGCCGGCCGCGGCGAGCTGGCTGGCGGCGACCTGCCGGGCCAGGTCCCAGTTGACCGGCCCGCTGCCCGACGAGGAGAGCAGGTGCTGCAACTGCGACATGAACTGCTGCATCTGCGCGGGGTCGTTGGGGTCTGGTGGTTGCCCACCCGGGAGCGCGAATCCGAACGGAATATCAGGCACGACGTCTACGGTACGCGCGCCGCGCCCCAGGTCGCCCCCGCTGGCGTTGCGCTGAGGGCGAAGTCGCGGTTCACCCGCCGGAGCACCCCACCCCGGTCGGTACGCTCTGGCGCATGAAGCGTCGCGGCGTGACCGTCCTGCTCGGTGCTCTGCTCACCACTCTGCTCAGCATCGGCGTGCTCGGCGCGCCCATTCCCTACGTGGTGCTCGGCCCCGGGCCGACCGTGAACACGCTGGGCAAGGAGGACGGCAAGGACGTCATCGAGGTGACCGGCCGGGAGACCTCCACCTCCGCCGGGCAGCTGCGGCTGACCACGGTCGGCGTCCAGCCCACGGTCAAGCTGCGCTCCGCGCTGGCGGGCTGGTTCTCCGACGACGAAGCGGTGGTGCCGCGCGAGCTGGTGTACCCGCCGGGGGAGACCCAGCAGCAGGTCGAGGAGCGCAACGCCGAGGACTTCAAGGTCTCGCAGACCAGCGCGGAGACGGCGGCGCTGCGCGAACTGGGCTTCCCGGTGCAGGTGGTGGTCAAGATGGTCGCCGCCGACGGCCCGTCGGCCGGGGTGCTCAAGGCCGGCGACGTGGTGACCTCGGTCGACGGGCAGCCGGTGCCGGTGGCGTCCCGGCTCACCGAGCTGATCCGGGCGAAGCCGGCCGGGAGCACGCTGAGGATCGGCTACACCCGGGGCGGCGCGGCGGCCACCGCGTCGGTGACCAGCCGGGAGCAGGACGGCCGGCCCCGGATCGGGATCGAGATCGAGCAGCAGCAGCCGCACCCCTTCACGGTGAAGATCGACCTGGAGGACATCGGCGGTCCGAGCGCCGGTCTGATGTTCGCCCTCGGCATCGTGGACAAGCTGACGCCTGCGGACCTGGCCGGCGGGAAGGTCATCGCCGGCACCGGGACCATCGACGACGAGGGCCGGGTCGGGCCGATCGGCGGCATCGCGCAGAAGCTGGTCGGCGCCAAGCAGGCCGGCGCGACCGCGTTCCTGGTGCCGGCGGACAACTGCGCGGAGGCCGTCCGCAACCCGCAGCCCGGTCTGCCGTTGGTGAAGGTGGGTTCGCTCGACGAGGCGCTCGCCGCGCTGGAGACGCTGCGGGCGGGCGGTCAGCCGACGCGCTGCTGACCGCCGACGGATCGGCCGCTCAGCGGCCGGTCCGGCGGGGTCGTCCGCGGTGCCGCGGCGGCGGAACCGGCGCGCTCGGCGGCCCGGCGACCGGCCGCCCGATGGCCGGCGCGCGGCCGCCGCACGACCGTGACCCGACAGCTTCAGGAAGACCCCGTACTCTGGGTGCCTGGTCGGAGCCGATCACATCGAGCGTGCGGAGCCAACAGTGGTCATGCGTAGCAGCAGCCCCCTGCCGAGGATGAGCCGACGCGGACGCGTCACGATCGGCGTCCTGGTCGGGGTGTTCGTGCTCTTCACCCTGCTGGGGTGGGGTGTGCAGGCGTGGACGGACTGGCTGTGGTTCGACGAGGTCCGCTACACCCAGGTCTTCACCGGCGTGCTGGCCACCCGGCTGCTGCTCTTCCTCGCCGTCGGGCTGGGCATGGCGGTGGTCGTGGGCGGCAACCTCTGGCTCGCCCACCGGCTGCGCCCGCGGATGCGTCCGCACTCGCCCGAGCAGGCCACCCTGGAGCGGTACCGGATGCTGCTGAGCCCCCGGCTCGGCCTCTGGATCGCGGTGGTCGCCGCGGTCGTCGGCCTCTTCGCCGGGCTGAGCGCGCAGAGCCGGTGGAACCAGTGGCTGCTCTTCCGCAACGGCGGCGACTTCGGCGTCAAGGACCCGGAGTTCGGGGTGGACGTCGGCTTCTACGTCTTCCAGCTGCCGTTCTGGCGCTACCTGCTCGGGGTCGGCTTCACCGCGGTGGTGCTCTCGCTGATCGGCGCGCTGGCCGTGCACTACATCTTCGGCGGGGTCCGGCTGCAGGGCGTGGGCGACCGGATGACCAACGCCGCCCGGGCCCACCTGAGCACGCTGGTCGCGGTCTTCGTCCTGCTCAAGGCGATGGCGTACGTGCTGGACCGGCGGGCCATGCTGCTGGAGTACAACGACGGCGCCAACGTCTACGGCGCCGGCTACGCCGACGTCAACGCGCTGCTGCCGGCCAAGGAGATCCTCGCCTACATCTCCGTCGTGGTGGCGATCGCGATCATCGTCTTCTCCAACGCGTGGATGCGGAACCTGGTCTGGCCGGGCATCTCGCTGGCCCTGCTCGGCGTCTCCGCGGTCGCGATCGGCGGCATCTACCCGTGGGCGGTGCAGACCTTCGAGGTCAAGCCGAGCGCCCGGGACAAGGAGGCGCCGTACATCCAGCGCAGCATCGACGCCACCCGCGCCGCGTTCGGGCTGGCGGTCGCGAAGACCACGCCATACGCGGCGGCCAACCTCACCCCGCCGCCGAACCTGGCCACCGACACCTCGGTGGTGCCGAACGTCCGGCTGCTCGACCCGCAACTGGTCAGCGAGACCTACACCCAGCTCCAGCAGGTCCGCGGCTTCTACGATTTCGGCCCCAAGCTGGACATCGACCGGTACGGGGTGAACGGCAAGACCTCCGACTACGTGGTCGGCGTCCGGGAGATCAACTACGGCGAGCTGACCGACCAGCAGAACAACTGGATCAACCGGCACACCGTCTACACCCACGGCTACGGCCTGGTGGCCGCGCCGGCCAACCAGGTGGTCTGCGGCGGCCAGCCGTTCTTCGTCTCCGGCTTCCTCGGCGAGAAGGCACAGGAGGCCTGCTCCTCGCAGACCGAGCAGATCCCGGCCAGCCAGCCGCGGATCTACTACGGCGAGCGGATGGAGCCCGGCGACTACGCGATCGTCGGCAAGGCGGGGGCCAACCCGGCCGAGTTCGACCGGCCGGTCGGTGAGGGCGGCGAGAGCGGCGAGGCCTACTACACCTACACCGGCGAGGGCGGCGTCGAGATCGGCTCGTTCACCCGCCGGCTGCTCTACGCCATCAAGGAGCAGGAGTCCAACTTCCTGCTCTCCGAGGCGGTCAACGAGAACTCCAAGCTGCTCTACGTGCGCAACCCGCGGGACCGGGTGGAGAAGGTCGCGCCGTTCCTCACCCTCGACGGCGACCCGTACCCGGCAGTGATCGACGGCCGGGTGCAGTGGATCGTGGACGGCTACACCACCGCCGCGACCTACCCGTACGCCGAGCGGGTCAACCTCCAGCAGGAGACCACCGACGAGCTGACCGGGCGGGGGACGTTCCAGCTCGCCCGGGAGAACGTCAACTACATCCGCAACTCGGTCAAGGCCACCGTCGACGCGTACGACGGCACCGTCCGGCTCTACGAGTTCGACGAGAACGACCCGGTGCTCAAGGCCTGGAACAAGGCGTTCGGCGGCGACCTGGTGCTGCCCAAGGAGCAGATCCCGGTGGAACTGGCCGAGCACTTCCGCTACCCGGCCGACCTGTTCAAGGTGCAGCGCAACCTGCTCACCAAGTTCCACGTGACCAACCCGGGCGACTTCTACTCCGCGCAGGACTTCTGGCAGGTGCCGAACGTGCCGGACGCGCCGGACAGCGGGCAGAAGCAGCCGCCGTACTACCTGTTCACCCAGTTCCCCGGGCAGGACTCGCCGCGGTTCCAGCTCACCTCCGCGGTCACCCCGAACGGCCGGCAGAACCTGGCCGCGCTGATCTCCGGGTCGTACGTGGACGGGCAGCCACAGCTGGAGGTGCTGGAGCTGCCGGACCAGACCCGGATCTCCGGCCCGGTGCAGGTGCACCAGCAGATGACCAACAACGCCAACATCCGCCAGCAGCTGAACCTGCTCTCCTCCAACCAGGCCCAGGTGCAGTACGGCAACCTGCTCTCGCTGCCGTTCGGCGACGGGATGCTCTACGTCGAGCCGGTCTACGTCAAGAGCAACCAGCAGGACGCGTACCCGCTGCTGCAGAAGGTGCTGCTGTCGTACGGCGACGGCGGCTCCTACGTGGCGCTGGCCGACAACCTCACCGACGGCATCAAGCAGCTCGTCGAGCAGGGCAAGCGGGCCGCCCAGGGCGCCCCGCCGCCGCCCACCGGCGGCACCCCGCCGCCGCCCGGGACGCCGACCACCCCGCCGGCGCTCACCGGCGAGCTGGCGGAGGCGGCCAACCGGGTCCAGGCCGCGATCACCGAGGTGCGGGCCGCGCAGGCGTCCGGCGACTTCGAGCGGTACGGCCGCGCGCTCAAGGCGCTCGACGAGGCGCTGACCGCGTTCCAGCAGGCCCAGCAGGCGGCCTCGCCGGCGGCCACCCCGACGCCGGGCGGCAGTGCGCCGGCGAGCCCGAGCGGCAGCCCGCCGCCCACGCCGAGCGGTGGCTGACCCGCCTTACGACGACGCGGGCCCCCGGGCCGCGGACCGACTCCGGTCCCCGGCGCCGGGGGCTGTGTCGTTCACCTGACCGAATACTCGACCGGGGCATGCAACCTGCTGGCGCGTTGCTCCGTCCTGTCTGCAACACACGGCGAGGACCGGGGGAAGCGTGGTCGGCTCATGAGAGATGCACACAGTTTTGACGAGTTCTACCGGAGTACCTCCCGGCGGATGCTCCGGTACGGCTACGCGGTCGCCGGCGACTACACGGAGGCTCAGGACCTGGTGCAGGAGGCGTTCGCCCGGGCCTGGCGGCAGTGGGACAAGCTGGTCGACCATCCGGCCCCCGAGGCCTGGTTACGCCTGGTGGTGGCCCGGCTGGCCACCGACCGGTGGCGCCGCCTGCACGGTCTCCGCGGTGTGCTCAGCCGCAGCGGTCCACCGGCGTCGGTGCCCGCGCCCAACGAGGACAGCGTGCTCCTGGTGAACGCGCTGCGTCAGCTGCCGGCCGCCCAGCGGCAGGCCCTCGCCCTGCACTACCTCTTCGACATGTCGGTGGAGGAGATCGCCCGGGAGACGGAGGTGCCGACCGGCACCGTGAAGTCCTGGCTCTCCCGGGGCCGTTCCCGGCTGGCGGCGCTGCTGCCCGACTACTCCCCGGAGCTGGAGGCCCACGATGTCGCGTGAACTGTCCGATCTCTACCATTCGCTCGCCGAGGATGCCGACCGCGGGCAGCTGGCGCTCCCCGAGACGCTCCGGCGCCAGGCCGACCGCCGGGCCCGGGTCCGGGCCGCGGGCACCGCACTCGCCGTGGCGGTGCTGGTCGGCGGGGTGGCGACCGGCGCCCGGTTGACCCTTTCCGCAGACCCGGCTCCCGTCCCGCAGCCCGCCGGGACGCCGACGCCCACGCCGACGCCGACCGTCCCGTCCCCGGCCCCGTCCACGACGCCGTCGTCGCCGCCGACGTCCGCGGCAGCGGGCGCCGGCCCGAGCGGTGCGCCGACCGGTGGGGCCGCCCGCACGCCCACCTCGATCCCCGACCGGGCGTTCTTCACCCTGGCGAAGGCGAACCGCACCGGCATGGACCCGGTCTTCCGGGACACGGCCCCGCTGCCGAAGCTCTGCGACGCCCGCTACCCGAGCGAAGCCGCGGTCGTGCAGAGCCGCACCCGCAACCTCGCCTACAAGCTGGCCGGCACCCCGGAGGGGTACGTCCCGGACGGCAGCTACGCGCACACCATCACCATCTACCGGTCCGGCCGGGCCGACGACTTCCTCCGGGAGCTGCGCCAGGCGGTCCGCGACTGCCCGGAGGGGGAGGGGCAGAGCAACGGCACGCCGGCGACCTCCCGGCAGCGACTGCTCCCGGACAGCGGCTACGGCGACGAGTCGGTGCTGTTCGAGATGCGGGTGGCGGCGCAGGACATCAACGGCGACCCGACCGGCGGCGACGAGATCCGCCTGGTCCGGGCGATCCGGGTCGGCGACGTGGTGACCGTGCTGTGGGAGCAGGGCTGGGAGAACACCTCCAGCAAGCGGTCCCAGGTCGACGCCGACAGCCGCCGGGCGGTCGACGCCATCGAGGACTGGCTGCGCTGAACCGGCGGCGGTCCGGGCCGGCGCGTTCGCCGGCCCGGACCGCGAGGCGAAATCCCAGCTCAGCGGGGGTGGGTGCCGGCGCCTGCCGGGTCGTTTTGCGGCAGCGCGGGGTGGTGCGCTACGGTTGACGAAGCGACGCGGGGTGGAGCAGCTCGGTAGCTCGCTGGGCTCATAACCCAGAGGTCGCAGGTTCAAATCCTGTCCCCGCTACCACCCGGAACGGCCCCGAGGAGAATTCCTCGGGGCCGTTCCGCTTCCGGTCCCGGCGGTGTCCGGCCACGGTCACCTCCGCTCACGCCGAAGGCCCGCAGAGTCATGTCGACGCCCCAGCGATACCGCCCGCGCCGGTGGGATCAGGGGGCGGCTGATCATCCGGGCGGGGATGCGATAGAGTAGGTGAGCCGACGCGGGGTGGAGCAGCTCGGTAGCTCGCTGGGCTCATAACCCAGAGGTCGCAGGTTCAAATCCTGTCCCCGCTACTGTCCCGAAGGGCCCCGGATGTCTCCGGGGCCCTTCGGCTTTCCGTGCCGTCGGCAACGGCCCCGGCGATTCCCGGTCGACCGGCCTGCCGGGCTTGCGGTTCTCGGCGAGGATGTGGGCATGTCTTCTTACGGCAAGTGGTGGGGCCGGCTGAGCGCGGTCCTCGGTGCGGTGGTGCTGTCGGTCTTCGTGCCCGTGGCGGCCTGGGCGTCCACCGGCACGGGTGAGCTGGTGGTGGAGGCCGCCCGGCGGCGGCGCGGTGGCGGCTTCGGGTTCCTCGGGCTGCTCTGCTGCCTGGTGGTGGTCGCCGCGATCGTCTATCTGGTGTTCCGGCTGACCCGCAACCGTCGCGGCGGCCCGCCGCGCTGACGGATCCGTCGCGGCGGGGTCCGCGGGGCCGTCCACCGGCCCGGCGGGCCGCCGGGGATCAGGCGGCCAGCGCGGCGTTGGCCTGGGCCATGAACCGGGACGTGGCGGCCCCGGCGTCGGCCCGGCCGGAGCGGACGCTCTCGGCGGCGTCGAGCAGCAGCGCGCGGACCCGGGGGTGGCCCGCCGGGGGCGGGCTCGGCGCCGGCCCCAGCCCGCCGGCCAGGGTGACGCCGAAGGCGGCGGCGCGCTGCTCCACCGGGTCGGTGAGGCTGCCCTCGGTGTAGCGGCGGACGGCCAGGCTGGGGTTCATGCCGCGGTCGTGCCCGAGCACGGCGCCGGCCTCGCCGTTGGTGGTGAGGAAGTTGAGCACGTCCACCACCGCCGCCGGGTGCCGGGTGCCCTGGAAGGCCGCCCAGTACATCGACGCCCGGGCCCACTGGGCGGCCGGTGGCCCGGGGAAGGCCGCCAGGGCCAGCTGGTCCCGGCTCAGCCGCTGCAACTCGGGCAGCTGGTGGGACCAGGCGAGGGAGGCGGCGGTGGCGCCGGTGACCACGAGCTGCCGGGCCGGCTCGTCGCTGTCGGCCTGCTCGACCAGGGCGGCGCTCGGCGTGGCCCGGCCCGCGCGGGCCCGCTCCCACAGCGCGAACCACTCGGTCAGCGTGTCGGCGGCGAAGCCGAGCTGCCGGCCCCGGTAGAGCTCGCCGCCCCGGGCGCGCAGCCAGAGCCAGAGCGCCCGGTAGTCGCCGGACGCGTCCACGGTGCCGGCGACCCGCCCGCCGCCGGCCCGGGTGACCTGTTGTGCCCAGGCGACGTACTGGGCCCAGGTCATCCCGGTGCGCGGCTCGGCCACCCGCAGCCGGCGCAGCAGGTCCCGGTTGAACACCAGCGCGGCCGCGGTCTGCGCGGCGGGCACGCCGACCGTCCGCCCGGCCACCTCGCCGTACCGGGCCAGGCCGGAGGGTAGGGCGCTCAGGTCCAGCCGCCGGTCGGCGACGTACCCGCCGAGGTCCAGGACGATCCGGCGCTCCGCGTACTCGGTCAGCACGCTGTCGTCGAGCTGGAACAGGTCGGGCACGTTGCCGCCGGCGGCCTGGGTGGCCAGCCGGTCGTAGTAGCCGGCGCTGCCCTGCCAGGTGATCCGGAAGGTGACCCGGGGGTTGCGCTCGGAGTAGAGCCGCAGTGCCCGTTCGGTGCGCTCGGCCCGGGCGGCGTCGCCCCACCAGAAGACCGACAGCTCGACCGGCCCGTCCTCGGTCCGGGTGGCCTGCTCCCCGGTGCACCCGGTCAGCCCGAGGACCGGGGCGCCCAGCAGCGCGCCGAGCACCCGGCGTCGGCCCGGATCCGCGCCGGGGCGGTGCAGCGGGAAGCGGGCGGCGGGCACGGGGCCTCCTGCGGCGGTCGGGCGGCGGGTCGGATCATTCACGCAGGCGCCGCCGGAGGGTGTCAACGGCCTGTCCGGCCACACCGCCACCCGCCCGGCTGCGGGATTGCCGCCCGCGTCACCGGCCACCGGGCGTACGCAGGCCACATGGTGTACTAGGGCACGTGGAACTTCTGCACTCGGGCAAGGTCCGGGACGTCTACGCCGACGGCGACGACCTGATCCTGGTCGCCTCCGACCGGATCTCCATCTACGACGTGGTGCTGCCGACGCCGATCCCGGACAAGGGCCGACTGCTCACCGCGCTCTCGCTATGGTGGTTCGAGCAGCTTTCCGACCTGGTGCCCAACCACGTCATCTCGGCCACCGACGTGCCGGCCGAGTTCGCCGGCCGGGCGATCCGTTGCCGGCGGTTGGAGATGGTCCCGGTGGAGTGCGTCGCCCGGGGCTACCTGACCGGCGGTGGCCTGAAGGAGTACCAGCGCACCGGCGCGGTCTCCGGCGTGCCGCTGCCGCGTGGCCTGGTCGAGGCGTCGATCCTGCCCGAGCCGATCTTCACCCCGTCCACCAAGGCGCCGGTGGGGGAGCACGACGAGCCGATCACCTTCGTCGAGGTGGTGGACAAGGTGGGCGCCGAGACCGCGGAGCGGCTGCGGCAGATCGCCCTCGACGTCTACCGGCGGGGCGCCGAACTCGCCGCCGACCGGGGCATCCTGGTCGCCGACACCAAGATCGAGCTGGGCTGGTCGGCGGACGGCACGCTGATGATCGGCGACGAACTGCTCACCTCCGACTCGTCCCGGTTCTGGCCGGCCGAGTCGTACCAGCCGGGGCGCGTCCAGTTCTCCTACGACAAGCAGTACGTCCGGGACTGGGCCACCACCAGCGGCTGGAACAAGCAGGACCCCGCCCCCGAGGTGCCGGCCGAGGTGGTCGAGGCGACCCGGGCCCGCTACGTCGACGTCTACGAGAAGCTCACCGGCAACCGCTGGGACTGAGCGGCGCTCAGTCCACCCAGTCGAGGGTGCGCTGCACCGCCTTGCGCCAGCTGCGCAGTTCGCGGTCGCGGTGCTCCGGGGTCATCGCCGGGGTCCACTCCGCGTCCGAGCGCCACTGCTCGCGCAGGGTCGCCAGGTCCGGCCAGAAGCCGACCGCGAGGCCGGCCGCGTACGCGGCGCCGAGGCAGGTGGTCTCGGTGATCCGGGACCGGACCACCGGCACGTCGAGCACGTCGGCGAGGAACTGCATGAGCAGCCCGTTGGCGGTCATCCCGCCGTCCACCCGGAGCCGGCGCAGCGCCACGTCGGAGTCGGCGTTCATCGCGTCCACCACCTCGCGGGTCTGCCAGGCCGACGCCTCCAGCACCGCCCGGGCCAGGTGCCCCTTGGTGATGTAACCGGTCAGCCCGGCGATCACCCCGCGCGCGTCGCTGCGCCAGTGCGGGGCGAACAGCCCGGAGAAGGCCGGGACCACGTAGCAGCCGCCGTTGTCGTCGACCGTGCCGGCCAGCTCCTCGACCTGGGCGGCGGTGGAGATCAGGCCGAGGTTGTCCCGCAGCCACTGCACCAGCGAGCCGGTGACCGCGATCGCCCCCTCCAGCGCGTACGCGGCGGGTTGCCCGTCGATCCGGTAGGCGACCGTGGTGAGCAGGCCGTGCGCCGACGTGACCGGGCTGGCGCCGGTGTTGAGCAGCAGGAAGCCACCGGTGCCGTAGGTGCACTTGGCCTCGCCCGGCTGGAAGCAGGTCTGCCCGAACAGGGCCGCCTGCTGGTCGCCGAGCGCGCTGGCCACCGGCACCCCGGCGAGCACCCCAATGCCCTCCCCGTAGACCTCGGCGGAGCTGCGGATCTCCGGCAGCATGGCGGCCGGCACGCCCATCGCGTCGAGCAGTTCCGGATCCCAGTCCAGGGTGGTCAGGTCCATCAGCATGGTGCGGCTGGCGTTGGTCACGTCGGTGACGTGCCGGCCGGTCAGCTTCCAGATCAGCCAGCTGTCCATGGTGCCGAAGAGCACCTCGCCGGCCTCGGCGCGCTCGCGCAGCCCGTCGACGTGCTCCAGCAGCCAGCGCAGCTTGGGGCCGGCGAAGTAGGTGGCCAGCGGCAGGCCGGTGCGGGCGCGGAACCGCTCCTCGCCGTACGCCTGCGCCAGCTCGCGCAGCAGCGGGCCGGTGCGGGTGTCCTGCCAGACGATCGCGTTGGCCACCGGGCGGCCGGTGGCCCGGTCCCAGACCACGGTGGTCTCCCGCTGGTTGGTGATCCCGACGGCGGCCAGCCCGATGGCGTCGGTGCCGGCGGCCTGCAGCGCCTCCCGGACCACCTGCTCGACGTTGTCCCAGATCTCCTCGGCGTCGTGCTCCACCCAGCCCGGCTGGGGGAAGTGCTGCCGGTGCTCGCGCTGCGCCACGGAGACGATCTCCCCGGCCCGGTCGAAGACGATGCACCGCGACGAGGTGGTGCCCTGATCGATGGCGGCGACGTACTCTCCGGTCACGGCAGCACCGTACCCGGCCGGGCGTCCGGCCGCCGCCCGGCGCCCGCGGCCGCCGCGTCCGTCCGGCACCGGGCCGGTGATGATCCGTACGATGTGCAGACGTGCGTGACATCGCCGTCTTCAGCGGAACCGCCCATCCCCAACTCGCCGCCGAGATCTGCGCCCACCTTGGTGTTCCCCTGCACCCGGTGCGGGTGTCCCGGTTCGCCAACGACTGCCTGGAAGTGCAGTTGCAGGCCAACTGCCGGGAGCGGGACGTCTTCCTGATCCAGCCGTTGGTGCCGCCGGTGCAGGAGCACCTGGTGGAACTGCTGCTCATGATCGACGCCGCCCGGGGCGCCTCGGCCGGCCGGATCACCGTGGTGCTGCCGCACTACGCGTACGCCCGGTCGGACAAGAAGGACGCGCCGCGGATCTCGATCGGCGGCCGGCTGGTGGCCGACCTGCTCACCTCGGCCGGCGCCGACCGGGTGCTGGCGATGACCCTGCACTCCCCGCAGGTGCACGGCTTCTTCAGCGTGCCCGTCGACCACCTGCACGCGCTGCGCGAACTGGCCGCCCACTTCAGCCGGTACGACCTGGGCAACACCGTGGTCGTCTCGCCGGACCTGGGCAACGCCAAGGAGGCGGCGGCCTTCGCCCGGCGGCTTGGCACCCCGGTGGCGGCCGGGGCGAAGCAGCGGTTCAGCGACGACCTGGTCAAGATCAGCGCGGTGATCGGCGACGTGACGGACCGGGACGTGATCGTGCTGGACGACGAGATCGCCAAGGGCAGCACGGTGGTCGAGCTGATGGAGCACCTGCGCGAGTTCAGGGTCCGCTCGATCCGGCTGGCCTGCACGCACGGCCTCTTCTCCAGCGGGGCGCTCGACCGGCTCGGCGCGCAGGAGGGGGTGCTGGAGATCGTCTGCACCAACACGGTGCCGATCCCGGCGGAGAAGCGGGTGCCGAAGCTGAAGGTGCTCTCGGTGGCGCCGGCGCTGGCCGAGGCGATGCGCCGGATCCACAACGGCGAGTCGGTCAGCGCCCTCTTCGGCTGACGGTCAGTCGCGGCGGTCGCGGCCGGCGTGCTGGTGGGCACCGACCGCCGCGCTGATCCGTACCGTCGTGCCGGCGGCGCCGGTCTCGACCTCCATGCTGTCGCTGAGTTCCCGGGCCAGCCAGAGCCCCCAACCGCCGGCGGTGTCCGGCGCGGGTCGGCTCCGGTCCGCCAGCCGTCGGGCACTGATCCCGCGACCGCAGTCGGAGACCTCGCAGACCAGTTGCCCGGGCTGCCGCCACAGCCGCAGCGAGCCCTGCCCGCCGCCGTGCCGGACCGCGTTGGTGATCAGCTCGTTGACCGCGAGCACGAAGTCGTCCAGCCGCTGCCCGGAAAGCCCGGCCGCATGCGCGCAGGAGGTGACCGAGTGGCGTAGCTCGGTCACCTGGGCCTGAGCGAAGGCTTCGGCGATCAGGAGGGAGGGTTCGATGGGCACAACCGTACGCGGTACCGGGGGATCAACGTTCGTCATGGACCCGTCCCGACAGCGCAGCTCGAAGTTTTTCGCGGCATTTCCACCGTACGTCAGGGTTTCCCGGGTCGCATCAGCCGGGGTCGCGGGCCACCTGCGGCGCTGTGGCATCGTGGCCTCCGTGCCGTCCCCACCCGGTGGTTTCGAGGTCCCGCTCTGGCGGGCCGTCGCGGTGTTCCGGGTCGCCTCCCTGGCGTACGTCTGCGTGGTGGTGCTCCGCGACGCGCACCGGTACGCCCACCCGCTCGCCGCGGCCGGGGTGGTCCTGGTGATGGCGGCCTGGACCGCGGTGACCGCGGTCGGGTACGCCCGCCCGCGGTGGCGGGGGTGGCCGCTGCTCCTGGCCGACCTCGGCGTCGTCCTCGGGATCCTGCTGGTCACCCCCTGGGTGGTCGGGCGCGCGGCGCTCGCCGCCGGGGTGACCACCCTGGCCGTGGCCTGGCTGGGCGGGCCGGTGCTGGCCTGGGCGGTCTCCGGCGGGCGGCGCCGGGGTGTCGTCGCCGCCCTGGTCCTCGGCGCCGCCGATCTGGCGACCCGGGGGATGGTCACCCCGTCGGGGCTCAACGGCGCGATCCTGATGCTGCTCGCCGGCGTGGTGGTGGGGCACGTGGCCCGGCTCGCGGTGACCGCCGAGGAGCGGCTGCACCGGGCGGTCGAGCTGGAGGCCGCGACCCGGGAACGGGAGCGGCTGGCCCGGGACATCCACGACTCGGTGCTCCAGGTGCTGGCGCTGGTGCAGCGGCGCGGCGCGCACCTGGACGGCGAGGCCGGCGAGCTGGCCCGGCTCGCCGGGGAGCAGGAGGCGGCGCTGCGGGCGCTCATCGCCGGGGCCGGCCCGGCCCCGGCCGCCACCGACGACGGTCCGGTGGACCTGCGCGCGCTGCTCGGCCGGTACGCCTCGGCGACGGTGTCGGTCTCGGCGCCGGCCACCCCGGTGCCGCTGCCCGGGCCGGTGGCCCGCGAGGTGGCCGCCGCCACCGCCGCCGCGCTGGACAACGTCGAGCGGCACGCGGACGGCCGGGCCTGGGTGCTGGTCGAGGACGAGGGGACCACGGTGACGGTGTCGGTCCGCGACGAGGGGCCCGGGGTCCCGGCCGGCCGGCTGAGCGAGGCGGCGGAGCAGGGGCGGCTCGGGGTGGCCCGGTCCATCCGGGGCCGCCTGGCCGACCTCGGCGGCACCGTACGGATCACCTCGGCCCCGGGCGCCGGCACCGAGGTGGAGCTGACCGTGCCCCGGGCGCGTCGGTGAGCGCGAGGAGTGAGCCGGGTCTGCGAGCCCCGCAGTCGCGAACGATGGTGTCACCGTGAGCGTGGACAGGGGGGAGTGCGGGACGTGGCGCGGGTGATGGTGGTGGACGACCACCCGATGTGGCGTGAGGGGGTGGCCCGGGACCTGACCGAGGCCGGTCACCTGGTGGTGGCCACCAGTGGCGAGGGGCGGCAGGCGGTACGCGTCGCCGCGGCCGCCCGGCCCGACGTGGTGGTGCTCGACCTGCAACTGCCGGACATCTCCGGCGTCGAGGTGATCCGGGGGCTGCGCGCGGTGCTGCCCGGGGTGCGGGTGCTGATGCTCTCGGCCAGCGGCGAGGCGCAGGGCGTGCTGGACGCGGTCAAGGCCGGCGCCACCGGCTACCTGGTGAAATCCGCCGCGCCGGCCGAGTTCCTGGACGCGGTGCGCCGGACCGCCGCGGGTGAGCCGGTCTTCACCCCCGGCCTGGCCGGACTGGTGCTCGGCGAGTACCGGCGGCTGGCGGCCGAGCCGGCCGGGCCCAGCCCGGCGGGCTCCGGCACGCCGGGCCGGGACGGCGCGACGCCCCGGCTCACCGACCGGGAGACCGAGGTGCTGCGGCTGGTGGCCAAGGGGATGTCGTACAAGCAGATCGCCGAGCGGCTCGGGCTCTCCCACCGGACGGTGCAGAACCACGTGCAGAACACGCTGGGCAAGCTCCAGCTGCACAACCGGGTCGAGCTGACCCGGTACGCGATCGAGCGTGGGCTGGACGACTGAGTCAGACCGAGTGCGGCGGCCGCGTCTCGTGGATGGCCAGCTCCTCGGCGCTGGCGCCACCGCCGGCCGACCCGGCGTCGTAGGCGACCGAGTCGGTCTCCTGGTCGGTGTGCGCCCCCTCGTCCGGTTCGACCAGCCGCCCCACCGAGGCGTCGGCGACGCTGCCCAGCCGGCCGTGGTCGTAGATGGAGACCGGCGACTTCGGGTCGGAGGTCGGTCCCGGGTCGATGATGTCCGCGTCGAGCTGCGCCTGCGCCGCCTGTTCCCGGCTGTCCGCCTCGGCGGCGATGTCCGGGTCGACCGGGCCGGCCAGCGGATCGTCCACCGGACGTTCGAAGGACTCCCGCCCCAGCTTGTAGTCGAGCGACTCGCCGTCGAGCTGCTCCTCGGCCGTGGTCCCGAACCGGTCCACCGCCACCGGGTCCCGGTCCCCGGGCAGCTGCGCCGGCTCCGGACCGTCCGCCTCCCGCCCGGTCAGGACGTCGTCCTTGGCGGTGGAGTCGTCGTCGGCGGTGTCGGGCAGGCCCTCCGCCTCGGGGTCGGACACGGGGGTCGGGTACTCGTCGTCGCGCATGGCTGACCACTACCCACTCCCGGCACCCCCGTAACCGCCACCACCGGCTCCGCTGTCGGTCAACGGGTCGAAACGGGGACGCGGGGCGACGGAACGCCCGGCCGCGCCGGCCACCCCGGGCCGGCGGGCCTCAGCTGCGCACCGCAGCCTCGTCTTCGGGACGCAGGACGCACCAGACGACCTTGCCGTCGGGCAACCGACTGCTGCCCCAGCGGCGGGCCACGGTGTCGATGAGCAGCAGGCCCCGGCCGCCGGTCGAGGTCAGCGGGGCCAGCCCGGCGTACGCCGGCTGCCGCGCCGAGTGGTCCCGGACCGCCAGGTGCAGCTCGTCGTCGCGGGGGGCCAGCCGGACCGTCATCGGGGTCCGCGCGTGGGCCACCACGTTGTTGACCATCTCGGTGACCGCGATGCGGCCCGGCTCGACCAGCCCCGGCACGCCCCACCGCTGGCAACCGTCGGTGACCAGCTGCCGGGCCTGCCGCGCGGCACCGACCGTGGGCGGCAGGTCGGCGGTGAGCACCGCGGCCATCGGCGCGGCGGCCAGCGCGGCCATCGCCCCGTCCAGGGTCGGCCAGGCGGGCACCCCGGCCACCGTGCCGGACGGGTCGTGGAGCAGCAGGTCGGCGGCGGGCCAGTCGAGCACCTCCCGGCGCACCTCGGCGAAGACCTGACCGGCTACCGGCTCGGTCACCCGCAGCCCGGAGAGGTCCGCCACCACCGGGCCGGGCCGGTCGCCGAGCCGGGCGAGCAGCGCGTCGCGCACGGTGTCGACCCCGGACGGGTCCAGCACGCCGGTCACCCGGACCACGGCGGACGACTCGTCCGTCTCCACCAGGCAACGCACGTCTGTCGGCATAATCGCCCTATTGTGCATGCCCGGTGCGGACCCCGCATCCGGCCGGCCCCTCGGGTTCATCAGCGGTCCGTCCGGGTCCGTCGGGCCATCGCGGCGACCGTGCCCACCGCCGTTCCGGCGGCCGCCAGCCCGAAGGCCGCGGTCATCCGCGCCAGCTGCCGCCGCCGGCCGTGCCAGCCTCCCTCGCGTCGGGCCGTGCCGTCGGGTTCGAAGAGGTTGCCGCTGCTGTCCCCGCGGGCCGCCGGCCCGAACTGGGTGCGGTGGGCGTACCAGCCGAGCGTCCGCTCGACCAGCGCCGGGGCGAGCCGCCACTGCAGGCCGATCAGCCGGGCGGCGCCGCCGGCGTACGCCTCCCGGCGTGGCCGGCGCAGCATCCGGACGATCGTCTCGGCGACCACCTCCGGCGGGTAGACCGGGGGCGGCGGCACCAGCTCGCGGCCGGAGTGGTTGGCGGTGTGCCGGTAGAACGGGGTGTCGATGGTCGCCGGCAGCACGGTGCAGATCGAGATGTTGCCCCGGCCGGTGACCCGCAGCTCCTGGCGGACCGTGTCGGCCAGGCCGCGGATGCCGTGCTTCGTGACGTTGTAGGCGGACTGGTACGGCATCGCCACCTCGGCCAGCACCGAGGCGTTGTTGACTAGCACGCCGCCGCCGGCCGCCCCCAGGTGCGGCAGCGCGGCCCGGGTGCCGTACACCGCGCCGAGCAGGTTCACCTCCAGCACCCGGCGGAACTCCTGCACCGGGATCTCGTCGAACAGGCCCACCGCGCTGACCGCCGCGTTGTTGACCCAGCCGTCGATCCGGACGAACTCGGCGACCGCGCGGGCGGCCAACCGCTCCATCGCGGCCGGGTCGGTGACGTCGGTCGGTACGACCAGCGCCCGGCCGCCCAGGTCGCGACAGTTGCGGGCGACCTGGTGCAGGGCGGTCTCGGTGCGGGCGGCCAGCACCACGGCGGTGCCCCGGCGGGCGAGGGCGTACGCCGTCGCGGTGCCGATCCCGCTGGAGGCACCAGTGATCACCACGGTGGCGTCGGCGAGGCGGCGGGTCAGCGGCATTCCTGGCCGGTACCCCGGCTGGCAGGGGTCATGCGACCGATTTCGGTCGGATCGCCGTCGGCGGAGCCGGTCCGGCCCCCGCTGTCCGGCCACCCGAGCGGCGCGTACCGGCCGGCGGACACTTGCCGCCGCGCAACTACCCGCCGGCCTCTTCCCGATCTGCCAGGTTTCGGCTCCCGAGCCCCGGGTTAATGGGACCCTCTGACCGGAGGACCACCGCTGGAAGAAATCGCATGGAGGTGACCCATGCGCGTCGGCCTCGTCTGCGCGCACGCCGGCCCGTCCAGCCACCTCGACGGCCCGGCCGTCGGCACCCACCAGCACATCGCGCGGGTCGCTGCCGAACTGGCCACGCGCGGCCACGACGTCCGGCTGTACGAACGCCGGGACGACCCCGCGCTGCCGGAGACCGCCGACCTGCACGGCTACCGGGTCGAGCGGGTGCCGGTCGGGCCGCCCGCCGCGCTGCCCACCGGCGAACTGGTCCCGTACGTCGCCGAGTTCGGTCGCTGGCTGGCCGACCGCTGGTCGGCCGACTGGACCCCGGACGTGGTGCACGGGCACTACTGGATCGGCGGGCTGGCCGCGGCGCACGCGGTGCGGGAGACCGACATCCCGGTGGTGCAGACCTTCCACTCGCTCGGCGTCGAGCAGCTGCGCCACCTCGGCCAGCAGTACGGCGGACCGGGCGAGCGGATCCCGCTGGAGCGCGCGCTGACCCGGGCGGTGGACATCGCGGTCGCCCAGTGCAACGACGAGGTCGACGAGCTGACCCGGATGGGCCTGCAACGCACCGCGGTGGCGATGGTGCCGGCCGGGGTGGACATTGAGCAGTTCCACCCGGACGGCGAGGCCGCCCCGCGCGACCAGCGGGCCCGGATCCTCTCCGTCGGCGGGCTCTCGCCCGGCCACGGCCAGGACGACCTGATCCGGGCGATGCGGCTGGTCGGCGACGCCGAACTGGTCATCGCCGGGGGCCCGCCGGCCGAGCAGTTGGCCAACCACGCCGAGGCCCGCCGGCTGCGGGAGCTGGCCGACCGCAACGGGGTCGGCGAGCAGGTGAAGCTGGTCGGCGCGGTGCCGCACGACCAGATGGCCACCTGGTACCGCTCGGCCGACGTGGTGGCCTGCACCCCGCACTACTCCTCGGCCGGGCGGGTGTCGCTGGAGGCGATGGCCTGCGGCGTGCCGGTGGTCGGCTACGCCATGGGCGGGATCGCCGACGCGGTGGTCGACGAGGTCACCGGCCGGCTGGTGCCGCCGGGTGACGTGCGGACGCTGGGCGTGACGCTGCGCCGGCTGCTCGCCGACAACGCCGGCCGGTTCGCGTACGGGCACGCCGCGGTCGACCGGGTGCGGTGCAGCTACACCTGGGAACGGACGGCGGGCGCTCTGGAGCGGCTCTACGAGCGGGTGGTCCGCCGCCGCAAGCCGGTCGAGGCGGCCTGACGGATCCCGCCCCGGTCTCCCGGTCGTCCGGGCCGGTCAGCCGGACCGGCCGGCGCCGACCATGGCCCGCTGGCGGTCCCCGGCGACCGCGTGGTGGTGCTGCGGCTCGGCGTAGCGGGTCAGCCCGATCACCGCTACCAGGGTGACCAGGAAGCCGGTCGCGGCCAGCCACTCCCGGCCGGGCCAGATCTTGTCATTGAGCAGCAGCAGGCCGACGATCGCCGCGGGTACCGCCCCGGCCGCGTCCATCGCCGCCACCGCCGCCGTGGTGGAGCCGCGCTGCATGGCCAGGCCGAGCAGCAGTTGGCCGACCACCGAGTGCGCGATCAGCAGGTAGAGCAGCGGGTTGCCGAAGAACGCCTCGGCGGTCGGCGCGGACGCCAGCGGCCGGGCCGCCACCGCGGCGGCGGAGAACGCCAGCCCGGCCAGCGAGCCGAGCGCCACCGAACCGGGCGCGCCGTGCAGCCGCACCGCGAAGAAGCCGAGCGCCGCGATCACCCCGAGCGCCACCAGCAGGGCCACCGTGCCGGCCGTACCGAGCTGCCGGGACGGCGCCGGCCGGGCGGCGAGCACCAGCGCGGTGATCCCGCCGAAGAGCAGCACCAGCAGCACCACCTCGGCCACCGGTAGTCGCCACTTCAGCAGCAGCACGCCGAGCAGCGCGGTCACCCCGAGCCCGGCCGCCACGCTGGCCTGGACCAGGAACAGCGGCAGGTCCCGTCGGGCCAGAAAGGCCAGCACGAACCCGGCCACCTGGCAGAGCAGCCCGACCAGGTAGGTGCGGTGCCCGGCCAGCCGCAGCAGCAGGCCGGGATCGAAGGTGTGGTGCACCGTGGTGCGGGCGGCGGCGACCGACTGGAGCAGGTTGGCGATGCCGTACGCGACGATCATCGACGCGAGGAAGCACCAACCGGAGGAGGACACCTGGCGAGGATAGAGGCTGGCCGGGGTCAGTGCTCGGTTGGCCGAGCCAGCCGGGCGAGGATGTCGGCGTGCAGCGCGCCGTTGCTGGCCACCGCGCTGTTCTCGGCGTCGGTGCGGCTCGCCGGGGCCGGCGTGCCGGCCAGATCGGTGAAGGTGCCGCCCGCCTCCGTGACGATCGGCACCAGCGCGGCGATGTCCCACAGCGACAGCTCCGGCTCCACCATCACGTCCAGCGCGCCCTCGGCGAGCAGCATGTACCCGTAGAAGTCGCCGTACGCCCGGCTGCGCCAGCTGTCCCGCATGATGCCGAGCATCGCGTCCAGCCGGCCGTTGGCCGTCCAGCCGTCCAGCGACGAGTAGCAGAAGCTGGCGTCGGCGAGCCGCCGCACCCCGGAGACCCGGATCGGAGCGCCGCCGGCGGCGTCCGGTCCGGCGTACGCGCCCGCGCCGCGCGCCGCCCACCAGCGGCGGCCCAGCGCCGGGGCGGAGACCAGCCCGACGACCGGCCGGCCGGCCTCCAGCAGGGCGATCAGGGTGGCCCAGATCGGCACGCCCCGGATGTAGTTCTTGGTGCCGTCGATCGGGTCGACCACCCACCGCCGGTCGTCCGGGCCGGTCGGCGGCGCCTCGCCGTACTCCTCGCCGAGCAGGCCGTCGGCCGGGCGGTGCTCGGCGAGCAGCGCCCGGATCGCCCGCTCCACGGCGGTGTCCGCGTCGGAGACCGGGGTCAGGTCGGGCTTCGCCTCGACCCGCAGGTCGAGCGCGCGGAACCGGGCGGTGGAGACCGCGTCGGCGGCGTCCGCGAGCAGGTGGGCGAGGGCGAGGTCGTCGGCGTACCCGGTCATGTGCGCAACCTAGTCGATCCGTTGTCAGCCGGCGGCGGGCGGCTCGCCGCGGTGCTCGGGCTCGCCGCGCGGGTCGCCCTCGCCGGCCCGCGAGGCCAGCAGCCGGCGGTACGACGCCAGCCGGCGCGGGTCGGCCTTGCCCGCCGCGACCCAGGCGTCCAGCCCGCAGTCCGGCGCGTCGGCGGTGTGCGGGCAGTTGGCCGGGCAGTCCGCCGTCCCCTCCACCAGGTCGGGGAAGCCGTGCAGCAGGCTGTCGGCGGAGACGTGCGCCAGCCCGAAGCTGCGTACCCCGGGGGTGTCGATGATCCAGCCCGCGGCGCCGGACCCGCTTGGCTGGAGTTGCCGCAGGTCGCCGGCACCGCCCGGCGCCGGCGGCAGCCGCAGCGCCACCGCGCTGGTCGAGGTGTGCCGCCCCCGGCCGATCGCGCTGACCGTGCCGACCGCCCGGGCGGCCTCCGGCACCAGCCGGTTCACCAGCGTCGACTTGCCCACCCCGGAGTGCCCCACCATGACCGAGACCCGCCCGGCGAGCAGGCTGCGCAGGGCGTCGAGGTCGGAGTCCGGGCGGATCAGCACGTACGGCAGCTCCAGCTCGGCGTAGTAGCCGAGCACCGCGTCCGGGCCGGCCAGGTCGGCCTTGGTCAGGCAGAGCAGCGGCTCGATGTCGGCGTCGTACGCGGCCACCAGGCAGCGGTCGATGAACCCGGTGCGCGGCGGCGGGTCGGCCAGCGCGCTGACGATCACCAGCTGGTCGGCGTTGGCCACCACCACCCGTTCCAGCCGCCCCTCGGCGGTGGTCGCGTCGTCCTCCGCGGTGCGCCGCAGCACCGAGCGGCGCTCGGTGATCCGGACGATCCGGGCCAGCGCGCCGGCCGTGCCGGAGGTGTCCCCGACCAGGCTGACCCGGTCGCCGACCACCACCGACTTGCGGCCCAGCTCGCGGGCCCGCATGGCGGTCACCGGGTGCGCGTCGGCGCCGGTGTCCGGCAGCAGCACGCAGGTGTAGCGGCCCCGGTCGACGGCGATGACGAAGCCGTCCACCGCGTCGGCGTGCCGGGGCCGGGTGCGGGTACGCGGGCGCGAGGACTTCCCGGGCCGGACCCGTACGTCGTCCTCGTCGTACTCCCGCCGCCTGGTCGCCAGGACCCGTCCCCTCTACGCGTCAGCTCTTGCCGGTCACCATTGCTGACCATAGTGCCGGGAACTCGGGCATCGTCTTCGAGGTACACGCGACGTCGTCCACCTCGATGCCCGGCACGGCGAGCCCGGCGACCGCGGCGGCGTGTGCCATCCGGTGGTCGGCGTAGGTGCGGAACGTCCCTCCGCGCAGCGGGCGCGGCCGGATCTCCAGCCCGTCCCGGGACTCGGTGAGGTCGGCGCCGAGCGCGGCGAACTCCCGCGCCAGCGCGGCGATCCGGTCGGTCTCGTGACCGCGGATGTGCGCCACCCCGGTGAACCGGGACGGCGAGTCGGCCAGCATCGCCAGCGCGGTCAGCGCCGGGGTCAGCTCGCTGACGTCGGAGAGGTCGGCCTCGATGCCGTGCACCGTGCCGGTGCCGCGCACGGTCAGCCCAGTGGTGGAGAGGGTCACCTCGCCACCCATCCGGTGCAGCAGCGAGCGGAGCTGCTCGACCGGCTGGGCGCTGCTGCGCGGCCAGCCCTGCAGGGTCACCTCGCCGCCGGTGACCAGGGCGGCGGCGAAGAACGGCACCGCGCCGGAGAGATCCGGCTCGATCGTCCAGCCGCGCCCGGTGAGCGGGCCCGGCTCGACCGCCCAGACGTCGGGGGTGGCGTCGTCCACCGCCGCGCCGGCGGCGCGCAGCATCTGCACCGTCATCCGCAGGTGCGGCGCGGAGGGCACCGGCGGGCCGACGTGCCGGACCACCACGCCCCGGTCGAAGCGCGGGGCGGCCAGCAGCAGCCCGGAGACCAGCTGGCTGGAGGCGGAGGCGTCGATGACGACCTCGCCACCGGTGACCCGGCCGGCGCCGAGCACGGTCAGCGGCAGGCTGCCGGTGGGCGGGGTGTCGATCCGTACCCCGAGCGAGCGCAGCGCGCCGATCAGCGGGCCGAGCGGACGGATCCGGGCCTGCGGGTCGCCGTCGAAGGTGATCCGCCCGTCGGCCAGCCCGGCCACCGGCGGGACGAAGCGCATCACCGTGCCGGCCAGGCCGACGTCGACGTGCGCCGGGCCGACCAGCCGGTGCGGCCGCACCAGCCAGCGGTCGTCGTCGCTGATCGACATGTGCGCGCCCATCGCGCGCAGCCCGGCGGCCATCAGCTCGGTGTCCCGGGCCCGCAGCGGCCCGGCCAGCGTCGACGGCCCGCTGGCCAGCGCGCTGAGCACCAGGGCGCGGGCGGTCATCGACTTGGAGCCGGGCAGGCGCACGCTGGCCGCGACCGGGTCGGAGGCGGTCGGTGCGGTCCACGGCTGCGGCGGCCGGGTCGCGGTCAGGTTCCCCACGGTTACATTCTGCCGTGTCGGGCGGTCGGCGGCGCCGGCCGACCCGGGAGCTCCCGGTTGGCGGGACAGCCGACCGGCGGCCGGCAGGTTAGCGTGTGCGACATGTGCGGGAGGTACGCGACGACCCGGAGCGCGGGCGACCTGAGCGCGCTGTTCGAGTCGTACGACGACACCGACGGCCGGCTCGCGCCCGACCACAACGTGGCGCCGACCGACCCGGTGCCGCTGGTCCGGGTCACCCCGGAGGGCCACCGCGCGCTGTCGGTCGGCCGGTGGGGCCTGGTGCCGCCCTGGTCCCGGTCGCCGGCCGGGGCCGCCCGCATGATCAACGCCCGGTCCGAGACGGTCGCCACCAGCCGGGCGTACGCCGGCGCCTTCGCCCGCCGCCGCTGCCTCGTGCCCGCCGACGGCTGGTACGAGTGGGTCCGCGCGGCGGGCGGCGGGAAGCAGGCCTACTACATGACCCCGCTCGACGGCTCGGTGCTCGCCTTCGCCGGCATCTGGTCGGTCTGGGACGGGCCCTCCGGGCCGCTGCTGACCTGCAGTGTGCTGACTACCGCCGCGCTCGGCGAGCTGGCCGAGGTGCACGAGCGGATGCCGCTGCTGCTGCCCCGGGAGCGCTGGGCGGGGTGGCTGGCCCCGGGCGGCGAGCCGGACGCGCTGCTCACCCCGCCCCCGCTGGACTGGCTCGGCGGGCTGGAGATCCGGCCGGTGGGGCCGGCGGTCGGCGACGTCCGTAACGACGGTTCGGAGCTGACCGCCCGGGTGCCGGTGGCGCGGGCCGCCGAGCCGGAGGAATTGACACTGTTCTGACGCGTCGTCACCGACATTGTCGCCGACTGATTTGCCAGTGTTGCGGGTGAAACGTCGCCCGAATATTCGGCCGACTTCACGGCAGAGTCTTGTCCCCGTGTCCGGAAGTGCGATACAACACAGCGCCGGTGGTGGGTGTCGATCCGCACGGGGTGGACGACGCCCATCGATCTTGCCGGTCCCACGGGGGAGGTGGGTGGATGACACGGGCACGTATGCCCCGCCCGCACGAGGTGGCCGCCGCACGACGAGATCCGCGACTGCTGCGGGCGTTGCGGGAGCGGCGACAGGACGACGCATGGCGGACCAGAGGGACCTGCCAGAGCGTCGATCCGGAAACGTTCTTTCCGGCGCCGAACGAGCCGGCGGACGCCGCGATCGCGCTCTGCCGCAGTTGCGACGTCCAGGGCTCCTGCCTGGCTTGGGCGCTGGAGGTGGGTGACTGCCACGGGGTGTGGGGCGGCACCACCCCGCGCGAACGCCGGGCCATGCTGGTCGCCTGGCGCTCGGAGGTGCAGCCGGATCCGGACGCCGCCGACGAGGCCGGGCCGCCGGTGCGGGACCGCCTGCTCACCCTGGTGCCGCTGAGCTGACCGCCGACTGAGTCGACCGTGACTGGCCCGTGAACCACGGGCCGGTCGCTCGTCGTACCGCCGGGCGGGTCGGGCGGGAGTCCGCGGCCCGGCGGCGGCGCGGGGCGCAGAATGGGCCGGTGCCGACGAGCGACGAGATCGCCACCCCACGGGGCCCGGCCCGGGTGGACACCGACCTGCCCGCCGGGCCGCCGGCCGCCCTGCTGGTGCTCGGGCACGGTGCCGGCGGCGGGGTCGACGCGCCGGACCTGCTGGCGCTCCGCGACGCGGCGGTCGGCGCCGGGCTGGTGGTGTCCCGGGTGACGCAGCCCTACCGGGTCGCCGGCCGGCGCGCGCCGGCCCCGGCCGGCCACCTCGACGAGGCGTGGACCGCGGTGCTGGCCGCGCTGCGCGAGCGGCATCCCGACGTACCGCTGCTGGTGGGCGGCCGGTCCAGCGGCGCGCGGGTGGCCTGCCGCACCGCGCGGGCGGCGGCCGCCGCCGGCGTGGTGGCGCTGGCGTTCCCGCTGCATCCGCCCGGGCGGCCGGAGCGGTCCCGGGCGGCCGAGTTGGCGACCGGCCTGCCGACGCTGGTCGTCAACGGCGACCGCGACCCGTTCGGGGTGCCCGGGCCGGGGCCGGCGGTGCGGGTGGTGACCCGCCCGGGGGAGCGGCACGACCTGCGCGGCGATCCGGCCGGCACGGCCGCGGTGGTGCTCGACTGGCTGCGCGAGCGGGGCTGGGCGCGGGCCTGACCGGGCCCGACCCGGCGCGCCGGACGGGCCGTTTCCGGCGGCGGCGGCGGGTCGTTGCACCGGTTGGTGCCGTTCGCCCGGTTCGGGCGGCGGCACCGGTCCTCCCAGGCCCTTCCTGGTCCCAGCGCCGGCCCCTGGCCGGGGCCGGGGCCAGGAACGGGGACCGGAGTCGGAATGATCCGGCCGGCGGTTCGCGTTGCACCCCCCGGACGACATTTCTGGCGAGAGGGGTGACCGGTGCCGACCGAGACACGGGCCCGGGAGCGGGACGAGCGGGACGCACGGCGGCTGCGGCAACTGCTGGGCGGCCCGGACTGGCACGCGGCGGTGCCGCCGGCCGGTTCGACGGTGGTGAGCACCGGCACACCCGACGGAAGTGAATCTGCCGGCACCTCCGTGCGCGTATCCTCGGCGGGTAAGCATCCGACGCGAGGGGATGTGCGGTTGACCACCGAGAAGACGGACGAGCGCAGGGCCCGCTTCGAGCGGGACGCGATGCCCTTCGTCGATCAGCTCTACGCTGCCGGACTGCGGATGACCCGCAATCCGGCGGATGCCGAGGACCTGGTCCAGGAGACCTACCTGAAGGCGTACGCCGCCTTCCACCAGTTCGAGCAGGGCACCAACCTGAAGGCCTGGCTCTACCGGATCCTGACCAACACCTACATCAACTCCTACCGCCGCCGGCAGCGCCAGCCGATCCAGGCGCCGACCGACGAGATCACCGACTGGCAGCTGGCCGAGGCCGAGTCGCACACCTCCAGCGGGTTGCGCTCGGCGGAGACCGAGGCGCTGGACCGGCTGCCGGACAGCGACGTCAAGGAAGCCCTCCAGCAGCTGCCGGAGGAGTTCCGCCTGGCGGTCTACCTCACCGACGTCGAGGGCTTCTCCTACAAGGAGGTCGCCGACATCATGGGCACGCCGATCGGCACGGTGATGTCGCGGTTGCACCGCGGCCGTCGTAATCTGCGCAAGCTGCTCGAGCAGTACGCGGCCGAGCGGGGTTTCAGCTCCGCCTCGTCGTCGAAGGGCTCGACCGCTGCCGCCGGCCGGGAGGTGTGACGTGAGCTGTGGAGAGCCGCACGAGACGGACTGCCGTGAGGTGCTCGAGGAGGTCTACCTCTACCTCGACCTCGAGTGCGCCGAGGAGCGGCGCACGCTGATCCGGTACCACCTCGACGAGTGTGGCCCCTGCCTGCGCGAGTACGGCATCGAGCAGGAGGTCAAGGCGCTGGTCGCCCGCTGCTGCGGCAACGAGACCGCGCCCGACCAGCTGCGCGAGCGGCTCCGGGTGCGCATCGCCGAGCTGGTGGTCTTCGAGAGCAGCGAGTCGCGGGAGCTGGCCGACTGAGCGCGGCCCGACGACGTAACACCGGTGGCCCGGGTCGAGACCGACCCGGGCCACCGGTGTCTCCGGCGCCAGGGCCGGGGCGGTGCCACGCCGGACGTCGTCCGGCACGCCGCCTCAGGAGTTGGGGCGCTTGCCGTGGTTCGCGCCGCTCTTCTTGCGGGCCTTCTTCTTGCGGGCCTTCTTCGCCATGGTGACCTCCTCGTGATGGGCCGGATCCGCCTGCGCATGACCTCGGCGCCGGTGCGCGCACCGGTCCGCCCGGCGCCGGGTCCGACCTGCTGATGCTAGTGCGGCGGGTGCCCGCCGCCGTCGCCGGGCCGGAAGCGGCGGGCACCCGCCGCCGCCGGGCCGGCGCCGATCCGGAGTGGACCGCGGGTGGGTGCCGGCCGCTCCCGCCCGCCGGCGCCCCGCCGCATGATTGGATACGTCGGCAGGTAACCGCGAGAGGGAGGGCCGGGCAGATGGCCGAGGAGATCCGCGCCGAGATGGTGGCGAACGTCTGGAAGGTCGTCGCGTCGGCCGGGGACACCGTGTCCGAGGGGGACACCCTGGTGATCCTGGAGTCGATGAAGATGGAGATCCCGGTCGTGGCCGAGTCCGACGGCGTCGTCCGCCAGCTCGCCGTGAACGAGGGTGACGTGGTGCAGGACGGCGACCTGATCGCGGTGATCGATTGACCGGCCTGCTGGTCCGCCGGGCCACCCCGGCCGACTTCGCGGCGGTGGCCCGGCTGACGGTGGCCGCGTACGAGGCCGACGGGCAGCTCAAGGGCGAGCACGGCTACGCCGCCACGCTCGCCGACGTGGCGACCCGGGCGGAGCACGGGGAGGTGCTGGTCGCCGTCGACGAGGCCACCGGGGAGGTACTCGGCTCGGTGACCTTCGTGCTGCCCGGCACCCCGTACGCCGAGCTCTCCGCCGCCGGTGAGGCGGAGTTCCGGATGCTGGCCGTGGACCCGGCCGCCCAGGGCCGGGGCGTGGGGGCCGCCCTGGTCGACGCCTGCGTGGCGCGCGCCACCGAGCTGGGCTGCACGGCGCTGGTCATCTGTGTCCGCAGCGGCTTCGCCACCGCGGCCCACCGCCTCTACCAGCGCCGCGGCTTCGTCCGCACCCCGGAGCTGGACTGGTCGCCGGTGGCCGGCGTGGAGCTGCACGGCCTGCGCCTCGATCTCACCCCAGCCGGCTGATCGGGCCCGACCGCCCGGCGGGTGCGTCGGGGGTACCGGCCGCGGCCACCGGGTGGGTCCGGACTACCGGCCGATCGAGGCGAGCAGCTCGTCGGCCACCTTGAGCGCGATCCGGCGCCGCTCCTCGTCGCTGATGCCCGGGGTCCGGACGGCGAACCAGCTGCTGTGGACGGCGAAGAGCGACAGCGCCGCGCGCAGTTGGGCCTCCGGTGAGTCGTCACCCCGGAAGAGCGCCTCGGCCAGCTTCAGCATCCGGCCGCGCATCTGCTGCCCGGCGGAGAGGCTCTTCAGCACGGTCTGGTTCTGCTCGAAGAAGCGCATCACCGAGGGCTGTTCGCTGGCGAACATCGCGTCGGCGTAGCGGGCGATCAGGGTGCGCCGGGTCTCCACCGTGGCGGGCTGCGCCTCGGCCCAGGAGATGAGAGCGTCGATCTGCTCCAGCCGGTCCTCGACGAAGCTGGTGACGATCTCGTCCTTGCTCTTGAAGTGGTAGTAGAGCGCCGCCTTGGTCACGTTGAGCCGCTCGGCGATCTCCCGGAGCGAGGTCTTCTCGTACCCCTGCTCGGTGAAGAGCTCCAGCGCGACGGCCTTGATCCGCTCCCGCGTGCCGCCTGTGCTCTCCCTCACCCAGACACCCCAATCCGCTTGACCCGGCTCTCGTACCCAACTTACCGTGCGGCTAGTAAGGAAACTAGCCGGGCGGCAAGTAAGTGCGCAACTTCTCGGGGGGAGCTTACCCATGACTCAGGCAGCCCAGGCCGTGCCGCGACCCAACGTGCGGGTCGTGCTCTTCGGCCTGATGATCGCCATGATGCTGGCGATGCTCGACAACATGATCGTCAGCACCGCGTTGCCGCGGATCGTCGGCGAATTCGGCGGGCTGGACCACTTCACCTGGGTGGTCACCGCGTACGTGCTGGGCACCACCGTCTCCACCCCGATCTGGGGCAAGCTCGGTGACCTCTACGGCCGCAAGTCGGTCTTCCTCACCTCCGTGGTGATCTTCCTGGTCGGCTCGGCGCTCTGCGGCATGGCCGGCTCCGACCTCCTCGGCGGCCCGGGCGACGGCATGGTCGAGCTGATCGCCTTCCGGGCGGTCCAGGGCCTCGGGGCGGGCGGCCTGATGGTCGGCGTGATGGCGATCATCGGCGACCTGGTGCCACCCCGGGAGCGGGGCCGCTACCAGGGCATGATCGCCGGCATCATGGCCATCGCCATGGTGGCCGGCCCGCTGGTCGGCGGCTTCATCACCGACCACCTCTCCTGGCGCTGGGCGTTCTACGTGAACCTGCCGCTGGGCGGCGTCGCGCTGCTGGTCCTCGCCACCACCATGCACCTGCCGAAGTACCGCACCGAGCACCGGATCGACTGGCTCGGCGCCGGGCTGCTGTCGGTCGGCATCACCGCGATCGTGCTCATCACCACCTGGGGCGGCAACTCCTACGACTGGGTCTCGCCGCAGATCCTCGGCCTGGCCGCACTCGCCCTGGTCGCGCTGGCCGTCTTCGGCCTGGTCGAGCGGCGGGCGGCCGAGCCGATCCTGCCGCTCGGGCTCTTCGCCAACCGCAACTTCGCGCTGATCTCGGTGATCGGCTTCCTGCTCGGCTTCGCGATGTTCGGCGCGATGAACTTCCTGCCGCTGTACCAGCAGACCGTGCAGGGTGCCTCGGCGACCAACTCCGGGCTGCTGCTGCTCCCGCTGATGTTCGGCATGCTGGTGGTCTCGCTGCTGATCGGCCGGGCGATCACCAGGACCGGACGCTACCGGATCTACCCGATCGTCGGCGGTGTGGTGATGACCGCGGGCATGGCGCTGCTGACCCTGCTCGACGTGCGCACCGGCAAGGTGGAGTCCTCGCTCTACATGGTCGTGCTCGGCGTCGGCATGGGCTTCCTCATGCAGACCTCGATGCTCATCGCGCAGAACAGCGTGGAGCAGAAGGACCTGGGCGCGGCCAGCGGCGCGGCCACCTTCTTCCGCTCGATCGGCGGCTCGTTCGGCATCTCGCTGTTCGGCGCGATCTTCGCCAACCGGCTGGCCGACTCCGCGGCCGGCGGGGCGTTCACCGGCGGTGGCGAGGCCGGCGCCGGGATGGACCTGGCGAAGCTCAGGGAGTTGCCGGCACAGGCCCGGGAGGCGGTGCTCGGCGGCCTCGCCGACGCCATCTCGCACGTCTTCTGGTGGGCGGTGCTGTTCACCGTGGCGGTGCCGGTGCTGGCCTGGTTCATCAAGGAGATCCCGCTGCGGACGGCCAACGACGCCCCGGCACCCCAGGGCGCCGGCGACGACCAGGCCGAGACCGCCCTCGGCAAGGCCCCGGTCGCCTGACCCCGGGCTACCTCCGCGCCGCGCCGGGCCAGTCCCGGCGCGGCGCCCTCCTTTCCACCCCGCCCCTACCGTTGCCGTCATCTCGTGGGCGGCGGGTGCCGCGACTGTCCGTCGTCGTCCGGCTGGCCGCCCGCCGGCCGCTCGGATGGCTGTTCCAGCGGCCCCCGGGGTGACGTAGATATCAACGAATCTATTTATGGCCCGGTACAGCCCGAATTGACACTGGCTAATGCGATAGCGCGGCGTTGGCAGGGCACACGACATCGATCTTCTTTACTGCGCTTCCCGTCACCATGCTCCACAACCGATGGGCGGGAGTGTCTATGCGCATCCATGCGCGGTTACGACGAAGGAGTCTGGCTGCGGCGGTGGCGACAGCCGTCGTCGCACAGCTGGCGATCTTCGGCGGTGAAGCGACGGCGAGCGAAACGCCGCTGTGGCAGGTGGAGGTCGCGAAGATCCCCACCACCGAGTACACGCGGGACGCCCGGCTGTACATCACCGAGGCCACCGAGGCGTTGCGCCCGTACGTCGGTGACGGGCTCGGGGACAGCCGGATCGACCCGGTGCTGGCGGATGTCGGGAACCGCTACTTCGACGGTGCCCGGCTCGACGGCGACGCCAACGGCGAGGTCGCGTTCGACAACCTCCAACACCTGGAGTCGTTCCTCAAGAGCCGGATGACCGGCGCCAGCCCGCCGAACGGCGAGGCCGAGCAGGCGCACGTCCGGGCGCTGGTGGAGACGCTCACCGGCGTACGGCTGCTCGCCGACGCGGCGATCCAGGACGCCGAGGCGACCATCGGCCCGTTCCGGGCGAGCCCGCCACCCGCGCCCGCCCCGGCTGGGCTGACTGAGGCGTTCGCGGACCTGGCGGCGGCGAAGGTCGACCTGGCCAAGGCCGACGAGATGCTCTACAAGGCCAACCCGGAACCCGCGACGATCCAGGCCGGCAACGCCTGGCGCAACGGCTTCCACGTGCTGACCCGCCTCGGCATCACCTACGAGGGCGATCACGACAACGACGGGGTCGTGGACGTGGTGGAGCTGCGGTTCGGCGCCAGCCCGCTGCTGGTCGACTCCGACGGTGACGGCCTGACCGACAAGTTCGAGATCACCGAGCTCGCCGGCTGGACCCTGCCGAACACGGTCGACACCGACAAGGATTCGATCGCCGACGGCGCCGAGGACATCGACAACGACGGCCTCTCCAACCTCCAGGAGCAGGACCTCGGCACCTCGCCCACCAACCCCGACACCGACGGCGACGGCGTCAACGACGGCACCGAGGTGGCGCGGGGCAGCAACCCGCTGGTCGCCGACCAGCCGCGTGCCCCGCCGGCCCCCGGCGACGTGCCACCGATCGTCCCGGCGCCGAACCTCAGCGACACCGATGGCGATGGCCTCATCGACATCGCGGAGGACGAGGTCCTCACCGACAAGAACAACGTGGACAGCGACGGCGACGGCCTCTCCGACGGCACGGAGGTCAACGACTGGGCCATCAACGCCCTCAGCCAGGATTCCGACGGCGATGGTCTGCGCGACGACTACGAGGTCGCCAACGCCGCGTCCCAGGGCCTGGACCCGGGCCGCCCGGACGAGCAGATCAGCAAATGGACGTACGTCTCCGACTTCGCGCTCGGCCTGGTCGCGGGCGAGTTCGCGATGCGGGACTCGATGGCGTGGCTGGCGGGCAACGTCTGCTCCGGAGCCCTGAGCCTCATCCCCGTCGTCGGCTGGATCGTCGGCGCGGTCACCGACATCCGGGACGCCGTGGCCGCCGCGATTCGCGGCGACTGGGTCAGCGCCGGGTTCAGCGTCGTGGGCCTGATCCCGTACGCGGGCGACGCTGTCGCGATCCCGGCCAAGGTCGCCAAGTTCGCGCTCCGGTACCTGCACCGCATGGACGCCGTGGTCCGGTTCGTCACCCGCTACGACGAGCTCTCCGACGCGGTCAAGGACCTGGCTCTCGAGCTGATCCTCGGCGAGACCTACAACTACCTCCAGAGCGGTGACACCACCTTCAACTTCACCGCGTTGGCCGGCAGCTCACGCTTCAGTGACGCCGACATCCGCCAGCTGTCCCGCGGGGACCGCACCAAGTGGAAGTCGATCGAGGAGGCGATGAAGCTGCCCAACCACAAGCCGGGCGTGGCGGTCCCGCCGCAGTGGAACTTCACCGCCGGCGAGGAGTACCTGAAGACGATCCTGAGCAACTGCAAGCCACAGCACCAGGTGAACACGCCGGGTTACCCGCGGGCGGGGTCGAAGTGGCGGAAGGCCGACTGCGCCGAGGAGGACGCCGCCGACGGCTCGCTGACGTTGCACGAGGTCAAGACCGGTGTTCCCACCTGGACCGAAAGCCTGATCGACGAGTGCCTCAAGGACGCCTGGATCACCACTGACGAGGGCAGGCAGGTCCACGGGCAGGACGTCAAGCGGGTACATTGGCACTTCTTCGCGAGCGCCGCCTTCGACAGCATCGGTATCCACCCCCCGCTGTTGGAGTGCCTGAAGAACAACAACATCGATTTTACGATCCACGCACCCAGCGAGGCGTAGTGCAGTGAGCCTGGAGATGGGCGTTGTCCCGTCCGGGGCCGAGCTGAGCAGGGCGACGGTGGTCGCCCTGCTCAGCAGGCTGCTCGGCGACGATCCGGAGCTACACGAGGGTGTTGCCGCCGGGGAGTTCGCCGAACTGGTCCGGGACGGCGAGCGAATCAGCATGCAATGGTTCGTCCACCCCGGCGAGACGGGAGTGAGCGAGCTGGTGGTTTCGATCTGGGACGCTCACCCGCTCCGGCCGGCCGCGGGACTCCGGGCCGCGGTGACCCCGGTCGTCGAGGTGCTGCAGGAGCTGGCGCGGGCGACCGGCGGCCGCTTCGTCGTCGAGGAGGGCGATGTCACGGGCGCGCCGCTCCGCCAGGTGCTCGACATGATCTCCCCCGACGAGGACGGCCGAACGCCCACCGGGATGGTCCTCGGCAGCATCGCCGAGTCCGCCGAGGACTACATGCGGCGCTACCTCGCCGCCGGGGACCAGCGGCTCGCCTGGCTGCACGGCCAGGCCGCCCGGACCGCTGGCCCGCAACGGCTCGACTTCTCCCGCGAAAGCCTGGCCCCGCTCTGGGGCTGGGCCATCGGCCGGCTCCAACCGCGCCCCGCCGACGCTCCCCGGGAGAAGGTCATACTCGAGGACGGAAGTGTCTTCCAGCGCCCGACGGACGCCGTCCTGCCGATGTGGTACGGACGCAGCCCGCTCCTCGCGCCGCACATCTGGTCGGACGAGTCCCTCGCGCTGATCGACGCGGTCTCGTTCTACGCCGTGGAGTGTGTGCGCCACGCCGTGCCCGAGCTGGGCTGGCAGGTGGGGCGCGGAGAAACCCGGGGATACCTGTACGAAGGCCAGGCGGTGCTGGCCGGGCGGGGCCGCGACCTCGAGCCGGTCACCGCGCTGAAGCCCCTCCTCGGGAAGGTCTACTACCTGCGCAACCCCGACCCAGGGAACCCGCGCACCCCGCCCGCCGCCGAGGACCTGCGGGACTGGTTCGACGCCGCCGTGGCAGAGCGCCTGACAAGCGGCCGATGACCGCGTAGGGGCCGGCCGGCGGTGGAAGCGCCAGCCCGGGCACTCCCGGTGTTCAGGGGCGGCGGAGGGATCGGGTGAGGCGGCGCCAGAGGCGGTGAAGCGGGTTGCGCGGGCGGGGGACGGCGGTCCCGGCGCGGAGCAGGCCGGCGGCGAGGGCGGTCGTCTCCCGGTCCAGCGCCGGGGTGGCCAGGGCCAGGTGGGCCAGCGAGGTGGCGATCGGCACCGGGCGGACCCGGGCCACCGCCGCCACGTCGGCCAGCCGCTCGGCCACCACCGCGGCCACGTCCGGGCGGACCAGCGGGTCCACCCAGGCGGCGGTGACCAGGGCGAACAGCGCCGCCTCGGTGATCCAGTCCTCGACGCCCCAGACCAGGTCGAGCAGCACCCGGCGCCGGGTGGACTCCGCCCACGGCTCGTCGGTGCGGTGGTGCAGCAGCCCCAGGCAGGCCCACACCTGCACGCAGCGCACCCAGAGCGACGGGTCCTGGCCGCCCAGCACCCGGCCCAGCGCGGTGGACGGCGGGTCGGGCGGGTGCACCAGCAGGCCGAGCAGGTCGGCCAGGTCGAGGGTGGCCAGGCCGACCGCCGCGTCGTACGCCGCGGGCGGGTGCGGCCAGGCCGGGTGGGCGAGCTGCGCGAGCCGCTCCGCCGCCTCCGTCGAGGGCGCCGGCACCGCGGGCGCGGCGGTGCTGCCGTCGTAGCGCCAGAGCTGCCGGGTGTCGGCCCGCCGTGGCTCGCGCGGGTCCGGGTCGGCCACGTCGGCCACCTCGACCCGCAGGCCCGGCACGGCCGTCGCGACCGTACGCATCGCACTCGGCGGCGCCGGCGCGTCCAGCCGTACGGCGGCGCCGGGGCCGACCGGGTCGCCGGCGAGGGCCAGCCGCAGTGCGTCGACCACCGCCCCGCCGGCCGGGGTGACCTGCCCCAGCCAGGGCCGGCTCCGGCAGCACTCGGCCAGGTCGGCGTGCTCGTGCGAGTCGTCCGGGTGCTCGCGGACGAAGTCGGCGAGCCCGACCAGGTGCGCCACGTCGCCGTCGCGCTGGAACCGCAGCCGGTGCGCGGTGTGCACGGCGCAGTCGAAGGTGGGGTCGCGGGCCAGGGCGCGGTCGATCCAGTCCAGCGCCTCGTCGAGGCGGCCGTTGTCGGCCAGCGTGCCGGCGATGTCCGCGTACACGGCGAGGTCGTCGGGGTCGTGCTCGACCGCGCGGCCGAGCGCCGCCAGCGCCTCCCGGGTGCGCCCGGCGCTGCGGTACGCGTACCCGAGCCAGACCTCGCCGATCTTCGACGGCTGCGCGCGTACCCCGCGGGCGGCCCAGCGGATCGCCAGCGCGATCTCGTCGAGGCGCCGGGCCAGCGCGGACGCCGCGCCCAGCAGCAGGGCGTGCTCGGGGTGCACGGTGACCGCGTTGCGGGCCAGCGTCAGGTACGGCGCCAGCGCCGGCCGGCCGGCCTGCGGCACCGGGTCGGGCACCACGGCGCAGACCTGCATGAGGATCCGGGCGGTCCGCTCCGGCTCGAGCCGTTCGGCCAGCTCCGGCGCGGTCACCCAGGGCACCCCGGCCCAGTCCGTGCCCGGCACGTGCCCGGTGGCCGCGACGAGCAGGTCCAGCCCCTCGGCCGGCCGCCCGGCGGCGGCGAGCAGGTGAGCGCGGGCGACCACGGCGCCGACGAACGCGCGGTGGCCGAGCGGGAAGAGTTCGACGCCGCCGTCCCCGCTGGCCGCCGCCAACCGGGCCAGGATCTCGTGCACCTCGGGCAGGGTCGGCGCCTGCGCCAGCGCGCCGGCGAGGTGGCTGGCGGCATGCGGCAGGTCGCCGGCCTCCAGTGCCAGCCGGGCCAGGGCCAGCTCCTCCGCCGCGGGTAGCGGGCGGTCGTCCTCGGACACGGCGTCCTCTCGGTCGTTTCTGGTCGGTGAGGTCGGGCAAGCCTAGGTGATGTTGGACCGGGGTGGTGATCGACTGCGCACTAGTGCTCGTTACATTGCTCAGGCCAGATCAAACGTGCAAGACTGAGCAGCGAACGCGCGGCAAACGCGCAGTGGGGGGAGCTTCCGTGACGCGTGCAGGGGCCGGGATGGCCGCCGACATCGACGAGCAGCCGGCCGGCTACGACCGGTTGCTCTCCGCCGAACACGCCGGGGCGATCGCCCGGGTGGCGGCTGTGATCGCCGAGCGTCGGCCCCGGCACGTGGTGTTCACCGCCCGGGGCACCTCCGACCACGCCGCGCTCTACGGGGCGTACCTGACCGAGATCCGGCTCGGCCTGCCGGCCGGCCTCGCCTCGCCCAGCGCGGTCACCGTCTACGGCGCCCGGCCCGACCTCTCCGACGCGCTGGTGGTCGGGGTCAGCCAGAGCGGCGGCTCGCCCGACCTCACCGAGGTGCTCCGGGCGGCCCGCGCCTCCGGCGCGCTCACCCTCGCGGTCACCAACGCGCCGGACTCCCCGCTGGCCGGCGTCGCCGAGCTCAGCGTCGACATCGCCGCCGGGCACGAGCGGGCGGTGGCCGCCACCAAGACGTACACCGCCGAGCTGCTCGCCCTGCTGATGCTGGTGGAGGGGATCCACGCCGGCGACGGTGCGCTGCCCGCCGCCGAGCGGGCGGCGCTGGCCGCCCTGCCCGAGCTGGCCGCCCGCACCCTGGAGGACCCCACCCCGGCCCAGCTCGCGCCGCGCTACCGGTTCGCCGCCCAGCTGGTCACCACCGGCCGCGGGTACGCCTACCCCACCGCGCGGGAGGCGGCGCTGAAGCTGATGGAGACCTCGTACCTGCCGGCGCTCGCCTTCTCCGGCGCCGACCTGCTGCACGGCCCGCTGGCCATGACCGACCCGGACGTGCCGGTGCTGGCCGTGGTCGGCACCGGGCCCGGCGGCCGGTCGATGGGCGAGGTGCTGCCCCGGCTCGGCGAGCGCCGCGCCGACGTGGTGGTGGTCGGCTCGGCCGATGTCGAGGGCGCCACCCGGATCGCCGTCCCGGAGGTCGACGAGCGGTACGCCCCGCTGCTGGACATCCTGCCCCTGCAGCGGCTGGCCCTGGCGCTGGCACTGGCCCGGGGCGAGGATCCGGACGCCCCCCGGGGGCTCAAGAAGGTCACCGCGACGATGTGAGGCGCGGCGTGGCACGCTGGTCAGCGTGTCCACGCTGCGCGACCTCGCCGAGGAGCACACCCGCCTCCGCCCGGCCGACATCGACCACCTGCACCGGATCGCCGGCGACTGGCAGTTGCTGTCCGACCTGTCCTTCGCCGACCTGCTGCTCTGGGTGCCGGTGGACGGTGACGGGACGTACCTCTGCGTGGCCCAGGTCCGACCGACGACCGCGCCCACCGCGTACCTCGACGACCAGGTGGGGCGGATCGTCGGCGGGCCGGAGGTGGCGCACCTGGAGGTGGCCTACCGGCAGGGCCGGATCTGGCGGGAGGGCGACCCGGTCTGGTACGGCGACGTGCCGGCCCGGCACGAGGCGATCCCGGTCCGGCTGCGCACCGCCGACGGGGCGGCCGGCGAGGTGGTGGCCGTGGTGGGCCGGGACACCAACCTCTCCACCGCGCGTACCCCCAGCCAGTTGGAGCTGAACTACCTCACCACCGCCGACGACCTGGCCCAGATGATCGCCGACGGCACCTTTCCGCCGCCCCGGCATCCGGGCGAGACCACGTCCGCGCCCCGCGTGGGTGACGGGCTGGTCCGGCTGGACGCCAACGGCAAGGTCACCTACGCCAGCCCGAACGCGCAGTCCGCGTACCGGCGGCTGGGCTACGCCTCGCACCTGGTGGGGGAGGACCTGGCGGCGCTGCACCGCCGGCTGGCCGGCGACCCGCTGGAGGGCACCGACGCCGCGAACGGCATCCTGGCCGCGCTGCGCGGCGAGGCGCCACCCCGCCGCGAGATCGACGCCCGGGGCGCGACCATGCTCACCCGGGCGCTGCCGCTGATGCCCGCCGGGGTGCCGATCGGCGCGCTGGTGCTGGTCCGCGACATCACCGAGGTACGCCGCCGCGACCGGGCCCTGATCACCAAGGACGCCACCATTCGGGAGATCCACCACCGGGTGAAGAACAACCTCCAGACGGTCGCCGCGCTGCTGCGGTTGCAGGCCCGCCGGGTGGCCATGCCCGAGGCCCGGGTCGCCCTGGAGGAGTCGGTACGCCGGGTCGCCTCGATCGCCCTGGTGCACGAGACGCTCTCCATGTCCAGCGACGAGGCGGTCGAGTTCGACGGCATCGTCGACCGGGTGGCCAGCGCGGCGACCGAGGTGGCGGCGGCCGAGTCGACGGTCGGCATGCGGCGCAAGGGCAGCTTCGGCGTGCTGCCCGCGGAGATCGCCACCTCGCTGGTGATGGTCCTCAACGAGCTGCTGCTCAACGCCGTCGAGCACGGCTTCCCACCGGCCGACACGGCGGACGCGGCGGAGGCGCCGGCCCCGGTGGCCGCGCCCGAGGTGGTGGTCTCGGCGCACCGGTTCCGCAAGCAGCTGCACGTCTCGGTCACCGACAACGGGCGCGGGCTGCCGCCCGGGTTCGACGCCGAGCAGAGTGGGCGGCTCGGGCTGCAGATCGTCCGGGCGCTGGTCACCGGCGAGCTGCGCGGCACGATCGAGCTGCGCGACGGCGCGCAGGGCGGCACCGAGGCGGTGCTGGTCGTCCCGCTGGCCCGCAGCGCCCCCCGTTCCCCCAGCTGAGCCGCCGTCGGCCCGGGGGCCGGGGCGTCCGGTCAGCGGGTGAGCAGGGCGACGGTGAGGCCGGGGCGCGGCCAGACCTGCTCGACGCTGAAGCTGCCGCGCAACGCGTCCCCCTTCGCGCCCGGCACGGCGGCCACCGGGTCGGCCCGCCGCCCGGCCACCACCAGCCAGACCCGCTCCGCGCCGGCCAGGCACTCCGCCGGCCGCGCGCACTCGGCCGCCCACAGGTCATCCCGGCGGGCCTGGTCTTGCGTCACCAGCACGTCGTTGGGGCGCCGGTCGCCGAGGTGGTAGGCGAGACCCAGGTCGAGGAAGAGCCAGCTCTCCCGGGGCGAGTAGACGACCACGTCGCCGGGGCGTTGCTGTGCCGCGACCACCCGGGCGGCACCCCGGTAGTCGACCGGGGCGCTGCGCGGCCACTCGTGGGTCCTGCGCAGCGCCGCCTGGTCCGGCAGGCCGAGCAGTCCGGCGAGCGCCACCACGGCCAGCGCGGCGGGCAGCCGCACCGCGGCCAGCGCCGCCCCCGCCAGCAGGCAGCCGAACGGCACGACGAAGACCAGGTACCGGGGCACCCAGAGGGGCACCGCGAGGCCGGCGGCGAAGACCAGCAGCACCGGCAGCAGCACCGCGCACCCGGGCAGCAGGGCGCGCCGGCCCAGCCGGGCCGCCCCGAGCGCGGCGAGGCCGACCAGCAGCCCGCCCACGACGCCGCTCTGCGCCACCCCGCCGGCCAGCGCCGCCAGGTCCTCGGGGCGGGCGGTGTCCACCCAGTCCAACTGCCGGGACCGCTGCCCACCGGCGATCAGGACCAGCGGGGTCACCAGCAACGCGGCCGGCACCAGGGCGAGCAGCCAGCACAGTGGAGGGCGCCAGCTCCCGGCCGCGCCCCGGCCGGCCGCCCCGGGGGCGCGGCCGGCGGCGAGGACCCCGACCGCGTGCGCGGCGAGCAGGGTGAAGGCGATCAGATGGGTCAACCCGAGCGCGGCCACCGCGGCGGCGTACCCGGCCCAGCGCGCCCACCCCGGCCGGCGCAGCGCCTCGACCAGCAGCAGCGTCGCCAGCACCGCGAAGAACGTGGCCAGCGCGTACGGCCGGGCCTCCTGGCCGTACCGGGAGGTGCCGGGGAGCACCGCGAAGAGCAGGCCGGCGAGCAGGCCGGTGCGGGCGTCGACCAGCCGCCGGCCGAGGAGCGCGGTCAGCCCGGCCGCGGCGGCCATGGCCAGTGCGGCGGGCAGCCGCAGCGCGGTCACCGAGTCGCCGAAGACCGCCAGCCAGCCGTGCATGAGCAGGTAGTACGGACCGGTCGCGGCGTCGATGGTGCCGGCCAGCCGGGCCAGGTCGCCCACCGATCGGGTGGCCGCACTCCAGGTGGCCAGCTCGTCCCGCCACAGTTGGGCCCGGTCGATCCCGGTGACGGTGACCAGCAGGGTCAGCAGCGCCGGCCACGGCCAGACCGGCAGGGGCTGGCCGGAGCGCTCCGGCCGGGGGCGCTCGCGCTCCGTACCGACCATGCGGGGTCGCCACTTTTCGGACAATCTGCCCACGGGCCCGAGCCTCCCACACGCCCACCCACCCCAGCCCGTGATGTGGGATCCCGCACGCGCTCATTGGTCGGCCTGCCCGGGGTGTGGCAGCATGAGCCCATGACCGCCGCTGTCGTCCGCCGCTTCGTGGCCCGCCGCCACGTCGATTACGGCCGCGTGCGCAGCGCGATCTGTCCGGCCCACTGACGACGCCCGACCCATCCGTCTCGGGCGCGCTTCCGCGCCGGCCGTCTCCGACAATGCCGTCCACGGCCCGTACGCACGGGCCGGCCGTCGCGTCCCGCGCTCCCCACCGAGGCATTGCAGACAACGGAGGACGCCGCGATGGCGGTCAGCAGCATCCCGGCCCGGCCCGGGGACCCGACGGCGCGACCCGCCCGGGCCCCCCGCCGGCCGCGCGGCGAGGGCCAGTGGGCGCTCGGTCACCGCGAGCCGCTCAACGCCAACGAGCGGATCAAGAAGGACGACGACCCGCTCAACGTGCGGGCCCGGATCGAGAACATCTACGCCCACCGGGGCTTCGCCTCCATCGACCCGGCCGACCTGCGCGGCCGGTTCCGCTGGTGGGGGCTCTACACCCAGCGCAAGGCCGGCATCGACGGTGGGCGCACCGCCGTGCTGGAGCCGCACGAGCTGGAGGACGAGCACTTCATGCTCCGGGTGCGGGTCGACGGCGGCCAGCTCGACCTCGCCCAGCTGCGCACCGTCGCCGAGATCTCCCGGGAGTTCGCCCGGGACACCGCTGACATCACCGACCGGCAGAACATCCAGTACCACTGGATCCGGGTCGAGGACATGCCGGAGATCTGGCGCCGGCTGGAGGCGGTGGGCCTGCAGACCACCGAGGCGTGCGGGGACTGCCCGCGGATCGTGCTCGGCAGCCCGGTCGCCGGCGTGGCCGAGACCGAACTGGTCGACCCGACCCCGGTGATCGACGAGATCGTCCGCCGGTACGTCGGCAACCCGGAGTTCTCCAACCTGCCGCGCAAGTTCAAGACCTCGATCTCCTGGCTGGTCGACACCCCGTACGAGGCGAACGACGTCGCCTTCCTCGGCGTCGACCACCCCGACCACGGCCCCGGTTTCGACGTCTGGGTCGGTGGCGGCCTCTCCACCAACCCGATGCTGGCCAAGCGGCTCGGGGTGTGGGTGCCGCTGGCCGAGGTCCCGGACGTCTGGGCCGGCGTGGTGGGCATCTTCCGTGACTACGGCTACCGCCGGCTGCGCAACCGGGCCCGGCTGAAGTTCCTGGTCGCCGACTGGGGCGTGGAGAAGTTCCGCGAGGTGCTGGAGAAGGAGTACCTGGGCCGCGCCCTGCTCGACGGTCCCGCCCCGGAGCTGCCGGAGAAGCCGGTCGACCACATCGGCGTGCACCGCCAGCGCGACGGCCGGCACTACGTCGGCGCCGCCCCGGTGGTCGGCCGGGTCTCCGGCACGCAGCTCGCCCGGCTCGCCGACGTGGTCGAGGCGCACCGCAGCGGCCGGATCCGGCTCACCCCGTACCAGAAGCTGCTGGTGCTGGACGTGCCGGCGGAGCAAACCGAGTCGCTGGTCGGCAGGCTGCGGGAGATCGGCCTGGAGGCCCGCCCGTCGGCCTGGCGGCGGGGCACCATGGCCTGCACCGGCATCGAGTACTGCAAGCTCGCCATCGTCGAGACCAAGGCCCGCGGCGAGGAGCTGGTGGCCCGGCTGGAGGAGCGGCTGCGCGACTTCGACGCGGACATCTCCATCCACCTCAACGGCTGCCCGAACGCCTGCGCCCGCACCCAGGTCGCCGACATCGGGCTGAAGGGGCAGCTGGTGGTCGGCCCGGACGGCCGGCAGGTGGAGGGCTTCCAGGTGCACCTCGGCGGCGGCCTCGGCATGGCCGAGGGGCGGACCGCCGGCTTCGGGCGCAAGCTGCGCGGTCTCAAGACCACCGCCGAGGAGCTTCCGGCGTACGTGGAACGGCTGGCCCGCCGCTACCTGGACGGCCGGCACGAGGGCGAGGCGTTCGCCCAGTGGGTGATCAGAGTCGACGAGGAGGAACTGCGATGAGCAGCGAGCACCGAGCGGCACCCCTGTACTGCCCATACTGCGGCGAGGAGGACCTGCGGCCGAGCGAGGAGGGCCATGGGGCCTGGGAGTGCCACGCCTGCGCCCGGGTGTTCACGGTCCGGTTCACCGGCCTGCTGTCGACGGCGGTGACCCGATGAGCCTGGTGTCCGCGGCGAACCTCGGACTGGTCGGCGTCGGTGGCCCGCGGCCGGCGGACGCGGCCCGGCGGGACCCCGACGAGCTGCGCGCGCTGGCCGAGCGGGCCGGCCGGGAGCTGGAGGGGGCGCCCGCCCTGGAGATCGCCCGGTGGGCGGCGGAGACCTTCGGCGACCGGTTCTGCGTGACCAGCTCGATGGCCGACGCCGTGCTGGCCCACCTGGTCTCCCGGGTCGCGCCCGGGGTGGACGTGGTCTTCCTCGACACCGGGCTGCACTTCCCCGAGACCCTGCGGGTCCGCGACGAGGTGGCCCGGACGCTGCCGGTGAACGTGCGGTCGATCCGCCCCCGGCTGACCGTCGGCCAGCAGGACGGCGAGTACGGCCCGCGGCTGTTCAACCGGTCCCCGGACGACTGCTGCCAGCTGCGCAAGGTGGAGCCGCTGGAGCGGGCCCTGTCCGGCTACGACGCCTGGGCCGCCGGCCTGCGCCGGGACGAGTCGCCGACCCGGGCGAACACGCCGGTGGTGACCTTCGACGCCCGGCGCGGCAAGGTGAAGGTGAACCCGATCGCGGCCTGGACGTCGGCCGACGTGGACGCCTACGTCGCCCGCTGGAACGTGCCGGTCAACGAGCTGTTCAAGCAGGGCTACGGCTCGATCGGCTGCTGGCCCTGCACCCGGCGCACCAAGGCGGGGGAGGACCCGCGGGCCGGTCGCTGGGCGATGTTCGAGAAGACCGAGTGCGGGCTGCACGTCTGACCGGGTCGGGTGCCGACCCCGTGGTCCTGGTCGCGCACGGCAGCCGTGATCCGCGGGCTGCCGCGGCGACCCGGGCGCTGGTCCGGGCGGTGTCGGCCGCCCGGCCCGGCACCCCGGTGCTGGCCAGCTGGCTGGACCACACGCAGCCGGGGCCGACCGAGGTGCTCCGGTCGCTGGCGTCCGCCGGGCATCCCCGGGCGGTGCTGGTGCCGCTGCTGCTCACCGCCGCGTACCACCGGCGGGTGGACATCCCGGCGGCGGTCGCGGCCGCCCGGGAGGCCGGCCCGCCGATGGCGGTACGGGTGACCGATGTGCTCGGCCCGGCTCACGGCGAGGTGGACGGTGGCCTGCTGGCGGCCCTCGGCCGGCGGCTGGGCGGGGCCGGGCCGGGGCGGTTCGACGCGCTGGTGCTGGCGGCGGCGGGCACCCGGGACGCGGCGGCCCGGTGCTCGGTGGGCCGGGTGGCCGCCGCGCTGGGTGACCGGCTCGGTGTGCCGACCCGGGTGTCGTACGCCTCGGCGGCTCCTCCGGACACCGCCTCGGCGGTGGCCCGGCTACGGGCCGGCGGCGCCCGCCGGGTGGCGGTGTCCGCCTACTTCCTGGCACCGGGGCTGTTCCACGACGCGGTGGCGGCGGCGGCCCGGGACGCCGGGGCGGTGGCGGTGGCCGACCCGCTGACCGACGCCCCGGAGCTGGCCGACCTGGTCCTGCGCCGGGTCGACGCCCGGCCCGCCATGGCCGGGGCGGCGTGACGTCGCCGGCGACCGGCGGTGCGGGGCGACATCGAGCGCGTGTACCGCGCCTGCGTGCCCCGGGCAGCAGAACGCCCCGGCGGGTGAACCCGGCCGGGGCGTGAAGCTTGGTGCGTGGATCAGGCGGAGTGAGCGCGCAGCACCCGGAGGCCACCGCGACGCTTCACGGCGCGCCGCTCCTCCTCGCTCATCCCGCCCCAGACGCCAGCGTCCTGACCGGACTCGAGCGCCCACTGCAGGCACTGGTCGGTCACGGAGCAGCGCCGGCAGACGGCCTTGGCCTGCTCGACCTGCAGGAGAGCCGGTCCGGACGTCCCGATCGGGAAGAACAGCTCCGGGTCCTCGTCGCGGCAGACAGCATGGTGACGCCAGTCCATGGCGGCAACACTCCTCATTCTGGATGGGTGGCAGATATTGCTTTGGTGCTTTTCCTATATGCATCCGCAGCGCCGATCGTGACGGTTCGCGTCCGACTATTCGGCAGTGCGTGAGCAGGCTGCTGGCCCCGCGGACCTGCTGGAACAGCTCAACCTGCCGAGCATATCCAGGCAATGTCCCGGTAACTCAAGTTCGCTTGTGAATACTTTCACGAACTCTCGCGATGTCAAGGGTGCCGCTCGGAAAAACTCCGCGCGGTGAGCAAGCCCACAACCCATTTGTCCGGGTTCCAGAGCGCTCTGGTTACCCGCCGTACCACAGTCGAGGATCAATATAGTACAGTCCGCGTGACATTGCTGACATTTCCGGCACCTGCCTCTCGGTGTGGCGGCGCCGCGTCGATGCGGTGCCGCGAACCGCGTCGACCTAGGGCAGTACCCGAGACCTAGCAGATTACTCTCAGTGCCGCGGGAACGGATGTGAATCTAACTTTCTCCCGCTCGCCGAGATAGTCGCCGTCCAGCTGGAAGGCCTGCGGGCGGCTGGCGAGCAGGGTGAACTCCGCCAGGTCGTGCAACCGCAGCACCTGCTTGCCGTGCGGGTCGGGGCGCCGGGAGAAGAACTGCGTCACCGTGCGTGTGGTGCTGGCCACCCGCAGCCGCCGCAGCGCCAGCACGTCCAGCCCCAGGTCGAACGAGGCCTCCGGGTTGGGGTTGATCTCCCGGTCGCCGAGGTACGTCCAGGGCGCGGTGTTCTGGATGATGACCGTGGCCAGCTCGCTCTCGGCCGGCTCGCCCGGGCGCTCCAGGCTGATCGCCGGGTGTCGGCGGTCGGAGCCGACGAAGTACTGGCTCACCGTGGAGCGCAGGTAGAGCCCCGGGGTGGAGACCCGGCCGCGGCGGCGGGCCCGCTCCACCCGGTGGATCACCGCCGCGTCGATGCCGAAGCCGGCGCAGAAGGTGAAGTAGCGGTCGTCGGCCCGGCCCAACCCGATCGTGCGGTGCCGACCCAGCCGGAGTCCCTCCAGGATCATGCTGGTGCCCTCCGGCCACTCGCGGGGCAGCCCCAGCGCCCGGGCGAAGACGTTGGTCGACCCGCCCGGCACGGTGGCCAGCGCCGGCAGCCGCTCGGCCGGCGTGGTGGCGGCGGGCACGGTCGGCGGGGTGGCCGTCATCAGGCCGTTCACCACCTCGTTGACGGTGCCGTCACCACCGAGGGTGACCACCAGGTCGACGCCATCCTCGGCCGCCTCCCGGGCGAGCGCGGTCGCGTGCCCCCGCCGCCGGGTGTACCGCACGTGGAGGTCGACTTCGCTGCGCAACGCCCGGACCAGGACGTCCCGGCTGCGTTCGCTGGTGGTGGTGGCCTTCGGATTGACCACCAGGACGGCCCGCATGGGCGGCACTGTACCCCGGAGTAGCACGGGTATCGTGGCGCGCGTGACGCTCGACTCCGACTCGATTCCCGTCACGCTCCGCTGGGCGGTCCGGCTGCTGCGGGGCGAGGCGGTCGCGGTGGGCCTGGTCGCCGCCTGGCTGCTCTGGGCCGACCTCACCGCCGACAGCACCGACCGGTTGTCGGCGTGGCTGGTGACCGCGTTCGCCGTCGGCGCCGCCGCCGCGCTCTGGGCCCTGGGCGGCGCGCTGGACCGGCGCCGGGCCGGTGCGCGGGCGCCGGCGATCGTGCTCCAGCTCATGCTGCTGCCGATCGGCTGGTTCATGGTCGAGGGCGGGATGGGTTGGCTCGGGGTGCCGCTGATGGCCCTCGGTGTCGGGGTGACCTGGCTGCTGGTGAGCCCGCCGACCAGCCGGGCGCTCGGCTTCGGTGCGCCCGGGGGCGGTCAGTAGCCCGCGGCGCGCCGGGTCAGCAGCGAGATGGTGGCCCGCCCGTCGGTGACGTTCGCCGACGCCGAGGTGGTCAGCGCGGTGAGCACCTTCCAGGCGAAGGAGGACTCGGCGGGCAGCCCGGCGCCGCGCACGGTCGGCACGGTCACCTCGACGGTGAGCGCGTCCTCGGTCACCGCGAACCGGCAGTCGAGTTCGGCGTCCCGGGTGGCGATCGCGAGCAGCATGGCGCAGGCCTCGTCGACCGCGATGCGCAGGTCCTCGATCTCGTCGAGGGCGAACTGCAGCCGCGCCGCGAGCCCCGCGGTGGCGGTGCGCAGCACCCCGAGGTAGCCGCCGTCGGCGGGCACCGTGAGGTGCACGACGTCGTCGTCGGTCGTCGGCTGGCCGGTCAGTTGAGTCACCACTCATCCCCCCGGTCGGGGACTCTACCCGCTCAGGCGGCGGGTTGCGTGGGGGTGGCCGCCTGGGCCGCGAGGCCGGCCAGGGCGGCGCCGTCGAGCCGGTAGGGGACCCACTCGGTCAGCTGCTCGGCGCCGATGGCGGCGTAGAAGCCGGCGGCCGGGTTCCAGTCGAGCATCGACCACTCCAGCCGCTGGTAGCCCCGCCGTACGCAGAGCTCGGCGAGGGTGGCCAGCAGCAGCCGACCGGCTCCGGTGCCCCGGGCCGCCGGCCGGACGTAGAGGTCCTCCAGGTGGATGCCGTGCACGCCGGCCCAGGTGGAGAAGTTGAGGAACCAGAGGGCGAAGCCGACCGGCTCGTCGCCCGCGTCGACCGCCACGTGACCGAAGAGCGCCGGCGCCGGGCCGAACAGCGCGGCGGTCAGCTGCGCCGCGGTGAGGTGGCACTGGTCGGGGGCGCGCTCGTACTCGGCCAGCTCGTGCACCATGGCGACGACGGCCGGCACGTCCGCGGGACGTGCCGGCCGGATCGTCGGCGGGACCGCGAGGGTCACGCCTTCTTGGTCTCCCAGAAGATCTTGGAGATCTCGTCGATCTTCTGCAGCAGCTGGTCGGCGGTGGCCGGGTCGAGGCTGCCCTTGACGCCGCCCGAGCCGGCGAGCTTGGTGGCCTCGTTGAACAGCTGGTGCAGCTGGGGGTACTTCTCGAAGTGGGTCGCCTTGAAGTAGTCGGTCCAGAGCACCCACAGGTGGTGCTTGACCAGCTCGGCGCGCTGCTCCTTGATGATGACGGCCCGCGTGCGGAACTCCGGGTCGGTGTTCGCCTGGTACTTCTCGCAGATCATTTTGACCGACTCGGCCTCGATCCGGGCCTGCGCCGGGTCGTACACGCCGCACGGCAGGTCGCAGTGGGCGCTGGCGGTCACGCGGGGCGTAAGGATGCGTGGAAGTCGCATCGGGATCCTCCATGGGAAGTTTGCGATGATCCAAGCCGACATTACTCCTGGAGTGGCTCCCCCAAGCCGGTGGAGGTGAAACCGATGCCCGCCGACCGTCCGGCGGCCGCCCGCCGGCTGCGCTGGCCGTTGACGGCCGTGCTGGTCAGCGGCCCGTCCATGGCGCCGACCCTGCGCCACGGCGACGCGGTGCTGGTCCGCCGGGGCGGCCGGCCGGTCCGCCCCGGCGACGTCGTGGTCGCGGTCTTCCGCAGCCGTCCCGACCTGCTGGTGGTCAAGCGCGCGGCCCGCGCCCAGGACGGCGGCTGGTGGCTGTACGGGGACAACGAGTTCGTCGCCGACGACTCCCGGGCGTACGGGGTGGCCGACGTCCACGGCCGGGTGGTGGCCCGCTACTGGCCCCGGCCCGGTCGGCTGCCCCGGCGTCCGTTATGACCCTGCTCACATCGGCGGGGCCCCGGCGACACTATGCTCGGAAAGTGCCCGGGTGACCCCCCGCACCGCGCGCCGCCGCTCGTCGCCTCACCACGCGCCCCGACCGGCCGGTCCATCTGCTCGACAGATCCTGGAGTCACCATGTCACCGTCCACCGTGGACCCCGCTGATCCCGTCTTCCGGCTGCACCGTGGCGGCAAGATGGCCGTCACCTCGACGGTCCCGCTGACCAGCCGGGAGGACCTCTCCCTGGCGTACACCCCTGGGGTGGCCCGGGTGTGCGAGGCGATCGCCGCCGACGAGACCCTGGCCGACGACTACACCTGGGTGTCGCACACCGTCGCGGTCGTCACCGACGGCTCGGCCGTACTCGGGCTGGGCAACATAGGCCCGCGCGCGGCGCTGCCGGTGATGGAGGGCAAGGCGGTGCTGTTCAAGCAGTTCGCCGGGGTGGACGCGGTACCGATCTGCCTGGACACCCAGGACGTGGACGAGATCGTGGCGGTGGTGCGGGCGTTGGCGCCCTCGTTCGGCGGGATCAACCTGGAGGACATCAGCGCGCCGCGCTGCTTCGAGGTGGAGCGCCGGCTGGACGAGGCGCTGCCGATCCCGGTCTTCCACGACGATCAGCACGGCACCGCGATCGTCGTGCTGGCCGCGCTGCGCAACGCCGCCACGCTGCTCAACCGCAAGCTCGGCGACCTGCGGGTGGCGGTCAGCGGCGCCGGCGCGGCCGGCGTGGCGGTGACGAAGATGCTGCTCGCCGGGGGAGTGGACCCGGCCCGGGTGGTGGTCTGCGACTCGAAGGGGATCCTTGGCCCGCACCGCACCGGCCTGACCGACACCAAGGCCGAACTGGCCGCCGTCACCAACGCCGACGGCCGGCAGGGCGACATCACCGAGGCGCTGCGCGACGCGGACGTGCTGATCGGCGTCTCCGGCGGGCAGATCCCGGAGGCCGCGGTGGCCGGGATGGCCCCCGGCGGGATCGTCTTCGCGCTGGCCAACCCGAACCCGGAGGTGCACCCCGAGGTGGCCGCCCGGCACGTCGCGGTGGTGGCCACCGGCCGGAGCGACCACCCCAACCAGATCAACAACGTGCTGGCCTTCCCCGGCGTGTTCCGGGGGGCGCTGGACGCCCGGGCGACCCGGATCACCGAGGGCATGAAGGTGGCCGCCGCCGACGCCATCGCGCAGGTGGTGGCCGAGTCGCTCACGCCGGAGGCGATCGTCCCGTCCCCGCTCGACCCGCGGGTCGCCCCCGCGGTGGCCGCGGCGGTCGCCGAGGCCGCCCGCCGCGACGGTGTCGCCCGGGCCTGACACCCGGCCCGTTCCGAAGCGGGCCCCGTCCTGTCGCCAGTCGCACAGGGCGGAGCCCTTCTTCCGGACCGTCCCGCTTGTTACCGTGCCGATCATGCGTGCCGCCTTCGCCTCCCGCCTCGACGACGCCGACCCGCTCGCCGCGCTCACCGTGGGCGAGCGGCCCGAGCCGACCCACCCGGACGACGACTGGGTCACCGTGCAGGTCCGGGCCAGTTCCCTGAACCACCACGACCTGTGGTCCCTGCGCGGGGTCGGGCTCACCGGCGACCAGTTGCCGATGATCCTCGGCTGCGACGCCGTCGGCGTCGACCCGGACGGCACCGAGGTGGTCGTCTACCCCGTGGTGCCCACCCCGGGCGACCCGCGCGGCGTCTCGATCCTCTCCGAGCACTTCCCCGGCACCCTCGCCGAGCGGGTGGCCGTACCCCGGTCGAACCTGGTCCCGCTGCCGGCCGGCCTGGCCGCCACCGACGCGGCCTGCCTGCCCACCGCGTGGCTGACCGCCTGGCGGATGCTCACCACCAAGGGCCGGGTCGCCGAGGCCGACGCGGTGCTGGTCCAGGGCGCCGGCGGCGGCGTCGCCACGGCCGCCGTCGCGCTCGCCGCGGCGATGGGCAAGCGGGTGTACGCGACCAGCCGGGACGCCGCCAAGCGGGAGCGGATCGCCGACCTGGGCGCGACCGCCGTCGAGCCGGGCGCCCGGCTGCCGGAGCGGGTCGACGTGGTCATCGAGACGGTCGGTGCGGCCACCTTCGACCACTCGCTGAAGTCCGCCGCGCCGATGGCCCGGATCGTCGTCTCCGGCGCCACCGCCGGCCACGAGCCCAAGGTCAACCTGCGCCGGGTCTTCGCCATGCAGCTGGAGATCCTGGGCACCTCGATGGGCACCCCGGACGAGCTGGCCGCCCTGCTCGCCTTCTGCGCCGAGCACCGGGTGCGCCCGGTGGTGGACAGCGTGGTCCCGTTCAGCCGGGTGCAGGAGGCGTTCGCCCGGCTGCACTCCGGCGACGTCTTCGGCAAGGTGGTCGTCGACCACACCGCCTGACCCGGCCCGGGGCCGGAGGTTGGTCAGAGGCGGTTGTCGAGGGTGGCGATGTCGCCGCGGGCGGCGCCGGTGGGGATGCGCCGCTTGGCGGCCTCGTCGCCGTAGAGCGTCCAGCGGAGGAACTCGACCGTGGTGTCCGAGACCACCCGCAGCGCGGCCCCGTCGCTGAGCAGCGCCCGCCCGTGGTCGCCCTTCGGCAGGCTCAGCATCGCCTTCGGCCAGGGCACCCGGTCGTACGCCGCCTTGCCGGCGGCGTACTCGACCACCTCGTCGGCCTCGCCGTGTACGAACAGCTGCGGTGCGGCGGCGCCGGCGAACGCGGTGCCCACGCCGAGCGCGGTGCCGGCGAACACCACGCCGGCGTCCAGCCGCTCGTCCCGGCCGGCGGTGAACAGGCCGATGGTGGTCACCCCGCCGGCCGAGTGCCCGGCCGCGGCCACCCGGTCGGCGGCCAGCCGGCCGCGCAGCGGGTCACCCGCCGTGCCGTCGAGGGCGAGCACCCGGGTCAGCGCGTACGACACGTCGGCCGGCTGGTTGAGCACGTCCAGCACGTTGCCGTCGGCACCACGGGAGGTGTGCGGGAAGGTCGGCGCGGCGACCACGAACCCGGCCGACGCCCACCGGGTGAGCAGCGTCTCGTAGTCGGCGGGTCGCCCGCCGAGGCCGTGGCTGAACATCACCACCGGGAACCTGCCGTCGGCGGCCCGCGCGGAGCGCTCCGGTTCCCCGCCGGCCGTCCCGGCCGCCGGGTACCAGACGGTCACCGGGAGCGACCGGTCGCCGTCGCGGTTCAGCTTCAGCTGGCGTACGCCCACCGCGAAGGACCGCTCCGGCGCGGTGCCGGCGGGTACCCGCGGCGCGGGGGTGGCCGCCGCCGGGGCCTGGGTCGGGACGGTCTGCGGCCCGGCTGGCCGGGTGTCCCCGGAGCAGCCGACCAGACCGGCCGTGAGCAGGGCGCAGGCGAGCAGGGCAGGGGTGCGGCGGCGCGACATGAATCCGATTGTGCCCTGCCGTTCAGGGAGGCCCGCCGGACATCGACGGACCGTGCCCGGCGCCGGACGCAGCGGCGCCGAGGCGGGCCAGGTCGGCGGCGTCCTTGGCGCGCCGGGGGCGCTCCGGCATCCAGACCGGGTACATCCGCTTGAACTCGATCTGTGCCGCGACCGCGATGACCGGGACGGTCAGCGGGCCGATCCGCCCGGGTGGGCCGTCCAGCATCCCCGCCGGCAGCGGCGTGCCGGCCCACGGGCCGCCGCCGACCGTGATCCGCCCGGCGGTGTCCCGCGCAAGGTAAGCGAAGCTCACCTCGACGTCGTCGCGGAACAGGTCCAGCTGCACCTCGACCGGCAGCCGCGGATCGGGGCGCCAACCGCGCCCGCGCAGCAGGGCGGCCAGCCGCTCCGCGTCGACGCGCCAGCAGTACCAGTCGACGTCCACGTGCGGCCGGGTCAGCTCGCCGAGGTGGAAGTCGACCGCCCAGCCGCCGCGCAGCCACACCTCGATGCCGGCGGCGTCGGCCACCTCGACCACCTCGCCGATGCTGGCCAACTGCCGCTCCGCGAGCCCCGCACGCCCTCCACGCGCCGACCGTAACCGCGGACCCGGCTCCCCGCACCGCCGTTTCCGGCCGTCGCTGGTGCCCGGCCGAGGCCGTCCTGACGCCGACCGGCGTTACGGACGGGCGTGCGGGCGGGCGTGAGGGCGGGCGTGTCGCGGCGGCGCGGCATAGTGCCCGGCAAGCGCGATACCGGAGAGTCATCTTGATGACTCTCCGGTATCAGTTCGTTCCCGATGCTGCCCCTGGCCACCCGGGCGCTTGCCACGCGACGGCCTGACCGCCGGCCCGCGGGACCGGGCACCCCCGGCGAGCCGGTGCGCGGTTCGGCCACCATCCCGGCGCGGCGGGGTCAAGGGGCGTGCCGGGTCTCGTAGCGGGTGAGGGCGGGGGCGCTGGCGCCGGCGGGCAGGCGGCGGGCGGCGTCCGGATCGCCGTAGAGGGTCCAGCGGAGGAAGTCGGTGGTGGTGGCGAGCATCTCGGCGAAGCCCGGCCGGCCCGGGGTGAGGTACTCGCCGTGGCCCTGCCCCAGCATGCTGAGGAAGGCGGCCGGGCCGCCGGCGCGCCGGTAGGCCGCCTGGCCGACCGCCAGCGGCACCACCGGGTCGGCGGTGCCGTGCACGAAGAGCACCGGCGCGGCCGGCGCGGCGAAGCTCCCGGCCATCCCACCGCCGGCGATCACGATGCCCGCCCGCAGCCGCGCCGAGCGCCCCGAGGTGAACATGCCGGCGGTGGTGAAGCCACCGGCCGAGTGGCCGGCGGCGGCGAACCGGGTGACGTCCAGGTGGCCGGCCAGCGGGTCGCCGGCCCGGGCGTCGAGGCGGACCAGGTGCCGGATCACCCGCCAGCCGTCCGCCGGCTGGTGCCGGACGTCGGCCCGGTCGAACCGGCGCGCGCCGCGCCGGGTGTGCGGATAGGCCGGGGCGGCCACCACGAAGCCGGCGGCGGCCCACCGGGAGGTCAGCCCGGCGTGCAGGTGGGGCAGGCTGTCCAGCCCGTGGCTGTAGACCACCACCGGGAACCGCCCCGCGGCTACCACGCCCCCGTCCGCCGGGTACCAGACGGTGACCGGCAGTGGGCGCGCGGAGGCCGCGTCGACGGTGAGCGTACGCACGCCGACGGCGTACGCCCCGACGGGCGCCCGGCGGGCCGGTTGCGGTGCACCGGGCGCGGCGGTGGCCGTCCCACAGCCGGCCAGCAGCGCCGTCAGCAGCGCGGCGACCAGCCGCTTGACCCCCACGGTTCCACGGTAGGTGCCGTGCCGCCCCGAGCGGCCCCGCCGTCCGGACCGGCTCCGCCCACCACCCGGCCGGAGCCGCTCCACCGGCCGGCCCGACCTGGCCGGGGCGGCCGCGCGCGGGGCGGTGCCCCTCGACCGGCTTCGCTAGGGTCACCGGCATGCCTGAGAACTACACCGACCCGAGCGGCAACACCGAGGCGTTCCGCGCCTTCGCCAACACCCCGGAGGCCGAGGCACCGGCCGCCCCGTCCCGGACGCCGCTGCTCGTCGGCGCGGCGGTGGTCGTGGTCGTCCTGGTCGCCCTGGTCGCCTGGCTGGCCCTGGGCTGAGCGGTGCGTCAGCGCGTCGGGGCGGCCAGGTCGCGGGCGGCGCGGGCGATCTCGCGCTCCTCGTCGGTGCCGATCACGCAGACGGCCACCTCGGCGCCCTCCGGTGAGATGACCCGGTCGCCGCTGCCGGTGTTGCGCGCCGGGTCCACGGCGATGCCGAGCCGGTCCAGGCCGGCCAGCGCCGCCGCGCGGACCGGGGCGGCGTGCTCGCCCACCCCCGCCGTGAAGGTGACCGCGTCCACTCGTCCGAGCATCGCGTAGTACGCGCCGACGTACCCGGTGATCCGGCGGCGGTAGACGTCGAAGGCCAGCGCCGCCGCCGCATCGCCGTCCGCCCGGCGCTGGAGCACCTCACGCATGTCGTTAGCGCCGGTCAGTCCGAGCAGGCCGCTCCGGTGGTTGAGCAGGTCGTCGATCTCGTCGACGGAGAGCCCGCCCTCGCGGCGCAGGTGGAAGATCACCGTCGGGTCCAGGTCGCCGCTGCGGGTGCCCATCACCAGGCCCTGCAACGGCGACATCCCCATCGAGGTGGCCACGCTGCGCCCGCCGGCCACCGCGCAGGCGCTGGCTCCGTTGCCCAGGTGCAGGGTGATCGTGTTCAGCTCGTGGTACGGGCGGCCCAGCAGCTCGGCGGTGCGCCGGGAGACGTACGCGTGTGAGGTGCCGTGGAAGCCGTACCGCCGGATGCCGTACCGCTCGGCGGTGTCCCGGTCGATCGCGTAGAGCGCGGCGGCCTCCGGCATGGTGTGGTGGAACGCGGTGTCGAAGACGGCCACCTGCGGGACGTCCGGCAACGCCGCCCGGGCGACCTCGATGCCGGCCAGGTTCGCCGGGTTGTGCAGCGGGGCGAGCGGGACCAGGTCGCGGATCGCGGCCAGCACCGCGTCGTCGATCAGGGTCGGTTCGGTGAACCGCCGGCCGCCGTGCACCACCCGGTGCCCGACGGCGGTCAGCCCGGCCAGGTCGAGCCGGCCGAGGATGTCGTGGACCGCCGTCTCGTGGTCGGCCGGCCCGCCGCCCGGCTCGCCGACCCGCTCCACGGTGCCCTTGTCGCGGACCTCGTCGCCGTCGTAGAGGCGGTACTTCACCGACGACGACCCACAGTTGAGAACCAGAACCTGGCTCATGCCGGCACTCCGCTTCGCTCGCTCATGGGACCTCCGCGGTGGCCTGGATGGCGGTGATCGCCACCGTGTTGACGATGTCCGCCACGGTGGCGCCGCGGGACAGGTCGTTGACCGGCCGGCGCAGGCCCTGCATCACCGGCCCGACGGCCACCGCCCCGGCCGAGCGCTGCACCGCCTTGTACGTGTTGTTGCCGGTGTTCAGGTCCGGGAAGATGAAGACCGTGGCCCGGCCGGCGACCTCGCTGCCCGGCAGCTTCGTCGCCGCCACCGCCGGGTCGATCGCCGCGTCGTACTGGATCGGCCCCTCCACCAGCAGGTCGGGGCGGCGCTCCCGGACCAGCTCGGTGGCCGCCGCGACCTTCTCCACGTCGGCGCCCGCGCCGGAGCTGCCGGTGGAGTAGGAGAGCATGGCGACCCGGGGCTCGATGCCGAACCGGGCGGCGGTGTCGGCCGAGGAGATCGCGATGTCGGCGAGCTGGTTGGCGTCCGGGTCGCGGTTGACCGCGCAGTCGCCGTAGACCAGCACCCGGTCGGCCAGCAGCATGAAGAAGACGCTGGAGGCGACCGAGACCCCCGGCACGTTCCGGATGATCTCGAAGGCCGGGCGGATGGTGGCGGCGGTGGTGTGGGTCGCCCCGGAGACCATGCCGTCGGCGTGCCCGGTCTGCACCATCAGCGTGCCGAAGTAGTTCGGCTGGGCGACGACGTCGTGCGCCAGTTCGGCGGTGACGCCCCGGTGGGCGCGCAGCTTCGCGTACTCGGTGGCGAACCCGTCGCGCCACTCGCTGGTCACCGGGTCGACCACCCGTGCCCCGCCGATGTCGATGCCCAGCTCCCGGGTACGTCGGGCGATGTCGTCCGGCCGGCCGAGCAGGGTCAGGTCCGCGACGCCCCGGCGCAGCAGGATCTCCGCGGCGCGCAGGATGCGCTCCTCCGCCCCCTCCGGCAGCACCAGGTGCCGGCGCTGCGCCCGGGCGCGGTCGATCAGGTCGTACTCGAACATCAGCGGGGTGACCCGGGCGGAGCGGCTGACCCGCAGCCGGCGGGCCAGGTCGTCGGTGTCCACGCAGCGTTCGAAGGCGCCGAGCGCCGCCTCGACCTTGCGCGGGTTGCCGGCGCTCGGCCGGCCCTCGATCCGGCTGGACGCGGCCACCGTGTCGTAGCTGTCGCTGGTCACCGAGAGCACGGCGAGGCCGGTGTTCAACCTCTCGACCAGGCGCATCGCCCGCGGGTCCGGCTGCTCGCCGAGGGTGAGCACCAGCCCGGCCACCGACACCTGCCCGGCCACGTGCGCGGCGCTCGCCGCCACCAGCAGGTCGGCCCGGTCGCCGGGGGTGATCACCAGGGCGCCCTCGGTCAGGTGGTCCAGCAGGGTCGGCACGTGCGCCGCACCCACCACGTAGTCGAGCACGTCCCGGCCGAGCGCGGCGTCGTCCCCGGCGAGCAGGGTGGCGCCGAGCGCCGCCGCCACCTCGGCCACCGTCGGCGCCGACACGCTCGGCACCTCGGGGATGGCGTACGCGGGAACCGGCAGGTCGGGCAGGGGCATCGGCTCGGGCACCCGGTTGGCGATCACCGCCAGCACCGTGGCGCCCAGGTCCGCCAGGTCGTGGTACGCCCCGCGCACCGCGGCCGCGATCGCCTCCGGTTCCTGCCCGAAGCCGTCGACGACCGGCACCACGACGCTGCCGAAGTCGGTGGCCAGCCGGGCGTTGAAGGCCAGTTCGCGCGGGCCGGCGCCCTCTCCGCCGTCGGCGAAGTCGCTGCCCACCACGACCACCGCCGCGCACCGCCGTTCCAGGTCCCGGTAGCGCTCCACGATCCGGGAGATGAGTTCCTCCCGCCGCCCGTCGGCGACCAGGGCGGTCGCCTCGGCGTAGGTGGTGCCGGCCAGGTCGGTCAGCGGCGGCTCGATCCGGTAGCGGTCGCTGAGCAGGGCGAGGATCGGGTCGGGGCCGGTGCCGCCGACCAGCGGCCGGAACGCGCCGATCCGCTCGACCTGCCGGGAGAGCAGTTCGGCCAGCCCGAGCGCGATGGTCGACTTCCCCCCGCCGGACCCCACGCTGGTGACGTACACACTCCGGGCCACGATCCCACCCTAGAAGACCGCGCGATCTCCCGCCCGGGTCCTCCGCCCCCGGGGGCTGTCGCCGGGGTTACTCGTCGTCCTCGTCGTCGAGGCGGGCCAGCCAGGTGGCGAAGCGCTCGACGGGGGTCTCGAACTCGGGGTTGAGGTCGACGAAGTCGCGCAGGCGCTCGCCGAGCCACTCCAGGGTGACCTGCTCGTCGCCCCGGCGCTCGACCAGTTCCTCGATGCCGCGGTCGGTGAAGTACATGGTTCGTCCTCATGGTGTCGTCCGGCGTGCGGCCGGTCGGTGGGTGGGCCCGACGCGAGGCGGGGCAGAGCCGTCATGGTGACGGCTCTGCCCCGCTGCTCGGCGGTGCGGTCAGGTCACGGGCGGGGCAGCGCCGCCTCGATCAGGGCGTTCTGCTCCACCTCGTGCATCTTGGCGGAGCCGACGGCCGGCGCGGCGGCCGCCGGGCGGGAGATGCGGCGCAGCCGGACGTCCGCCAGGTGCTCGAGCAGGTTGAGCGCGACGAACGACCAGGCACCCTGGTTGGCCGGCTCCTCCTGCACCCAGGCGAAGTCCTCCGCGTTCGGGTACTCCGCCAGGGCGGCGCGGACCTCCTCGACCGGCATCGGGTAGAGCTGCTCCAGCCGGATGATCGCGGTGTCGGTGATGCCGCGCTCCTGCCGGGCCTGGAGCAGGTCGTAGTAGACCTTGCCCGAGCAGAGCAGCACCCGCTTCACCGCCTCCGGCGCCGGGGCGGCCGAGTCGCGCAGCACCGGCTGGAAGGTGCCGGTGGTGAAGTCCTCGACCGACGAGACGCAGAGCTTGTGCCGCAGCAGCGACTTCGGCGTGAACACCACCAGCGGCTTGCGCTTCGGCGAGAGGGCCTGGCGGCGCAGCAGGTGGAAGTAGTTCGCCGGGGTGGTCGGGATGGCCACCCGCATGTTGTCCTCGGCGCACATCTGCAGGAACCGCTCCGGCCGGCCGGAGGTGTGGTCCGGGCCCTGACCCTCGTGGCCGTGCGGCAGCAGCAGGGTCACCGCGGAGCGCTGGCCCCACTTCACCTCGCCGGAGGAGATGAACTCGTCGATCACCGACTGGGCGCCGTTGACGAAGTCGCCGAACTGGGCCTCCCAGCAGACCAGCGCGTTGACGTTCTCCACCGAGTAGCCGTACTCGAAGCCCATCGCGGCGTACTCGCTGAGCAGCGAGTCGTGCACGAAGAACCGGGAGCGCTCACCGTCGCCGGTCAGCGACTGGAGCGGGAGGTAGTCCTTGCCGGTCCGCGCGTCCAGGATCGAGGCGTGCCGCTGGACGAAGGTGCCCCGGCGGGAGTCCTGCCCGGCGAGCCGGACGGTGACCCCGTCGTGCAGCAACGCGCCGAACGCGATGATCTCGCCGAAGCCCCAGTCGATGTTGCCCTCGACGGACATCTTGGCCCGCCGGTCGAGCAGCTGCTGGATCCGCTTGTGCGGGGTGAAGCCCTCCGGCAGGTTGACGTGCGCCTCGCCGATCGCCTTGACCACGGCGGCGTCGGTCGCGGTGTCCACCTGCGGCTCCGGCTCGTCCTCGCGCTTCGGGCGGCCGAGGTGGCGTGGCGTGGTGGCCGCGTCGCGGGTGGCCTTGAAGACCCGCTCCAGCTGCGCCTGGTAGTCGCGCAGCAGCTCCTCCGCGTCCTCGACGGTGATGTCGCCCCGGCCGATCAGCTCCTCGGTGTAGAGCTTGCGGACCGAGCGCTTCGAGTCGATGATCTTGTACATCTGCGGGTTGGACATCGACGGGTCGTCGCCCTCGTTGTGCCCGCGCCGCCGGTAGCAGACCATGTCGATCACGACGTCCTTGTTGAACGCCTGGCGGTACTCGAAGGCCAGCCGGGCCACCCGGACCACGGCCTCGGGGTCGTCGCCGTTGACGTGGAAGATCGGCGCCTGGATCATCCGGGCCACGTCGGTGCTGTAGAGGCTGGACCGGGAGTACTCCGGCGCGGTGGTGAAGCCGACCTGGTTGTTGACCACCACGTGCACCGTGCCGCCGGTGCGGTAGCCGCGCAGCTGGGACAGGTTGAGCGTCTCGGCCACCACGCCCTGGCCGGCGAAGGCGGCGTCACCGTGCACCGCCAGCGGCAGCACGGTGTAGCCCTCCAGCTTGAGGTCGATCCGGTCCTGCTTGGCCCGGACGATGCCCTCCAGCACCGGGTCGACGGCCTCCAGGTGCGACGGGTTCGCCACCACCGAGACCTTGACCGAGTGCTCGCCGCCGGGGGTGGTGAACTTGCCGTTCTGGCCGAGGTGGTACTTCACGTCGCCCGAGCCCTGGGTGGAGCGCGGGTCCAGGTGCCCCTCGAACTCGGAGAAGATCTTCTCGTACGGCTTGCCGACGATGTTGGCCAGCACGTTGAGCCGGCCGCGGTGGGCCATGCCGATGACGACCTCGTCGAGCCCGCCCTCGGCGGACGCCTCCAGCACCTCGCCGAGCAGCGGGATCAGCGACTCGCCGCCCTCCAGCGAGAAGCGCTTCTGGCCGACGTACTTGGTCTGCAGGAAGGTCTCGAACGCCTCGGCGGCGTTGAGCCGGTTGAGCACGTGCTTCTGCTCTTCGGGGGAGGGCTTCTCGTACTTGCGCTCGACCCGCTCCTGGATCCAGCGCCGCTCCTCCGGGTCCTGGATGTGCATGTACTCGATGCCGACCCGGCGGCAGTACGAGTCGCGGAGCACGCCGAGGATCTCGCGCAGCTTCATCCGCTGCTTGCCGGCGAAGCCGTTGACCGGGAAGGTCCGGTCCAGGTCCCACAGGGTCAGCCCGTGCTGGAGCACGTCCAGGTCGGGGTGCTTGCGGATCTTGAACTCGAGCGGGTCGGTGTCGGCCATCAGGTGCCCGCGCACCCGGTAGGCGTGGATCAGCTCGTGCACCCGGGCGGTCTTGTTGATCTGACCTTCGCTGTCGACCGCGACGTCGCGCATCCAGCGCACCGGCTCGTACGGGATGCGCAGCGAGGTGAAGATCTCGTCGTAGAAGCCGTGCTCGCCGAGGATCAGCTCGTGCATGGCCTTGAGGAACTCGCCGGACTGCGCGCCCTGGATGATCCGGTGGTCGTACGTGCTGGTCAGCGTGATGACCTTGCTGACCGCCAGCTCGGCCAGGGTGGCCTCGCTCATGCCCTGGTAGGGCGCCGGGTACTCCATCGCGCCGACGCCGATGATCGCGCTCTGCCCCTGCATCAGCCGGGGCATCGAGTGCACGGTGCCGATGCCGCCCGGGTTGGTCAGCGAGATCGTCGTGCCGGCGTAGTCCTCCATGGTCAGCTCGTTGCGGCGGGCCCGCCGGACCACGTCCTCGTACGCCTGCCAGAACTGCCGGAAGTCCATCTGCTCGCAGGCCTTGATGGACGGCACCACCAGGTTGCGGCTGCCGTCCGGCTTGACCAGGTCGATGGCGATGCCCAGGTTGACGTGCTCCGGGCGGACCAGCGCCGGCTTGCCGTCGGCCTCGGCGAAGGAGTTGTTCATCTCCGGGTGCTGGGCCAGCGCCCGGACCAGCGCGTAGCCGATCAGGTGGGTGAAGCTGACCTTGCCGCCGCGCCCGCGGGCGAGGTGGTTGTTGATCACGATGCGGTTGTCGACCAGCAGCTTGGCCGGGACGGCGCGCACGCTGGTGGCGGTGGGCACGCTCAGCGAGGCGTCCATGTTCTGCACGATCCGGGCCGCGACGCCACGCAGCGGGGTGGTCTGCGGGCCGGCGGCGGTGGGCTGGGCCGCCTTGGCCGGAGCCGCCTTCGGCTGGGCCGGCTTCGCCGGGGCGGGCTTGGCCGCGGCCGGCTTCGGCTCGGCCGGCTTGGCGGCCGGCTTCGGCGCCGCCGCCGGCTTCGCCGCGGGCGGCTGGGCGACCTTGGCCGCCGCCTCCGGCTGGCCGTCGGGCTCCGGCCGGACGGCGGGCGTGGTCGGCTGGCCGTCACGCGGCGTGGCGGCGCCCGGCGCCGGCCGGTAGTCGGCGAAGAAGTCGTGCCAGGCCGGGTCGACGCTCTTGGGGTCCGCGAGGAACCGCTGGTACATCTCCTCGACGATCCACTCGTTCGGGCCGAAACCCGCCAGTGGGTTCTCCTGCGAAGTCTGCTGGGTCGACACGGCCGGTAATCGCCTCTTTCACGCGGGTTTGTGTGTCACGCGGTGCCCGGCGACGCCCGCCGATCGGGCGCGCACGAGACGGCTCCCAGGCTACGCCGTACGGATGCCGCAGGCATTTCCGCCTCCGCGGCGTGGTCGGTTTCACAGAAGATGCCAGAAGTTGGGTAAACGCTGCGGGTGCCGACGACTCCTGGTAGCCGCGGGGGTGCTGCCGGCCGGCGGCACCCCCGCGGAACCGCGTCGGTCAGGAGATGTCCCGCCGCCGGGTGATCAGCACCCCGAAGGTGCCGGTGACCACCGCGTAGCCGATCAGCACCAGGGCGCCGACCCACCACGCCGGGGTGAACTCGGACTGGCCCTCCGAGATCATCACCGTGGAGGCCACCGCCGGCCAGATCACCTGCCACTTGACCACGGCCGGGTTGTCCAGCGCGTTCGACAGCAGCAGGAAGAGCAGCCCGATCACCTGGGTGCCGACCAGGTAGAGCACCGCGGCCGTGATCACCGCCCCGAGCTGGTTGGTGATCAGCGTGCCGATGCCGACCCCGAGGATCGTCCAGATCGCGTACGCCAGCAGGTTGAACAGCAGCGCCCGCTGCACCGCCCACTCGCCGAGCATGGCGCCCTGGTCCTGCAGGTTCAGGAAGACCGCGCCGGCGACCAGGTCGATCACGGTCGTCGCCAGCCAGAACAGGAAGCCCAGCAGGCTGGCCGCGACCAGCTTGCCGGCGATCACCGAGGTGCGCCGGGGGGTGGCCAGGAAGGTGGTGGTCGCCGTCTGGTGGAAGAACTCGTTGGTGACCATCAGGATGCCGATCAGCATCACGAACATCAGGCCGAGGTACTGGCCGGAGGTGTAGATGTTCGCCGCCTGCGCCGCGGCGGTCGCCTGGTCGGGGCTGAAGCCCAGGTTCTCGCCGTTGCCCTTGAACACCTCGCTGGCCGCCCAGGCGTTGAACGCGAAGGCCATCGCGATCGCCAGGAACGCGCCGATCGCCAGCCACCACCAGGTGCTGGTGGTACGGATCTTGAGCAGCTCGGATCGGACCAGGTTCATCGGATGTCCGCCTTTCCGGCCGTCAGCTCCAGGAAGACCCGCTCCAGGTCGGGCCGTTCCGTGGTGAGTTCGTGCAGCTCCACGCCGGCGGCCAGGGCGATCCGGCCCACCGTCGGCGCGTCCACCCCGCCGACCAGCAGGGTGCCGTGCTCGTCGACGTCGACCGTGGCCGGCTCCGCCTTCAGCGCCGTGGTCAGCGCCTCGGCCTGCGGGGTGCGGACCCGCACCCGGACGCCCTGCGCCATCGAGCCGATCACCTGGTCGACCGGGCCCTGCCGGACCAGCTGGCCGGCGGCGATGATCACCACGTCGTCGGCCAGCAGCTGCATCTCCGACAGCAGGTGGCTGGAGACCAGCACGGTGCGGCCCTGCTGGGCCAGGCCCTTGAGGAACCCGCGCATCCACCGGATGCCCTCCGGGTCGAGCCCGTTGGCCGGCTCGTCGAGGATCAGCACCCGCGGGTCGCCGAGCATCGCGGCGGCGATGCCCAGGCGCTGCTTCATGCCCAGCGAGTAGCCCTTGAACTTGCGCTTCGCCGCCGGGGTCAGCCCGACCAGGGCCAGCGCCTCGTCGGCCCGGCTCGTCGGCAGCCCGGCCGCCGCGCAGATCACCCGGAGGTGGTTGATCCCGGTCCGGCCCTTGTGCGCGCTGGATGCCTCGAGCACCGCGCCGACGTGCCGCAGCGGGTCGGTCAGGTCGGCGTACCGGCGCCCGCCGATGGTCGCCACGCCGGCGGTGGGGGTGACCAGGTTCAGCAGCATGCGCAGGGTGGTGGTCTTGCCGGCCCCGTTCGGGCCGAGGAAGCCGGTCACCCGCCCCGGCTCGACGGTGAACGACAGGTCGTTGACCGCCGTCACGTTCTTGTACTGCTTCGTCAGGCCGGACACCATGATCTGACCGTCGGTGGGGCTTCGCTGCCCGTCAGTCATTACTCTCCCTCCGTGCGATGGCGTCGGGGTACGCCGTGGCACAGCGTGACGGGCCGGCGCAACAAGGTCAATCAGGCGCGGTCCGTAGTTTCGTCTCCACCCCGGGCAGGAGGCGGGTCATCCTCCGGGACGACCTCAGCCGGTCGGCAGCGCGACCCAGGTGGCCCGGGCCGCGCCGAGCAGTTGCCCGGCCGGGCCGTACAGGCTGGTGTGCACGAGCGCCTTGCGGCCCTCGCCGCCCACGGTCGCGCCGGTCACCACGCACACCTCGCCGGGCGTCGGCAGCGCGTGCACCGTCGCGGCGATCCGGCCCAGCACGTACGGGCGGCCGGGTGCGATCACCGACCAGCCGCCGGGGCAGTCCAGCGCCGCCCACACGGTCGCCGCGTCGACCTCGGCCGGCACCCGGAACGGGGCGGCCGTCCGGCCGTCCGGCAGCCGCCCCGGGAAGATCCGCAACCCGTCCGCCCGCTGCGGCCCACACACGTAGCAGCCGGGGAAGGGGTGGTCGACCAGGCCGGGGTAGCCGGCCGCGGCCGCCCGGGCGGCCGGCAGGTCCACCGGCGGCACCACCGCGTCGACCTCCCCGGTCGGGCGGACCTCGGCGACGAGCAGCCCGTCCGGGTCCCGCACCTCGCCGTCGGCCAGGGCCAGCGGGGTCTCCAGCGGCGGCGGCCGGCGCAGCGTCACCTCGACCGGCCCGGGCCCGCCGTACGCCGCCGCGAAGAGCCCGGCGCTCCAGCCGCCGTTGCCCGAGCCGGGCGGCCCGTTGAAGCGCGACTCGATGATCATCAGACACCTCCGGACGGTCGCGGTTCCGGCGTCGTCGCCGGGCGCCCCGGCAGCCTCGCACGGCCGGCGTCCCGGCAGCCCCGCGCCCCGCACCGCGGCGCCGCCACGGGCCGCCGGGCGGCGTTCACCGGATCGACACTCCTGGTCACCGTGACCGGCACCCGGGCCGCCTACACAGTTCCCATGGCTGTCCTGTCCGCCGCTGGCGCACCCCTGACGACCAGCGGTTACACCCTGCTGATCGCCGACGACCCGACCCAGGTCGCGGCCGCGCAACGCCTCCGGCACGAGGTGTTCGCCACCGAACTCGGGGCCACCGTCCCGGGCACCGCCGGCCTGGACGCCGACGACCTCGACCCGTACTGCGACCACCTCGTCGTGCGGCAGGAGCGTACCGGCGAGGTGGTCGGCACGTACCGGCTGCTGCCGCCCGGACGGACCGCCCGCTGGTACGCCGAGGGTGAGTTCGACCTCACCGCGCTCGCCCCGCTGCGGGGCGCTCTGGTCGAGGCGGGCCGCTCCTGCGTGCACCCGGACCACCGGTCCGGCGCCGTGATCAACCTGATGTGGGCCGGCATCACCCGCTACCTGCACCTGCGCGGCTCCCGCTGGCTCGGGGGCTGCGCCTCGGTGCCGGTCGCGGACGGCGGGCGCACCGCGGCCGAGGTCTGGGCCCAGGCGCAGGCCCGGCACCTGGCCCCGCCGCCGCTGCGGGTCCGCCCGCTGCGGTCCTGGTTCGCCGAGCCGGGCGCCCCGACATCGGCCCCGGACGCGGGCGCGGCCGGCCGGCCCCAGGTGCCGCCGCTGCTGCGCGGATACCTCCGGCTGGGCGCCTGGATCTGCGGCGAGCCGGCGTACGACCCGGACTTCGGCGTCGCGGACTTCTACGTGCTGTTCTCCCTGGACCGGATGAACCCGCGCTACCTGCGGCACTTCCTGGCCGGGGCGCAACGGTGAGCGGGCGCGACCTGTTCCGGCCGGTCTCCGGCTGCGGCCCGGACTGCCTGCCGGCGCCGGGTGAGGTCCGGGGCGTGCCGGTCGCCCGCCGGGCCGGCCGGCTGGCCGGGCTGCTCGGGATGCTGGTGCTCGGCGCGGGCCTGGCGGTGCTGCTGCCGCTGCTGCCCGCGCCGGAACGGCGGGCGCTGCTGGGCGGCTGGGCCCGGGGCACCGCCCGGGCGCTCGGGGTGCGCCTCGTGGTCCGGGGCCGGCCGCCCCGGCGGCGCGCGCTACTGGTCGCCAACCACGTGTCCTGGCTGGACGTGCTGGCCGTGCTCGCCGTGGCGCCGGCCCGGCTGCTGGCCAAGCGCGAGGTGCGCGGCTGGCCCCTGCTCGGCTGGCTCGCCCGGGCCGCCGGCACCCTCTTCGTGGACCGTGCCCGCCCCCGTGACCTGCCGGCCACGGTGGACCGGGTGGCGGCCGTGCTGCGGGCGGGCCGGTCCGTGGCGGTTTTCCCGGAGGGGACCACCTGGTGCGGCGCGGCGGCGGGCTGCCGGCCGGCCGGCGGGTTCCGGCCGGCGGTGTTCCAGGCGGCGGTCGACGCCGGCGCGCCGGTGGTGCCGGTGCGGATCGGCTACCGGCACGCGGCGACCGGCGACGCGACGACCGCGCCGGCCTTCCTCGGCGACGAGAACCTGTGGCGGTCGCTGCGCCGGGTGCTGGCCGCCCGGGACCTCGTGCTCACGGTCACCGTGACGGCCGCCCTGCACCCGGCCCCGGGTGCGGACCGTCGGCTGCTGGCCCGGGCCGCGGAGTCGGCCGTGCACCTCCGGCCGGCGGTCGCCCGCCCGGTACCGGCTGGATGGCGCGGTGTGGAGCGGGAGGTGGACCTGGCCGCCTGAGCCGCCACGGCTACTTGTCCTGTCGCGATGTATCGCGTTAGTCTCCTCAGCGTCGGACGCATCGCGCCGCGTTCCGCCGAGGGGAGGAACCATGACCGAGTGGACCGTCGACAGCCCGCAGCGGCTCACCCTGGACGGGCCGGTCACCCAGCTCGACGTCCACCTGGTCAGTGGCCGGCTGAACGTGGTGGCCACCGACGGTCCGGCCCGGCTGGACGTCACCCGGGTCGGCCGCCGGCCGGTCCGGGTGGAGCACCGCGACGGCCGGCTCTCCGTCCGGCAGCAGCGCGGCGACCGGTGGTGGGACCTGCTGTTCCGGGTCGGGCCGCTGGCCCGGCTGCCCCGGGTCGACGTCTCGGTCGCGGTCCCCGCCGACGTGCTCGCCGACCTCAACCTCATCGAGGGCTCGCTGGTCGCCTCGGGCCTGCGCCGGCAGACCCGGGCCGACGTCACCGCCGGCCAGATCACCCTGATGGGGCTGCGCGGCCGGACCGCCGCGAAGATCGTGTCGGGTCCGGTGGAGGCGCTCGGGGTGACCGGCGACCTCGACGTGGAGACGGTCTCCGGCGAGGTGATCCTCGCCGACAGCGCCGCCGGCCAGGTCCGCGCGCAGACCGTCTCCGGGGCCATCACCTGCGACTTCGACAACCCGCGGCGGAGCGACATCCGGCTGAGCACGATCTCCGGCAGCATCACCGTCCGGGTCCGGGAGGACAGCGACCTCGCCGTCCGGCTGCACACCTCGTCCGGGCGGATCACCAGCGGCTTCCCGGCGGTGCGCGGCAACGCCGCGCTCGGCGCGGTGTTCGACAGCGAGGGGGTGCTCGGCACCGGCGAGGGTAGGCTCTCGGCGTCCGCCACGTCGGGCAGCATCGCGCTGCTCGCCCGCCCGGTGGACGACGACGAGGAGGAGCTGCCGTGACCGCCGTGTTCAGTCACGGGCGGCTCCGGCTCTACCTGCTCAAGCTCCTCGACGACGGCCCGAAGCACGGCTATGAGCTGATCCGGCTGCTGGAGGAGCGCTTCCTCGGCCTGTACGCGCCCAGCGCCGGCACCATCTACCCCCGGCTCCAGCGGCTGGAGGCCGACGGCCGGGTCAGCCACACCGCCGCCGGCGGCCGCAAGGTCTACGAGATCACCGACGCCGGGCGGGCCGAGCTGCGCCAGCGGGCCGGCGAACTGGCCGCCCTGGAATCGGACATCGTCGCCTCGGTGGAGGATCTCTCCACCCTGGCCGGGGAGATCCGCAGCGAGGTGAGCGGGTCGGTCCGCGATCTCAAGCGGGAACTGCGCGAGGCGACCCGGCAGACCCGGCGCGGCCGGTGGGGGCCGCCGGCTCCCGCGCCCGCCGCCACCGGGCCGCGGCCCGGGCCGGAGCCGGCCGCCCAGGCCGAGTTCGACCAGCGGCTGGCCGCCTTCACCGGCGAGGTGGCCGCGCTGGTGCGGGCCCGCCGGCTCAGCGACGCCCAGCTCCGCACGGCGATCCGGCTGCTCGACGGTGCCCTGGACGGGCTGCGCCGGCTGCTGCGCTGACCCGCCGGCGGTCACCCGCCCGTCCGGGGCGGCCGGCTCACAGGATTTTTCCAGCGAGCGCCCAGCCCGGACGCAGCGAAAACGCGGATGATGGGCACATGCCCGCTACCCAGACCGAGGCGCGCCTGCTCGTCGTCGAGGACGATCCCAACATCCTCGAGCTGCTCTCCGCGAGCCTGCGGTTCGCGGGCTTCGACGTGGCCACCGCGACCAGCGGCAGCGCCGCGCTGAGCGCCGCGAAGGACCACCGGCCCGACCTGGTGGTGCTCGACGTGATGCTGCCCGACCTGGACGGCTTCGAGGTGATCCGGATGCTGCGCGAGGGCGGCACCCGCACCCCGGTGGTCTTCCTGACCGCCCGGGACGCCACCGACGACAAGATCCGCGGGCTCACCCTGGGCGGCGACGACTACGTCACCAAGCCGTTCAGCCTGGAGGAGCTGACCGCCCGGATCCGGGCCGTGCTCCGGCGTACCAGCACCGGCGAGCAGGCCCCGTCCCGGCTCACCTTCGCCGACCTGGAGCTGGACGAGGAGACCCACGAGGTGCATCGGGCCGGCCAGCGGGTGCAGCTCTCGCCGACCGAGTTCAAGCTGCTGCGCTACCTGATGCTCAACGCCAACCGGGTGCTGTCCAAGGCGCAGATCCTCGACCACGTGTGGAACTACGACTTCCGGGGCGACGACAACATCGTCGAGTCCTACATCTCGTACCTCCGCCGCAAGGTGGACAACACCCAGCCCCGGCTGATCCACACCCTGCGGGGTGTCGGTTACGTGCTGCGCAAGCCGGCGGCGTGAACCCGTACCAGCAGGCGAAGGTAAGGCTCCGAGGCGTCCCGCTCCGGGTCAAGCTGGTCACCTCCGTCCTCGCCCTGGTGGCGCTCGCGCTGCTGGTGATCAGCTCGCTGACCGCCTTCTTCCTCCGCAGCTACCTGGTCGACCAGGTCGACGGCGAGCTGCGGGGCGGCACGGCCGGGGTGGCGCAGGCGCTCGAACGGGCCCGGCGGGAGGGGAACGAGATCTCGGTCGGCATCCCCAGCGACTACGTGGCCGCGCAGGCGTTTCCGCCGGCCAGCGTCGATCCGACCGCGTACTACTCGGGGCTGCGCCCCGGGGAACTGCCCCCGATGCCCACCAGCTACCAGGGGTTCGCCGAGGAGGTCGGCGAACCGTTCACCGTCCGGTCCGTCGACGGCCACACCCGCTGGCGGATGCTCTACACCCAGCTGGACAACGGCCGGATCCTGGCGTTCGGCCAGCACCTCACCGACGTCGACCGGGCGGTCACCCGGCTGGTCTGGATCGACGTCCTGGTCGGCGGGGCGGTGCTGATCCTGCTCGCCTCGATCGGCGCGGCGATCGTCCGGACCAGCCTCAAGCCACTGGTGGAGATGGAGCAGACCGCCGCCGCCATCGCCGGCGGTGACCTCACCCGGCGGGTGCCCGACCCGGAGGAGGGCCAGCCCTGCCCGACCTCCGAGCTGGGCCGGCTGTCCCGCGCGCTGAACGCGATGCTCACCCAGATCGAGGCGGCGTTCACCGCCCGGGCCGCTTCGGAGACCGCCGCCCGCGCCGCCGAGGCCAGCGCCCGGGACGCGGCCGGCGCGGCCCAGGCGTCCGAGGCGCGCGCCCGCCGCTCGGAGGAGCGGATGCGGCAGTTCGTCGCGGACGCCTCGCACGAGTTGCGTACCCCGCTGACCACCATCCGCGGTTTCGCCGAGCTGTACCGGCAGGGCGCGGCCCGCGCCCCGGAGCAGACCGCCGACCTGCTGCGCCGGATCGAGGACGAGGCGGCCCGGATGGGCCTGCTGGTGGAGGACCTGCTGCTGCTCGCCCGGCTGGACCGGGAGCGGCCGCTGTCCCTCGCCCCGGTCGAGCTGCCGGTGCTGGCCAGCGACGCGGTGCAGGCCGCCCGGGTGGTGGACCCGGACCGCCGGATCGAGCTCGAGATCGAACCGGGCTCCGGCCCGCTGGTGGTCTACGGCGACGACGCCCGGCTCCGGCAGATCATCGGCAACCTGATGACGAACGCGCTGACCCACACCCCGTCGGACGCGGCGGTGACCCTGCGGCTGCGGGCCGAGCCGGGCAACCTGGGCGTGGTGGAGGTGGCCGACACCGGCCCCGGTCTCTCCCCGGAGCAGGCGGAACGCGTCTTCGAGCGCTTCTACCGGGCGGACGCCGCGCGTACCCGGCGGGCCGGCGGCAACACCGGCACCGGGCTCGGCCTGGCCATCGTCGCCGCGCTGGTGAGCGCCCACCACGGCACGGTGGAGGTGGCCGAGACCCCGGGCGGGGGAGCCACCTTCCGGGTCCGGCTGCCGCTGGTGCCCGACGCGGAGGCTGACGGCGAATGACTTTCAGCGAACCTTCAGGCCGGTTCCAGGCTGGTCGCAGAGCCCCGGGGCAAGGTGGAGCCATGACCGAGTACGAGTCCGACCCGCAGCGCCGGCCGGCCCCCACCGACGCCGAGCCGTCGCACCCCACCGCCGAGCTGCCGCACGTCGAGCGCGCGCAGTCCGACTCCCCGACCACCGAGGCCGGCGCCGCGCCGGCCGTCGAGCAGCCCACCGCCGCGACCGCGGCCACGACGAACGCCGGCGGCTCGACCGGCCCGGCCCCGGGTGACCCGGGCACCGCCGAGCCGACCCGGACCGACGCCGACGCCGCGGCCCGTACCCCGGAACCGGCCGGCGCCCCCAGCCCGCCCGTCGGCGCTCCGGCCACCGAGCCGACAGTGCCGCTGGGGACCGTGCCCGCCGGCCAGCCGGCCGCGGCCACCCCGTCCGCCCCGCCCTACCCGGTCTCCGGTCACCCGCAGGCCGGCGGCTACCCCTACCCGGGCGGGCCCGGCCAGCCGCAGGGCGGCTACCCGGGCGGCCCCTGGTACTCCGGGCAGCACTCCGGCTGGGCCGGCGGGGGGCAGCCGGGCGCGACCGGTCCGGTCTTCCCGCAGCAGCAGCCGGCCCCGGCCTGGGCCCCGGCGCCCCCCGCGCCGCGCCCCGGCCGGATCGCCAAGTTCGCCGGCGCGGGCGTCGCGGTGCTGGCGCTGATGCTCGGCTCCGGCGTCGCCGGCGGCGCCCTCGCGCTCGCCGTGGACGGCGACTCGGGCGGGATCACCCGCACCTACTCCGCCGCACCGGTGATCAACGGCGCCGACCTGCCGCGGATCGCCGCCTCGGTGCAGGACAGCGTCGTCTCGATCAACACCGACAGCGGCGAGGGCTCCGGCGTGATCCTCAGCGCCGACGGCTACGTGCTCACCAACAACCACGTGGTCGCCGCGGCCGGCGGAAACAGCGTCCGGGTGGTCTTCGCCGACGGCAAGAGCGCCCAGGCCCGGATCGTCGGCACCGACCCGAAGACCGACCTGGCCGTGGTGAAGGCCTCCGGGGTCAGCGGCCTGAAGCCGGCCACCTTGGGCGACAGCGATGCCATGCAGGTCGGCGACCAGGTGCTCGCCCTGGGCAGCCCGCTGGGGCTGCAGGGCTCGGTGACGGCCGGCATCCTCAGCGCCCGGGACCGCACCATCCAGGCCGGCAGCGCCGAGCAGCGGCAGGACCCGAGCCAGGGGGCCAGCTCGATCTCCGGGCTGCTGCAGACCGACGCGCCGATCAACCCGGGCAACTCCGGCGGCGCGCTGGTCAACACCCGCGGCGAGGTGATCGGCATCAACACCGCGATCGCCACCGCCGGGCAGGGCAGCGGCAACATCGGGGTGGGCTTCGCCATCCCGAGCAACAAGGCCAAGGACGTGGCCGGCAAGCTCCAGCGCGGCGAGAAGGTCAGCCACCCGTCGCTGGGCGTGAGCGTCAACGCCGCCCCGGACGGTGGCGCGCTGGTCGCCTCGGTCACCCCGGGCAGCGCCGCCGAGAAGGCCGGCCTGCAGCGCGGCGACGTGATCACCCGGTTCGGCGACAAGGTGATCAACGACTCCAACGATCTGGTCGGCGCCGTGCAGGCCGGCCGGGTCGGGGACCGGGTCGAGGTGACGTACCAGCGAAACGGATCCGAATCGACGGCAACCGTGACGCTCGCCGAAGCGTCCTAATCCGTACCGAGCCTGCCTCCTCCTTTTCCGGGTGGTTCACCCGGACCGGGTGAACCACCGTCACCCGCCCCGCGGGCACCGTCGGCAGGAGACCCGGCAGTGGGAGGGTGCGATGACCACGGCAGCGACCGTCCGGACCGACGCGCAGATCCAGCGGGACGTGCTCGAGGAACTGGCCTGGGACGTCCGGGTGCAGCCGAACGAGGTCGGCGTGACCGTGCATGACGGCGTGGTGACGCTCACCGGCTGGGTGGACAGCACCGCGGCGAAGTGGGCGGCCGAGCGCTGCGCGCAGCGCGTCCGCGGGGTGCGGGTGGTGGCCGACGACGTCGAGGTCCGGTTGCCCGGTTCGGCCGAGCGGACCGACGAGGACATCGCGATCGCGGTCAGCCGGGCGCTGGAGTGGGACAGCTTCGTCCCGGCCGAGCGGCTGGACGTCACCGTCGCCAACGGCTGGGTGATGCTCCGTGGCGAGGTGGAGTTCGGCTGGCAGCGGCGCACCGCGGAGCACGAGGTGCGGCGGCTGCGGGGTGTCCGCGGCGTGACCAACCTGGTCGACGTGCGGCCCCCCGCCCGCCCGGACGGCGAGCGCACCCGACGGGACATCCAGCGGGCGTTGGCGCGGGGGATCGGCACCGAGCGGGTGACCGTCACGGTGGACGGCGACACGGTCACCCTCGAGGGCGTGGTCCGCTCCTGGTGGGAACGGGATCAGGCGGAACGGACGGCGTGGTCCGCCGAGGGCGTGGGGGCGGTGCGCGTCCACCTCCTGGTGGGCGGTTGAGCGCCCGGTTTAGCCGGGTCGCCGCCGGGAAAGCGCCGCCGATCCTGAGCGGGCGGGTCGGGACGGACGCCGGCCGGCGGACCGCCCGCCCACCGACGCGACGGACGGGGGAGGACTCGTGGCCGTGAACGACCTGCCGGGCGACCGCTCGCCGGCGCGGCCGCTGCGGATCGCCATGGTGGTCCCGCCGTGGCTGTCGGTGCCCCCGCCTGGGTACGGCGGCCTGGAACAGGTGGTCGCGGTGCTGGTGGACGCGCTGGTCGCCCGCGGGCACGCGGTGACCCTGTTCGGCGCCGGGGGGGAGCACGGCACCGCCGCCGACGTCGTCCCGACCGGTCCGGACCTGCAGTACGAGCGGCTCGGCGAGGCGCTGCCCGAGCTGGCCCACCTGGCCCGGGTCAACCAGCTGATCAGCGCCGACGACTTCGACGTCATCCACGACCACACCACCATCGGCCCGCTGGTCGCCGGCCGCCGGGCGGTGCCCACGGTGGCGACCGTGCACGGCAACCCGGTGGGCGAGTACGGCACCGTGCTCAGCGACACCGACCAGGGCGTGGGGCTGGTGGCCATCTCGCACGCCCAGCGCCGGCTGAATCCCCGGCTGCCCTGGGTCGGCACCGTGCACAACGCGATGGACCTGCGGGGCGTGCCGCGCAAGACCAGGCCCGCCACCGGGCCGGTGCTCTGGCTGGCCCGGTTCAGCCCGGACAAGGGGCCGGACGCGGCGATCCGGGCCTGCCGCGCGGCCGGCCTGCCGCTGGTGCTCGCCGGCAAGTGCAACGAGCCGCCGGAACGCCGGTACTACGAGGAGGTGGTCCGGCCGATGCTCGGCGAGGACGTCACAGTGGTGCTCGACGCCGACCGGGACGCCGCGCTGCGGATGCTGGTCGACGCCCGTTGCCTGATCATGCCGATCCAGTGGGAGGAGCCGTTCGGCATGGTGATGGTGGAGGCGATGGCGACCGGCACGCCGGTGGTGGCGCTGAACCGCGGCGCGGTGCCCGAGCTGGTCCGGCAGGGGGTGACCGGCCTGGTCTGCGACCGGGCCGAGGAGCTACCGGACGCGTTGCGCGAGGCGCAGCGCCTCGACCCGGCCGACTGCGTGGCGCACGTCGCGGAGAACTTCTCCACCGAGCGGATCGCGATCGGCTACGAGGACGTCTACCGGCGGTTCGTCGCCGGAGCGGTGCCGTACCTGGGCATCCGCGAGCCGGTCCGGGCCGCGCCGCGCTGAGCACCCGTCGGTCGGGAACGCTCAGACCCGCGCGGCACCCAGCTCCGCGATCGCCACGTCCAGCCGCTCGGCGTACCCGGGGGAGATGCCACCCTCGCGCAGCCGGGTGGCCACCTTCTCGCGCAGCCGGGCCACCGGCCCGGTCAGGTCGGCCGGCCCGGAGCCCACCGCGGCGGTCAGGTTGCGGAGTTCGTTGCGCAGGTCCAGGCCCACGTCGGCGCGGATCTCGCCGCCGTCCAGCCCGGCGCCGATCAGCCCGTCGAGCCGGTTGGCCACCGTCAGCAGGCTGTCCGGCCCGGGCACCGCGCCGGTCGACCCGCCGGGCCGGGGTTCGGCGGCAGGCGCCGACGTGCGGGGGGTGGTCTCCGGCACGCGGTGCGTCGGCTGCCCGGTCGCCTCCGTGGTGAGCAGCGCCGCCGGTGGCGGGGACCGGTCCGGCCACAGCGCCGGCACGGCCAGAACCGCCGAGGCCAGCAGGGCCACCGCCGCGACCAGCGCCGGGCGCGGCACCCGCCGGGCCGGCCCCGGTACCGGCGCGGGGCGGCCGACGGTGGCCGTCGGGGCGTGGCCGGGCGCCGGTGCCGTCGGAGCCGCGGTGGGCGCGGGCGGGGTCAGGGGCGGCGCGAGCGTGGCGGCCGCCTGCGGATCCGGAAGCAGGTGGTCGCGCAGCACGGTGGCGACCTGACGGGCGGTGGGCCGCCCGGCCGGATCCCCGGTCAGGCAGCGCAGGCAGGTCCGGGCCACCTCCGGCGGCAGCCCGGGCACCCCGGCCAGCGAGGGTGGCCCGCCCGTGGCCAGCGCGGCGCTGAGCTGGTCCCAGGTGTCGGCGGGGTACGGGACCCGGCCGGTCAACGCCTCGTGGAGCAGCACACCGAGGGAGTACACGTCGGTGGCCGGCTGCGCGGGCGCCCCGTCGAGGCGTTCCGGTGCCACGTACGCCGGGGTGCCGAAGGTGCCGCCGTCCTCGTCCTCATCGGGCGCGCCGACCCGGGTGGCGATGCCGAAGTCGAGCACCTTGGCGCCGACCGGGGTCATCATCACGTTGGCCGGGGTGATGTCGCGGTGCACGATGCCCAGCCGGTGCGCGGTGGCGAGCGCGTCCGCCACCTGCGCGCCGATCTCCACCGCCTCGGGCCACGGCAGCGGGCCCTCGGTGAGCCGCAGCTCCAGCTCCTCGCCGACCAGCAGCTCCAGCACCACGAACGAGGTGATCGAGCCGTCGGAGGCGACCGTCTCGCCGTAGTCGTGCACCGAGGTCACGTGCGGGTGCACCAGTTGGGCGGCGGAGCGCGCCTCGGTGCGGACCATGTCCCGGAACCGGGCGTCGGCGGCGAGCGACGGGGCGAGCACCTTCAGCGCGACGATCCGGTCCAGCACCTCGTCGTGGGCCCGCCAGATCACCGACATCCCGCCGGCGCCGATCTGGTCGAGCAGCCGGTACCGGCGGGCCAGCAACCGGCCGGGGTGCAGCGCTGGCTTCACGGATCGCACCTGCCTCGGGTGGGAGCGGTATCAGGTTGCGTGAATGTGTCCGGCCTGTCAACGGGTGGGGCGGCGTGGGCGCCGACCCGCTCCGCGGGGGCACCGGCGCGGGCGTGCCAGGATGAACGACATGTCGCGGGGACCGGTGGCGTTCGTGCTCGGGGGCGGCGGTGTCCTCGGCGCGGTCGAGGTGGGCATGCTGCGCGCGCTGTTCCGCGCCGGGATCCGGCCGGACCTGGTGCTCGGCACCTCGATCGGCGCGGTGAACGGCGCGCTGGTCGCCGCCGACCCGTCCGAGGCGGTCACCGACCGGCTGGTCCGGCTCTGGGCCTCCCCCGAGGCCAGCGAGGTGTACGGCGACTCGGTGGCCCGGCAGCTGCGCCGGTTCGCCGCCCGGACCCACCTGCACTCGCCCCGCCCGCTGCGCAAGCTGCTGGAGAGCGAGCTGGGCGCGGAGACCACCTTCGCCGACCTGCGGGTGCCCTTCCGGTGCTGCGCGGCGAACATCGAGCGGGCCGCCGAGTACTGGTTCGACAGCGGGCCGGTGGTGCCGGCGGTGCTCGCCTCCGCCTCCGTACCGGGGCTGCTGCCGCCGGCCCGGATCGGCGACCAGCATTTCGTCGACGGGGGGATCGTGAACTCGATCCCGATCGGCGAGGCGGTCGCCGCCGGCGCCGGGCAGATCTTCGTTCTCCAGGTCGGCCGGATCGAACGGGAGCTGACCCCGCCCCGCCGGCCGTGGGAGATCGCGCAGGTCGCGTTCGAGATCGCCCGCCGGCACCGGTTCGCCCGGGAGATGGCCGCCCTGCCGGCCGGAGTGGAGGTGCACGTGCTGCCCACCGGCGGCCTGAACCCGCGCGACGACACCCCCTGGGCGTACCGGGACATGGCGGCGGTGGGGCGGCGGATCAGCCGGGCGTACACCGCCTCCCGGCGCTACCTGAACACCCAGCTGGAGCGCTGATGCCGCTGCCGCCGCGGTGGGTACGCCGGGTGCTGCTGGCACCGGGAGTGGTGCTGCTCGCCTTCACGGTGGTGACCACGCTGCCGGTCTGGGCGCTGCTCGCGGCGGCCGCGTCGCCGCTGGTCCCGGGCCGGTTGCGTCCGTTGCGGCTGCTCTGGTTCGGCTGCGTCTACCTGGTCTGGGACGCCGCCGCGCTGCTCGCGCTCTTCCTGCTCTGGCTCGCCTCCGGCTGCGGCTGGCGGGCCCGCGCCCCGGGCTTCCAGCGCGCGCACTACCTGCTCGCCGGCTGGTTCCTGCGACTGCTGTTCTGGCAGGCCCGGTGGACGCTGCGGCTGCGCATCGACGTGGTCGGCACCGACCCGGACACCGCCCTGCCCGGCCGGCCCGAGCTGGTGCTCTGTCGGCACGCCGGGCCGGGCGACTCGTTCATCCTCATCCACGCCCTGGTGAACTGGTTCCGCCGCGAGCCGCGGATCGTGCTGAAGGACACCCTGCAGTGGGACCCGGCGATCGACGTGCTGCTCAACCGGCTGCCGAACCGGTTCCTCGCGCCCGGGCCGAACGGGCGCGGGTCGGTCACCGACCAGATCGGACACCTGGCCACCGACCTGGACGACGACGACGCGTTCGTGATCTTCCCGGAGGGCGGCAACTTCACCCCGAAACGCCGGCTCCGGGCGATCGCCCGGCTGCGCTCCCTGGGCCTGGAGCGGATGGCGCTGCGGGCGGAACGGATGCAGCACGTGCTCGCCCCGCAGCCCGGCGGGCTGCTGGCCGCGCTGGACGCCGCCCCCGAGGCCGGGGTGATCTTCGTGGCGCACACCGGGCTCGACCGGATGCTCACCGTCGCCGACGTCTGGCGGGAACTGCCGATGGACAAGCGGATCGTGATGCGCTTCTGGTCGGTGCCGCCGGAGGAGGTGCCGACCGGCCGGCAGGAGCGCATCGACTGGCTCTTCGACTGGTGGAGCCGGATCGACGAGTGGATCGCGGTCAACCGGGACGGACCCGCGTAGGGTGCGGTCGTGGACCAGATCTGCGTGGTGACGACGGTGGTGGACGCGCGGTCGGTCGCCGACGCGCTGGCCGGCGCGGCGGTCGACGGGCGGCTGGCGGCCTGCGCGCAGGTGGGCGGCCAGGTGGACAGCACCTACTGGTGGCGGGCCGCGGTGGAGACCGAGACCGAGTGGTCGGTGCAGTTCAAGACCGCGCCGGACCGGCTCGCCGCGCTGGTCGACCAGATCCGGACCGGCCACCCGTACGAGGTGCCGGAGATCCTGGTGACCAGGGTGGAGAGTGATCCGCCGTACGCGGCGTGGGTGCGCGAGCAGACCCGGCCCTGAGTACGCGCACTCTGGGCGGCTGAGCCCCGGCCGTCGATGATGGCCGCGTGGAGAACACCGGCTACCCCTGCCCGGCCTGCGGCGCGCCCGCCGACCTGGGCTCCGGCTGCTCCGGCTGCGGCCGGCCGCCGTACCCGCCCGCCGCCGAGGTGACCCGCCTCGACCGGGACATCGTCGCGCTCGGCGCCGAGGCGGAGCGCGCCCGGCAGACGTACCAGGGCCTGGTCGACCGGCTGGCGACGGCCCGGCAGCGGCGGGACCGGCTGGCCGTCGCGATCCGGGCGGAGTTCCCGCCGCCCGGGGCGCGACCGCCCGCCGTGGTCGGCGTGCCGCAGCGGCCCGCCCCGCCCGCCGTGGCCGGCGTGGCGGAGACCTCGACCCGCACCGTGCAGGGCCTGCTCTTCGTCCTCGGTGGACTGCTGCTCGGCACCGCGGCGGTGGTCTTCACCGCGGTGGCCTGGGCCGCCGTCGGGGTGGCCGGACGGGCGCTGATCCTGGCCGCGGTCACCGCGCTGGCGCTGGCCGCACCGCTCGCGGCGGTGCGGCGCGGGCTGCGGGGCACCGCGGAGACGTTCGCCGCGGTGGGGCTGCTGCTGGTGGTGCTGGACGGCTACGCCGCCTGGTCGGTGGACCTGTTCGGGGTGGCCGGTTGGCCGGAGACCCGGTACGCCGCGCTGGTCGGGGGGGCCAGCGCGGCGGCCGCCGCCGGATATGCCCGGCTCAGCGGGCTCACCGTGCCGTGGTTCGCGGCGTTGCTGGCCGCCCAGCCGGTGCTGCCGCTGCTCGCCGCCGGGACCCGACCGGAGGCGGCAGGCTGGTCGGTGGTCTTCGTCGGGGTGGCGCTGCTCGACCTGGCCGTGCTCGTCGCGCTGCGCGGCCGGCCGGCCGGTGCGGCGCTCGCCGGCCGGGTCGCCGCCTGGGTCGGCTACGCCGCCGCGCTGGTCGTGGCGACCGGCTGCGCGCTGCTGCCGCTGCTGCTCGGTCGGGCGGCCGGGACGCCGCTGCTGGCCGGGCTGCCGCTGCTGCTGGCGGCGCTGACCCTGCTGGGCGCGGCGCTGCTCGCCGGCGGGGTGGTCTTCCGCGCGGAGGCCGCCGGACTGCTGGTGCCGGTGCTGGCTGCCGCCCTGCTCCGCCCGGTGGCCGAGCTGCGGGCCTCGCTGCTGCTGCTGGCGGCGGCGCTGGTCGCGGCCGGGCTGGCCGGCGCGGTGCGGCTGCTTCCGGCCGGGTGGCGCCGCGGTCCGCGGACCGGCGCGCTCGTGGTGGCCGGTGGGACGGCCCAGCTGACCGTGCTGATCACCGTCGTGCTCGCCGGCGGTGCTGTCGCCCGGTCGGTGCCGCCGTGGCGGGGCGCCGCCCCCGGGCCGGACCTCGCCTGGGGCTGGCAGCTCCCGGTGGCGGTAGCGCTCGCCGTGGTCGCCGTGGCGGTGCTGCTGCCCGCGGCGGCGCGGCCGGCGCTGGCCGCGGCGGGCGTGGCGTCGATCGCGCTCGCCCTGCCCGCCGCCGGGCCGGCGCCCTGGCCGGTGGTGCTGGTCGCGGACCTGGCGCTGGGGGCGGCGCTGCTGGTCGCCGCGGCCACCCGGCCGGCCCGCTCGTGGACCGTGCTGACCACGGCGGCGGCCGGCGCGGTGCTGCTCGGGCACGGCCTGCTGGTGGGGCTGGCCGCTCCCGCCGGAGCCGGCGCGGCGCTCGCGGTGACCCTGGTCGCCGGGGTGGCCGCAGCGGCCGCCGGGCGGCGCGGCACGCCGGTGCAGCGCGCGGTGGGCGGGTTCGCGCTCGCCGCCGCGCTGCTCGCGGTGCCGGCCGGCGGGGCGGTGGCGCTGATCGGCGCCGGAGCGCCGGCCTGGTGGCAGGCGCGGGCCGCGCTCGGCGCCGCCGCGCTGCTGCCGGCCGTGCTGCTCGCCGTCCGACGCCACTGGCCGGATCTGTCCGGGTACGCCTCGGCCGGGCTGGCCGTGGCGGCCGGGCTGGTCGGGCTGGGGCCGCTGGCCGTACCGGCCGACGAGCCGGTGGCGTTCTACGCCGCCGTGGCCGTGCTGCTGGTGGCGCTGAGCGGGTCCCGGGCCCGGTTCGGGGTGCCGCTGCCGGCGGGCGAACTGGCCCGGCGGATCGCCGGGGCGGTGCTGCTGACGGTGGCCGTGCTCGCCGTCGCGCCGGTACTGCTGACGGCGCTGGTCGCCCCGTACGGCGATCCGCCCGCGCCGTGGTCGGGGCGGCCCGCCGCGGAGCCCGACCCGGCGGCCCTGCCGGCGGGCCTGGCGCTGGCCGTGCTGGCACTCGCCGCCGCGGCGCAGCTGTGGCCCCGCCGCGCCGCCCGGCCCGCCGACGGCCCGCCGCCGGCCGACTCCGCCGCCACGAACGCCGGACCGCTGCCGGGCGCGCCCGGTGGCCGCGGCGCGGGGACCGCCCGCTCCGGTCCGCCGGCGGACCGGCCGTCCGAGAAGGGGCCGGCCGCGACCGAGCGGGCCGACGACGACGGAGGTACGGCCTGATGCCCCTCTGGCTGGAGCTGGTGATCCGGGTGGGCGGCGTGCTGGTCGCCTTCCTCACCCTGCCGCTGCTCGTCGGGCAGGCCGAGCACAAGGTGATGGCGCACATGCAGGGCCGGCTCGGCCCGATGTACGCGGGCGCGTTCCACGGCTGGGCCCAGCTGATCGCCGACGGGGTGAAGTTCGTGCAGAAGGAGGACGTCACCCCGGCCGAGGCGGACCGGGCGGTCTTCCGGCTGGCCCCGGCCGTCGCCCTGGTGCCCTACCTGCTCGTCCTGCTGGTCATCCCGCTCGGCCCCGGCGACCTGGTGGGGCAGCCGCTGGACATCGGCCTCTTCTTCGTGCTGGCCGTGGTCGGCGTCGGCGTGGTGGCGGTGCTGATGTCGGCGTGGGCGTCGGCCAACAAGTACAGCCTGCTCGGCGGGCTGCGCGGCGCCGCCCAGCTGCTCGGCTACGAGCTGCCGCTGGTGCTCGCGGCGGCGTCGGTGGCGATGGCGGCGGGCACGCTCAGCCTGCCCGGCATCGTCGAGGCGTGGCAGCCCTGGTGGCTGCTCTGGCAGGCGCCCGCGATGATCATCTTCTTCGTGGCCGGGCTGGCCGAGATCCGCCGGCCGCCGTTCGACATGCCGATCGCCGACTCCGAGCTGGTGTTCGGCTACATGACCGAGTACACCGGCCTGCGGTTCGCCTTCTTCCTGCTCGCCGAGTACGTCGGGATCGTGGTGATCGCCGCGCTGACCACCGTGCTCTTCCTCGGCGGCTGGCACGGCCCGTTCGCCGACGCCCAGCTCGGCTGGCTCTGGACGCTGCTGAAGGTCTTCGCCGTGTCGTTCCTGGTCATCTGGCTGCGGGTGGCGTTCCCGCGGCTGCGCGAGGACCAGTTGCAGCGGCTGTGCTGGCTGGTCCTGGTCCCGGCCGCGCTGGCCCAACTGGTGCTCACCGCCGCCGTCCGCGTCGCCCTCTGACCCGCCGCCGCGCGCGCTCCCCGCCGGCGCTGCGCCGGGTCAGCGGAGCGGGGTGTGGGTGGGGTCGATGCGTTCGGCGGTGGGCGGGGGTGGCGGGGGCGTGCCGTTCCCGAAGGGGCGGCCGCCGAGCGCCTCCCGGCCGTGCGGGGTGATCCAGTTCGTGAGGTCCGGCCCGAGCGGGACGACCCCGGTCGGGTTGATGTCCCGGTGCACCTCGTAGTAGTGCCGCTTGATGTGGTCGAAGTCGATGGTGTCGCCGAAGCCGGGGGTCTGGAACAGGTCCCGGGCGTACGCCCAGAGCACCGGCATCTCGCTGAGCTTGCTCCGGTTGCACTTGAAGTGGCCGTGGTAGACCGGGTCGAAGCGGGCCAGCGTGGTGAACAGCCGCACGTCGGCCTCGGTGATGGTGTCGCCGACCAGGTAGCGCTGCCCGGCCAGCCGCTCGCTGAGCCAGTCCAGCCGGTCGAAGAGCCGGCGGTACGCCGACTCGTACGCCTCCTGGCTGCCGGCGAAGCCGCAACGGTATACGCCGTTGTTGACGTCCCGGAACACCATCGCGTTGACCTCGTCGATCTCGTCGCGCAGCCGCTCCGGGTAGAGCTCCGGCGCGCCCTCGCGGTGGTACGCCGTCCACTCGGTGGAGAGGTCCAGGCTCATCTGCGCGTAGTCGTTGGTCACCACCTGCCCGGTCGGCACGTCCACGATCGCCGGCACGGTGATGCCCCGGTCGTAGCCGGGGAACCGGGCGAAGTACGCCTCCTGGAGGCGCTCGATGCCGAGCACCGGGTCGCGCCCGCCCGGGTCCAGGTCGAAGGTCCAGCTCCGGGCGTCGTGGGTCGGCCCGGCCACCGCCATGGAGAGCACGCCCTCCAGCCCGAGCAGCCGGCGGACGATGATCATCCGGTTGGCCCAGGGGCAGGCGAAGCTGACCGCCAGCCGGTAACGGCCGGGCTCCACCGGATAGCCGTCCCGCCCGTCGGCGGTGACCCGGGTGGCGATGTAGCGCTGGTCCCGGGTGAACTCGCCGCCCGGCTCGACGTACTTGCCGCCGGTCGTCCCGCCTGATTCGCCGCCCACGCCGTCTCCTCCGGTGCCGTCGTCGTCTGCCTCCATCATTGCGGATCTCGGGCCGGCCGGCCCGGCGTGCGCTGACTACGCTGCCGGGATGACCGATGTGGAGGCGGCGGCCCGACGCTTCATCGCCGATGTCTGGAACGCCGGCCGGGAGGAGTCCGCGTACGACCTGATCGCCGCGGAGTGCCCCGGGCTGGGCGGCTCCGGGCCGGAGGGCACGCTCGCCTGGCACCGGGACCGCCGGGCGGCCTTCCCGGATCTGCGCTACAAGATCGTGGACCTGGTGGCCGCGGGGAACCGGGTGGCGGTGCACTGGCGGGCGGCCGGCACCCAGGCCGGGCAGTTCGGCCCGGTGCCGCCGACCGGCCGGGTGGTCAGCTACTCCGGCGCCACCTTCCTGCGCTTCGACGAGACCGGCCGGATCATCGACGTGTGGAGCTGCAACGAGCTGTTCCAGGTCCTCCAGCAGCTCGGCGTCGAGATGCTCCCGCCCGCCGGCGGCGTCGGCGCGACCGGGGGGTGATCCGGCCGAGCCGGGCACCGGGGGGTGGTCGCGCGCGCCGCGGGCACAGGGCAGGATGGTCGGCATGAGCGACCGCAGCGAGCGCAGCGAGGCCGGCGGCACCGGTGATCGCGGCCTGCCCGGCGCGGGTCTGGTCAAGGGGCTCGCGGTCACGCTGAAGACGATGACCCGGCGATCCACCACCCAGCAGTACCCGGACGTCGCCCCCGAGCTGCCGCCCCGGTCCCGTGGCGTGATCGCGCTGCTCGAGGAGAACTGCACGGTCTGCATGCTCTGCGCCCGCGAGTGTCCGGACTGGTGCATCTACATCGACTCGCACAAGGAGGAGGTGGCGGTGCCCGGCGCCGCCCGCCCCCGCCAGCGCAACGTGCTCGACCGGTTCGACATCGACTTCTCGCTCTGCATGTACTGCGGCATCTGCGTCGAGGTCTGCCCCTTCGACGCGCTCTACTGGTCGCCCGAGTTCGAGTACGCCGAGTACGACATCAAGGACCTGCTGCACGACAAGGACCACCTCGGGCAGTGGATGGGCACCGTGCCGCCGCCGCCGGCGCACGACCCGAACGGCGAGCCGGCCAAGGAGGAGACCGCCGCCGCGCGCAAGGCCGCCGTCCCGGCCGCCCCCGCCGACCGGCCGGCCGCCCCGGCCGTACGCCCGGAGCCGGAGCCCGGCGAGGCCAGGCCGTGAGCGCGAGGAGTGAGCGGGGTTTGCGAGCCCCGCAGTCGCGAGCTGAGGCCGGGACGGCAGGGGTGGCGCGGTGACCGGTGCGGACGTGCTGCTACTCGCCCTCGGCGCGGTGGCGGTCGGCTCGGGTGCGCTGGTGGTGGGCACGAAGCACCTGGTCCGGGCCGGCCTCTACCTGGTGGTCTGCCTGGGCGCGCTGGCCGGGATCTACCTGGTGCTCGGCGCCGAGATGGTGGCCTGGGTGCAGGTGCTGATCTACGTCGGTGCCGTGGTGGTGCTGCTGCTGTTTGCGGTGATGCTGACCCGGGCCCCGATCGGCGCCTCCGACGACCTGGACCGCCCCGGCTGGCCGGCCGCGCTGATCGGCGGTGGGGCCGGGCTGGGGCTGGCCGCCCTGCTGGTCGACGCGTACCGCTGGACGACCGTGGAGCTGCCCGACGCGGGCACCGCGGAACGCCTGGGCGAGGAGATCTTCGCCAGCTGGGTGCTCCCGTTCGAGGTGCTCTCGGTGCTGCTGCTGGCCGCCCTGGTCGGCGCGATCGTGCTCTCCCGTCCCGACATCGGCCGGCCGGACGCCGGGCGGGACCGCGCCGAGCAGGGGCGGTCGCGGTGAGGCCGGTCGTCCCGTACGTCACCGCGGCGCTGCTGTTCGGCCTCGGCGTATACGGCGTGCTGCGCCGGCGCAACGCGGTGCTGGTGCTGATGGCGGTCGAGCTGATGCTCAACGCGGTCAACCTGGTCCTGGTCACCGCGGACACCACCGCGAAGGCGGCGCTGCCGCACGGCGGGCAGGTCTTCGCGCTCTTCGTGATCGTGCTGGCCGCCGCCGAGATCGGGGTCGGGCTGGCGATCGTGCTCCAGCTCTACCGGCTGCGGGCCAGCGTCGCCGTGGACGAGGTCCCGCTGACCGAGCCCGCGACCGAGCCGACCCCCGTCGCTGTCGAGGCGGGAGCCCGGTCCGGGCCGGCCGACCGCCCGGAGGGGGAGCGGTGAGCACGACCACGCTGCTCGGCGCGCTGCTGCCGGTCGTACCGCTGGTGGCGGGCCTGCTCGGCCTGCTGCTGCCGCCCGCGCCGCGCGACGCCGGTGAGGACCGGGCGCGTCGCGCGGCGATCGCCCTCGGGGTGGCCGGTGCGGCCGGCGCGCTCGCGCTCGCGGTGGCCCTGCTGGTCACCCTCGACGGGGCGGCGGAGGCGTCCACCACCTGGGTCGACCTGGGCGGGTTGAGCGTCACCCTCGGGGTGCGGCTGGACGGCGCCGCCGCGCTGGTCGCGGTCGCGGTCGCCGCGGTGGCTCTGGCCGTGCAGGTCTACTCGATCGGCTACCTCAAGCGCGGCCCGCACGACGACGTCGACGTCGACCACCGCTACCCGCCCTACGCCGCGCAGATCAGCCTCTTCACCGCCGCCATGCTGCTCGTGGTGGTCGCCGGCGACCTGGTCCTGCTGCTGGTCGGCTGGGAGGTGATGGGCATCTGCTCCTACCTGCTCATCGCGCACGACCGCCGGCTGCCCGAGGCGCCCGCGGCGGCGATGAAGGCGTTCCTGGTCACCCGGGTCGGCGACGTCGGCTTCCTGCTTGGCATCGCGTTGCTCGGCGTCTCGGCGGGCAGCTTCCGGATCGCCGACGTGCTGGCCCACGACCACGCCACCGGCACGCTCACCGCCGCCTGCCTGCTGCTGCTGGCCGGGGTGGCCGGCAAGAGCGCCCAGTTCCCGCTGCACACCTGGCTGCCCGACGCGATGGCCGGCCCGACCCCGATCTCCGCGCTGATCCACGCCGCCACCATGGTCGCCGCCGGGGTGTACGCGGTCACCCGGCTATACCCGCTGTTCCAGCGCGCCCCGGTCGCGCTGGCCGTGCTCGGGGTGATGGCCGCGGTGACCCTGCTGCTCGGCGCGCTCGCGGCCACCGCGCAGGACGACCTCAAGCGGGTACTCGCCTGGTCGACGGTCTCCCAGATCGGCTACATGACCGGCGCGCTCGCCGTCGGCTCGCCACCGGCCGCGCTGTTCCACCTGCTCACCCACGCCGCGTTCAAGGCGCTGCTCTTCCTCGCCGCCGGTGCGGTGATCCACGCGGTCGGCACCACGCTGATGTCGCGGATGGGCGGGTTGCGCCGGAGCATGCCGGTGACCTTCTGGTGCACGGTGGTCGGTCTCGGCGCGCTGGCCGGGCTGCCGCCGCTGTCCGGCTTCTGGAGCAAGGACGGCGTGCTCGCCGCCGCCCAGGAGGCCGCCCTGCACGACGCCGGCCCGGCCGCGTCCTGGGTGGGCTGGCTGGTCTGGCTGGCCGGCCTGGCCGGCGTCGCGCTCACCGCCTGGTACGCCACCCGCCTGCTGTTGCGCACCTTCTTCGGCACGTCCCGCACCGCGCTGGCCGCGCCGCACGACCCGCCGGCGGTGCTGCGCTGGCCGGTGCTGCTGCTCGCCGTCCCGGCCGCGCTGCTCGGCCTGGCCGGCTTCGCCGGTCCGTTCGCCGACCGGGTCCGGCCGGCGCCGCTGGCCACCCCCGAGTTGCCGTCCGACCTGTTGTCGCCGGCGGCGCTGGTGCACCTGACCCCGGCCGTGCTGTTGCCGCTGGCGCTGTTGGCCCTCGGGGCCGGGCTGGCCTGGGCCGGCTGGCGGCGGGATCCGGCCGGTGACCCGGCGACCGCGCTGGGCCCGCTGCGGCCGGTGTTCGCCCGCGCGTTCCGGCTCGACGACGTCCAGCACGCCCTGGTCGTACGCCCCACCGGCGCGCTGGCCCGCGGCGTGCGTACCGGCGACGAGGTGGTGGTGGACGGCGCGGTCACCGGCAGCGGGCGGGCCGCGGTCGGCCTCGGCGGCGGGTTGGCGTCGCTGCACCGGGCGGCGCTGCCCCGGGCGGCGGCCGGCGTGCTCGCCGGCGCGCTGTTGATCGGCCTGGCCGCCGCGCTGATCGGAGGGGCGGCATGAGCGCGGGAGAGTTCCTGCTGGTCGCGGTGCTCGCGGTGCCGGCGCTGGGCGCGGTCGCGGTGGCCGCGACGCCCCGGGACCGGGCGGCCCGGGTGGTCGGCACGGTGGCCGCCGCGGTCACCCTGTTGGCCGCCGCGCTGCTCGGCCTCGGCGACCGGGCCTGGTCCGGCTACGCCCCGAGCGCCCCGGCGGTGCGCCCCTGGCACCGGGTCGACCTGCCCTGGGTGCCCGGCCTGGACCTGCGCTTCCACCTCGGGGTGGACGGCATCTCCTGGCCGCTGGTGGTGCTGACCGCCCTGCTCACCCTGCTCTGCTGCGGGTACACGCTGTGGAAGGTGCCCGACGGCGGTAGCGGCCGGGCCCTGGTGGCCCTGCTGCTGGTCGTCGAGGTCGGCATTCTGGGCACCTTCCTCGCCCTCGACCTGGTGCTCTTCTTCGTCTTCTTCGAGGTCGTCCTGCTGCCGATGTACGCGGTCATCGCCGGCTGGGGCGGCGCGGACCGGCGGCGGGCGTCCCGCAAGTTCGCCCTCTACACCCTGCTCGGCTCCGTGCTGCTGCTGGTCGGCGTCTACGTCGTGGTGGCCGCCGCGGGCACCGCCGACATCGTGGCGCTCACCGGCGGTGCCGGGCTGTCCCGGGGCACCCAGTTGGCCGCGTTCACCCTGCTGGCGCTGGCGTTCGCGGTGAAGAGCCCGCTCTGGCCGCTGCACTCCTGGCTGCCCGACGCGCACACCCAGGCGCCCACGGTGGGCAGCGTGGTCCTCGCCGGGGTGCTGCTCAAGATGGGCACCTACGGCCTGATCCGGGTCGCGGTCGGAGTGGCGCCGGAGGGGGCCCGCTGGGCGGCGCCGGTGCTCGGCGCGCTGGCGGTCGCCGCCATCCTGGTCGGCGCGCTGGTTTGCCTCGCCCAGGACGAGCTCAAGCGGCTGATCGCGTACTCGAGCGTGGGACACATGGGCTTCGTGCTGCTCGGCGTCGCCACCCTCACCACCACCGGCATCCAGGCCGCGCTGATCGGCAACGTCGCGCACGGGGTGATCACCGGGCTGCTCTTCTTCCTCGCCGGCGCGGTGAAGGACCGGGCGCACACCGGTTCGCTCGCCGACCTGTCCGGGCTGCGGGAGAGCGCGCCCCGGCTCGCCGGGCTGCTCGGCTTCGCCGCGGTCGCCTCGCTGGGACTGCCCGGCCTGGCCGGGTTCTGGGGCGAGGCGTTCGCGGTGATCGCCGCGGTCGAGGTCGGCGGGGCGTTCTGGACCACGCTCGGGGTGCTGGCGGCGGTCGGCGGAGCGCTCACCGCGGCGTACTTCCTCCGGCTGCTGCGCATGGTGACGCACGGCCGGCCCAGCCCGGCGGTCGCCCGGTTCACCCCCGGGCTGGCCGGGGCCGAGGTGACCGCCTGGGCGCCGCTGGTGCTGCTGGCCCTGGCGGTCGGGCTGGCCCCCGCACTGGTGCTCGGCGTCGCCGAGGCGCCGGTCGACGCACTCGTGGAGGTGCTGCCGTGAGCGTGCTACGTACGCCGACGGGGCTCGGCGCGGTGGCCGGCCGGCGAGGCGGGGTGACGGCATGAGCGTGGTGCAGAGCGTCGACAACGTGGCGCTGCTGCCGGCGTACCTGGCCGCCGGCACCGCCGTGCTGGTGCTGGTCACCGACCTGGTGCTGGCCCGACCGCGGGCCACGGTCGCGGCGGCCGCCCTCGGCGCGGTGGCCACCGCGCTGGGCTCGGCGCTGGTGGGCGCCGGAGCCGAGCGGCGCACCTTCTGCGTCGGCGCCGACTGCTCGTACGTCTTCGGCGGGCGCGCCGCCCTGGTCGGCGCGGTCGTCGCCCTGCTCACCCTCGGCGTGCTGGCGCTCTCCGGCCCGGCGCTGCGGGCCGGGCAGTCGCCGGTCGGGGAGTACGCCTTCCTGCTCGCCTGCTCGATGACCGGCGGCGTGGTGCTCGGCGCGGCCGGCGACCTGATAACCCTGATCGTGGCGCTGGAGACGCTCACCCTGCCGCTCTACGTCCTGGTCGGGCTGCGCCGGGGCAGCCTGGCCAGCGCCGAGGCGGCGGTCACCTTCTTCGTGGTCAGCGTGGTCGCCACCACCCTGACGCTGCTCGGCGCCGCGCTGCTCTACGCGGCCACCGGCGCGCTGCACCTGGGCCGGCTCGGCGCGCTATTCGCCGACCGGCCGGAGCTGCTCGACCTGCCGCTGACCAGCGCCGCCGTGGCCCTGGTGGTGCTCGGGCTGGCGTTCAAGGTGGCCGCGGTGCCGTTCCACGCCTGGGCGCCGGCCACCTACGACGGCGCGCCGCTGCCGGTGGCGGCCTACCTCTCCACCGCCTCGAAGCTGGGCGGCGTGGTGGCCCTGCTCGCCGTGGTGCAGCACGCGCTGCCGGCCGAGGTGACCGGTCCGGTGCTCGCCCTGCTCGCGGTGCTGACCATGACGGTCGGCAACCTGGTGGCGCTGCGCCAGCGGCGGACCGTCCGGCTGCTCGCCTGGTCGTCGGTGGCCCAGGCCGGCTACATCCTCGCCCCGCTCGGCGCGCTGGCGCTGGCCGCCGGCCGCACCGGTGACGCCCGCACGGCCGCGTACGCCGCCGCCGTCGCGTACGCCGTCTTCTTCGTGGTGCTGGAGCTGGCGGCCTTCGCGGGTGTGGTGGCGCTCCGCCCTGCCGGCGCGGACGGCGGGACGCTCGACGACCTGCGCGGCGCGGCCCGCCGTCACCCCTGGCGGGCGGCGGCGCTCGGGCTGGCGCTGATCGGGCTGGCCGGCCTGCCACCGGGCCTGGCCGGGCTGTTCGCCAAGGTGACCGTGGTCCGGGCGCTGCTGGACGGCGGCGCCGGCTGGCTGGCCGTGGTGGTGGCCGTGAACGCGGTCGTCGGCCTCGCCTACTACCTGCGGCTCACCGCCGCCCTCTACGCCCCGGCCGCCGCCACCTCGCCGGGCGCCGGCCCAGCCGCCACCACCTCGCCGGGCGCCGGCCCAGCCGCCACCACCTCGCCGGGCGCCGGCCCGGCGGTCGCCGCCGTGTCGGCCGGCACGGTCGCCGTGGTGCTGGCGGCGGCCACCCTCGTCGCCCTGGTCATCGGCGTCGCTCCGCAGCTCGTGCTCGACCTCGCCGCCCGCTGAGCCGGGCGCGCGTGGTCGCGCTCCCAGGCAACTCACAGCCATACGACGGATGGTTGGCGGGTACCGGGTTGTTGAACCGGTCAGCGGATCCCTGGCGATTCGTGCACCGAAGGAGCGAACGTGCATCACAACCGTCTGAAGACCGCCGCGCTGCTCGGCCTGCTCACCTCGCTGATCCTGGCGGTGGGCTACTGGTTCGGCGGCAGTGGTGGACTGGTCATCGCCGTCGTCCTGTCACTGCTGATGAACGGCATCACCTACTTCTACTCCGACAAGCTCGCACTGCGCTCGATGCGGGCGCAACCGGTCAGCGAGGCAGAGTTCCCCGAGCTGTACCGGATGGTCCGCGAGCTGGCCACCGAGGCCCGGCAGCCGATGCCGCGGCTCTACGTGAGCCCGACGTCGCAGCCGAACGCGTTCGCGACGGGGCGAAACCCGCAGCATGCGGCCGTCTGCGTGACGCAGGGGATCACCGAGATCCTCGACTACCGCGAGCTGCGCGGAGTGATCGGGCACGAGCTGTCGCACGTCTACAACCGGGACATCCTCATCTCCAGCGTGGCCGCCGGCCTGGCCGGCATCATCACCACCCTGGCGAACATCGCCTGGTTCATCCCGCTGGGCGGCGGGGACGACGAGGACGCCCCGAACCCGGCCGTGCTGCTGCTCACCATCATCCTGGGCCCGATCGCCGCGACCATCATCCAGCTGGCGATCAGCCGGAGCCGGGAGTTCCAGGCGGACGCGTCCGGCGCCCAGCTGACCCGCGACCCGCTGGCCCTGGCCAGCGCCCTGCGGAAGATCCACATGGGCACCCAGCGCCGGCCGCTGCCGGCCCAGGGGCAGCTCACCAGCACCGCCCACCTGATGATCGACAACCCGTTCAAGGGCGGCGGCGTGGCGAAGCTCTTCTCCACCCACCCGAAGATGGAGGAGCGGGTCGCCCGGCTGGAGCGGATGGCCGCCGGCGCCGGCCCGGTGCAGTTCCAGCGCTGACCTGAGAGGTGCCCGGCGGCCGGCCTCCGGCCGCCGGGGGACCGCCACACCACCTCCGCCCGCGCCCGGTTCTCCGGGCGCGGGCGGAGTCGTGTGCGCGGGCACAAACCGTTTCTCCGGCGGTCGGCCGAGCGTTAGGGTCGAAACGTCTCCCGCCCATTACATTCCCTGCCAAGGAGGTCGACCGTGGCCGCACTGCGCCAGTACCTGGGCGTCTGGCGGATCCCCGGGGCGCCGATGCTGCTGGTCACCGGCATCGTCGGCCGGCTCGGGATCGGCATGACCCCGCTGGCGCTGCTGCTCGTGGTCGAGCAGGTGACCGGCCGGTACTCGCTCGCCGCGGTCGCCGGCGGCATCTACGCCCTCTCCGGCGCCGCGCTGAGCCCGGTGGCCGGGCGGATCGCCGATCGGGTCGGCCCCACCCCGGTGCTGCTCGGCACCGCGGTCGCCCACCCGCTCGCGCTGCTCGGCCTGCTCTGGGCGGCCCGCGCCGAAGGCGGCAGCCTGGCGTTCGTCTTCCTGGCCGCCGGGGTGGCCGGAGCCACCTACCCGCCGCTGACCGCCGCGATCCGGGGCGCCTGGAACGACCTCACCGGCCCGGCGTCGGGCCGGTACCACCTGCGCAACACCGCGCTCGCCGCGGAGACCACCCTGTTCGAGATCGTCTTCGTGCTCGGGCCGCTGCTGGTGGCCGGGTTCGTGCTGGTCGCCGACGCCATGGCGGCGCTGGTCGGCTCGGCCGTGGTGACCCTGGTCGGTACCACCGCGGTGGCGCTCGGCCGGGTGATGCGCGGCTGGCGCCCGCACCCGCACGAGCACCGCGCCCGGGGGCTCGGCCCGCTGCGGGTCGCCGGGTTCCCGGCGCTGCTGCTCTGCGTAGCGAGCCTGGGCATCGCCTTCGGCGCGGCCGGCGTCATCGTGCCGGCGTTCGCCACCAACTACACCGCCGACGACCCGGACAGCCTCGCCGGGGTGCTGCTGGCCGTCTGGGGCATCGGCAGCGCCGCGGGCGGGTTCTGGTTCGGCGTCCGCCGGCCGGCGCCGAACATGACCCGGCAGTTCGCCTGGCTGCTCGGCGCGGTGGCGGCCAGCTTCGCCGTCTTCGCGCTGATGCCCACCCCGGCGGCGCTGGGCACCGCGCTGGTGATCGGCGGCGCCACCATCGCGCCCGCACTCACCCTGGAGAACACCCTGGTCGGCCGGATCTCGCCGGCCAGCATGCTGAACGAGGCGTACACCTGGGTGGTCACCATGTCGGTCGGCGCGAGCGCCGCCGGCGGCGCGGTCGCCGGGCTGATCGTCGACCACGCCGGCGGGGTGCCCTGGGCCTTCCTCTTCGCCGGGGCGGCGGTCGCCGTCGGGGCCGGGGTCGCCGCGCTGCCGGCCGGCCCCATCGCCCGCGCGGAGACCGCGGCGGTACGCGCCGAGGAGCCCGTCCCGGCCTGAGGTCTGGACCCGGGTCGGGACGGGTACGTCAGAACCATGTTCGTCTTCTTCTCGAACCGGGTTGGCTGCCTCGGCTCGCTGCTGATCAGCGCGATCCTGACGGTGATCCTGCTGCTGGTCTTCGCCGGCTAGCGGTTCCTTCCGCGGCCGTCCGGTCTCATCCGCTGGAGCGGGCGGGGGCGGCCGGCCCTGTCTGGGCCGGCCCGCCCACGGTCAGCGGTAGTTGGTGAACTGCAGGGCGACCCCGAAGTCCTCGGCCTTAAGCAGGGCGATGACCGCCTGGAGGTCGTCCTTCTTCTTGCCGGTCACCCGCAGCTGGTCGCCCTGGATCTGGGCCTGGACGCCCTTCGGGCCCTCGTCGCGGATCTTCTTGCTGATCGCCTTGGCCTTGTCCGAGTCGATGCCCTGGATGACCTTGCAGTCGATCTTGAAGACCTTGCCCGAGGAGCGCGGGTCGCCGGCGTCCAGCGACTTGAGCGAGATGTTCCGCTTGACCAGCTTCTCCTTGAAGACCTCCAGCGCGGCCCGCACCCGCTCCTCGGTCTCGGCCTGGAGGCTGATCGCCTCCTCGCCCGACCAGGAGATCTCGGCGCCGGTGCCCCGGAAGTCGAACCGCGTCGCGAGCTCCTTCTCGGCCTGGCGGAGGGCGTTGTCGACCTCCTGCCGGTCGACCTTGCTCACGATGTCGAACGACGGGTTCGCTGCCATGATCATGCTCCTGCTGTCCGGCGGTTTGTGGTCCTGTGTCCCCCGCTGACCAGCGGTACGACCCCCTGACGGTACCCGCTTGCACCTGTGCCGGGGGTAGCCGCTATCCTTGCTTTCGCCGCCGCGTCGTGACGCGGTGGGGTGCCCTGGCGGGTTGCCCGAGCGGCCAATGGGAGCGGACTGTAAATCCGTCGCGAAAGCTACAGAGGTTCGAATCCTCTACCCGCCACCAGGTGCGAAGACGGCCCTTGATCAGCAGAAATGCGGTCAGGGGCCGATCTTGTTTGGTCCCGCTGAGTCCGACCGATGCCCACCGTCGCTCAGAGTCTGGGGGCGTAGCGGGGGGCAGCCGATCTGGCCAAGACTGCCCGGCGATCTAGGGGAGAGCAGGTCTCTCATTGATCCTCTAGTGTCGGGAGTGCCGGTTGTGGCTCAGGTGATCCGGGGGGTCCTCGTGACTGAGGCTGTCAGCGAGTGGCTGCGTTCGGCAGTGTCTGTATTCGGTCAGGAGTGCAAGACCGCACTGGCTGGTCCGGGCGAGCCTGAGGCGGCTATCCGGCCTCCGATCGAGCGTCTGCTACAGGCTGTCTGCAACAACCTTGGCGTCACCATGGCCTACTACCCGGAGACTGCGCTCGATGATTTGAAGGTCAGGCCTGACTACGCGATCCGGATCAACGGGACGATCACGGGCTACCTGGAGGTCAAGAAGCCGACCACGGCAATCGACCCGGCGAGCTTCAGGGGACACAACCTTGCGCAGTGGGAGCGGCTAAAGGATCTACCGAACCTGCTCTACACCAACGGCGGCTCGTGGATGCTGTACCGGGATGGTGAGCAGGTCGGCGAAATCGTGCACCTCGACAGCTCCCTTTCCACTGCCGGCAATCTGCTCGCAGCCCGTGATGCCCGCTTCGAGCAGCTACTACGAGACTTCCTGACTTGGAAGCCGGCACCGATCCGCTCGGTCCGACAGCTGGTGAAGGCAATCGCACCACTGTGCCGGCTGCTGCGACAAGAGGTCGTGGACCAACTCGACCGCGAGGCGGCCGCCGTCCGGGCTGGTCAAGCCGAGCAGGAGCAGCCCTTCACCGGCCTCGCCAAGGATTGGCGACGTCTGCTGTTCCCGACGGCAGACAACAAGGTCTTTGCCGATGGCTACGCCCAGGCGGTGACTTTCGCCCTGCTCCTCGCCCGTTCGGAGAACATTTCACTCGTCAACGGCAACCTGCACGAGGTCGGTCGAAAGCTCGGCCACACCCACTCCGTCATGGGTAAAGCGCTACAGCTGCTCACCGACAACATCTCCGACCGGTTCCGAGTCAGTCTCGACCTGCTTGTCCGAGTCGTCGACGCTGTCGAGTGGGACCGGATCCGAGCTGGCCGGGCTGACGCCTACCTACACCTCTACGAAGACTTCCTTGAGGTCTACGACGACGAGCTACGCAAGGCGTCGGGCACCTACTACACCCCCATACAGGTAGTAACCGAGATGGTGCGCCTGGTTGAAGACGTCCTGCGTACCCGGCTGGACTGCGCGGACGGATTCTGGTCCCCACAAGTCGTCACCGTTGACCCGGCAATGGGTACTGGCACATTCCTGCACGCGATCATCAAGCGGGTGGCCGAGCAGGTCACCGACTCAGACGGTGCGGGATCCGTGCCCCACGCGATTGAACAACTCGCCAGGCGGCTAATCGGATTCGAGCTGCAGATGGGCCCGTACGCCGTCGCCGAGCTACGCGAGTCAGACATGCTCCGCAAGTACTCGGCCTCCCTCCCCCCGGGCGGGCCACACCTGTACGTCACGGACACTCTCGATGATCCACACGCCGAGCAGCAGCAGATCGCCTCCACCTATGCGCCCTTGTCGCGGTCCCGACAGCGTGCCAACAGGATCAAGGCACAACAGCCGGTAACCGTGGTTATCGGCAACCCGCCCTACCGTGAGCGGGCCGAAGGGCTCGGCGGCTGGGTCGAGAACGGGTCGCCGCACGAGCCAGCGCCGCTTGACACGTTCCGGCTGAGCGGCAACGGCCGCACCGAATACGTGCTTAAGAACCTCTACGTCTACTTCTGGCGGTGGGCCACCTGGAAGGTCTTCGACGCCCATGCCAACGAGGGCCAGGGGGTGGTGGCCTTCATCAGCACCGCCGGCTACTTGCGCGGGCCTGGGTTTAAGGGCATGCGGAAATACCTCCGCGAGACATGCGACGAGGGTTGGATCATCAACGTTTCGCCGGAGGGTATTCGTCCGGACGTCTCCACCCGAGTCTTCCCAGGCGTCCAACGACCACTTGCGATCGGCATTTTCGTGAGACGGGCGGCAACGGATCGAACGAAGCCCGCAAGGATCTGGTACACGGCTCTGCATGGGCGACGGCTTGAGAAGTACGACCAGCTGCGTAACTTGACACTCGCCAGTGACCAGTGGCGTCCGGCCCGCACAGAGTGGACTGCTCCGCTGACGCCAGCCGCCGACTCTGGCTGGGACGACTATCCAGCACTCGGGGACCTGCTGCCGTGGGTGTTGCCTGGAGCTAAGCCGAACCGCACCTGGGTCTACGCGCCCTCTTCCGAAATTCTTGAGCGCCGATGGTCGGCATTGCCTGCCGCCGCTAGTCGTGAAGAGCGTAAGGAGCTTTTTAAGGAGACCCGCGACCGTACGATCGACTCCAAGGTCGAACCGCTACCCGGCCTGCCATCGCACACTGGCACGATCGATCAAGAGCGGGCCCAATGTCCGTCGCCCGCGCGCGTCGCCTACCGCAGCTTTGACCGCCAGTGGATCATTCCCGACAGCCGCGTTCTTGACTATCCTCGCCCCGAGCTCTGGCGTGCGGCCGACCCGGGCCAGGTATATCTGGTCGAGCAGCATGCACACCCGTTCGAAACTGGGCCGGCTGTCCTCTTCTCCGCGTTGGTACCGGACATGGACTACTTCAACGGGCGAGGCGGCCGGGTATTACCCATGCGGCACGCGAGCGGTGCCCCGAACGTACCTACGCTGCTGCTGACCTTGTTGGGCGATCGGCTCGGACAGTCTGTCGCTGTGGAGGACCTCGTCGCATACATCGCCGGCGCTGTGGCCCACCCAGGATTCACGCGTCGCTTCGCTGAGGAACTCGAAACGCCCGGCGTTCGGGTGCCGCTCACCGCGGACCCCGCCTTGTGGGTCGAGTCTGTCACGCTCGGCCGACAGATCGCCTGGCTGCACACCTACGGTGCCGCCTTCGCTGACCCAGCCGCCGAGCGTCCCAAAGACAACATCCGCTATCCCGTCGGCGACCCGCGACGGCCGCTGAACACCGTCGCGATCCCGGTTAGCCCTCTCCCCGCGACGATGACCTACGACCCTGCTGCCCAGACTCTGTACGCCGGAACCGGCTCGTTCGCGCCAGTCCCGCCCGCCGTATGGGAGTACGACGTGGGCGGCATGCAGGTAGTGAAGAAGTGGTTCTCCTACCGCAAAGCCAACCCAGGCGGTCGACGGTCCAGCCCTCTGGACGCCATCCATGCCGAACGCTGGCCGCATGACTGGACGGTGGAGCTGAATGATCTGCTGACCGTTCTACGCCGGCTTGTAGAACTGGAGCCGCAACAGGAGGAGGTGCTTGGCCGCATCCTTGCTGGCCCGCACATCACCGTCGCCGACCTGACCGCAGCAACCGTCCTGCCTGTTCCCGAGGTCGCGCGGCGGGCCCACCGTCACGCACCAGACCTCTTCTCTTGAAGCGTCCGTCTGCCGTAGAGATCACTCTCCCGCGTCCGCCAGCTCGTCGCTGCTGCGTACCGGGTCGGCTCCGCCGTTCTGCCGCGTACTGGTGCGCGTCATAGACGGCCCGCCGCAGCCGGACAGGTTAGGGCTCGTGGCAAGAATTTGACACTGGCGTGACGGGCCTTCAGCTACGCTTGTTTAACGATTCGGGGGATATGACCGCTTGTTGGAGGTTTGATCTCGTCACAGCTTAGAGCGATACTGCTGTCCGTGTAGGGATGAAAACGCAGGGCCCCCACTCCCGAGGACGATGCATGCCGCGACGGGCGATACCACCAGTAGAGATCCCGAATGACGCCGAACTGACGCAGTACGGCAAGGGGGAGCGTGGCTCGGTAGGCAGGTTCAGGGACCGCCCGCGTGTCGAAAACAACGAACCCGACATGTCCTTGCTGTGGGGCCGGTTGGAGGTCAGAGAGGCTGCCATCCTTGTCTTCAAGTGGGCGCATCCCCTGTCGGCCGTGCGGTACACGACGGCGGGAGCCCTGCGGGCGAGGGGCTTTGTGGTCCGCCACACTCCCTCAGGATCCATCCCGCAGCACACCAGCGTTCTTGCACCCACACTCGGCGGTGAGCCCATGGAGTGGGACGAGGACCTAGCAAAGATCTTCGCCGAGTGCTTCACTGAACCTGACATAGGAGGTGGTACGCGTGAGTAGCTATGGACCTACGCCAGAGCTGGGCAACCTAGCTTGGGCGCCGCTACCTAACCTGGATGCAGTCGAGATCTTCGATCGGTTCAACGGGGTTCCGACACTTGGCGTGGCACGAGCCAAGGGCGAAGCCTGCCTCTTCTGGCGCGTGTTCTCAGACGATGACAAGATCTCGGCTTGGCTGTACGTACCTCTCACAGACGAAGATGAACGCTATCTGAGCGCCGATGACGACAACGAGGTGCTTGACACCATCGTTTTCCACTCGCTGACGTCGAGGTACACGACCATAGGCACGGCAACGGCCAACCGGTTGATCTTCGAGCGCGAGTGGCAGCTCCCGGCAGGCTTGAGCCCGGACGAGGTAGCTGAGGCTTTCATTGAGTTTTGCCTTGAAGCGATGACTGTTGCCCTTCAGCAAGATCCGCCGTTGCCGCCCTCTCGTCGCCAGATTGTTCAAAAGGCAACGGACGCGGTTCGTCACATGGCTCCAGCCTGACCCGAACAGGGCCAACGAGGACGCCCTGCCATCCCGTCTGCCGTCGACCCGCCCAATTGGGGGAGCGGGCCGCCGCCCGGTGCGCCATGTCAAGCGAGCCTTGACGCAGGTTCGGACGCTGGCGCGCCGGGCGGTGGTCTGCTCGGCTTGCCCGGGTCGATGGCAGGCGGGATGGCCTACGGCAACCACCCACGGACCCGGCGGCTGCCGACGATCTTCGGCCATCCTGGAGCCGGAGCGCCCCCGCCGGAGGCGCCGTAGCCGCAACCCCGCCCGGTGCGCCAGCTCGCCGACGCGGCCGGCGTGCGCTTCCTCACGTCGCGCGGGTCCTGGCCGCGCGGCCCGGCCGGCTGCCGGCCCACCACACCACCCGTCAACGGTCTGTCGTTCTGCGGCGGCCCTCCGGGCTCCCCGCTCTCCGCGCCAGCCGCCGGGCGTTGGCGGGTCGGCCGCAGAGCGGCAGCGGCAGCGGCCGGCGCGCGCCCTGGCGGCGGCGCGTGCGGCCCGTTCAGGGCCGCCTTGAAGACGTACAGAAACTTTGCACAACATCGCCGGCAGTCCGCCGGCAGTCCCGTGTCCGGTCTCGGGACCTGGGTGACAGATCTGTCTCGGGACGTGGTGACACTTTCTGGCTAGCCAGGTGGTGAGGGCGGCTCGGGTGGGCGTCCTCGGGCACGGGCTGCGTCGGATACGGCGATCCCGGCCAGGACGAGAGCAGCGGCGGCGGCGACCAGCACCGGCGGCAGGAAGATCGTTGCCGGCGAGATGGCGGCGAGCACGAGGACCCCGGCCACGAGGTCTCGGGACACCCGGCCGAACACCACGTACTCGAAGGTGGCCCGTCCGGCGAGGAACAGTGCGGGTCCGCCGAGGATGACGGCGACCCACGCCGGTTGTGTGTGCCCGAACGGGTCCTCGATGACGAGCTCGTCGCCGACGGAGATCGCGACGATGCCGGCGACCATGACCGGGTGGGCGTATATCGCGAGGACGGCAATGCGGAGCGGATCAGGGGCGGCGGCGACGGCCCCGCCCAACGCCTCCCCGGCACGGTGGATGTAGATCCGCCACAGCAGCACCGTGGTCGCGAACGCCACCACGGCCGCCGCGCTGCGGTCCGCCTCGAAGGCGTTGCTGCTGAGCCCCAGCCCCGTCACCAGAATCAGCTCGCCGAGCGCGATGATGAAGAACTGCCGATGCCGCTCGGCCAGGAACTCGGCCGAGATCGAAAGCTCCGCCGCACTGGCGTGGCCATGCCTCGGCGTGGGCCAGCCGAGTCTCGGCGCCGTGTAGTCCACGGCCACCGCTAGCGCCCACAGCACCCCACGCGGCCAACCCTGCACGACAGCGCCCGCGATCCACGGCACCGCCGACACGCCGTACCAGAACAGCACCCGCACCTCGGGAGGCCGCCGCTCGTGGCCACGCGTAACGATCACGAGGAAGAGGCTGCGGCCGACCTGGACGGCGACGTACGCGCCTGCGAAGACCAGGCCATGTTCGCCGAACGCCTCAGGCACCGCGGCCGCCAGCACCAAGCTGCCGAACATGCACCCGATGATCAGCGCCTGTATCGCTGGCCGTTGCGGGTCGAACGTGTCGCCTATCCCCGCCGTCTGGGTCCACACCCACCACACGGCGAGCAGCAGCACCAGCGTCTGGAAGGCGTCGCTCCAGTCCATATGGTCCCGCAGCCCATCCGAGAGCCGCAAGATCGCGAAGACAAACACCAGGTCGAGGAACAGTTCCAGGAACGTCGCCCGGTGCTCCTCCGGTCGTCGCAGCAGCCGGGCTGCGCCACTCGTCATCCGCTCGCCCCGTTTCTGCCGCTTCTGTCGGCCTCTGAGACAGTCGTACCACCCGGCAGGGCTGGTGGAGGTGGATGTGCTGCTGCGGCCTGGGGTCGAACGGCCTCGCCCGTGGCGGGCGACGGTAGAGGCCGATCAGTTCCTTCCAGCCGTCGCCGCCGGTTCTGATCAGCTCGTCGACCTTGGCCAGGCGTCGGGCCAGTGCCACAGGTGGCGGAGAGTTAACCAGGTCCTGATACCGATCTGTCACGCACGTGCTGAGACCCGACATCGCCGGCAGCCGGCCGGATCGTACGTCTGTTCGACTAGATTGTTGCTCGTGGAGGTACGGGGGCGCTGGTGGAACGGGTCGTGGGGTCGCATGGCCCGGCGGGACATCTGGCTGCTCTCCGACGGTCGGCTGTGGCGAGTGCGGGGCCGCCTCGGCGGTGACGGGGGGCAGGAAGTCTCATACGACTTCCCGGACGAACCCGCTGCCCGCTCGATGGTCGACCGGATGATGAAGACCTCGGCCGGCACCTGGCGGGACCTCACGGAGGCGATCCGGCAGGAGTCCAACCGCCGGCGAAATCACTAGCTGGACCGGTCGCGCCCGATAGCGATCAGCGGCAGGCGTCTGCCCGGACGTGGACACCGCACCACGGTGGCAGCTCGGCTGCCCACACCCGCCAGCCGCCGGCGTCTCGCCGAGTCTCGAACCGCCACGGGTGAGTTGTGCCGCTGAGGTTGACCTGTTCGTTCCACCAAACTGCATGTACCTGGGCGGTCACCGTCGCACGGTCGTCGGCCTGGTCCTCGACGTCGATCGGTCCGGCCACTTCAAGCTTCGACGGAACATTGCCGCGTTCCATCTCGCCGCGGTACTCACGCCACTGCCGCAGCAGCTCGTCATGACGCCTGTCGGCCAGCACCCGTGACAGGCCGATCTGCTCTCCGGTGCTCATCCGGAGCACGTACACGTTCACCGCCGCGTCCGGTGTTGCCTCACCTCGCTCTGCTTCCGCCTGTCGCAGAACGGCCCACGACACGGGCACTGCTATGACCCCGGTACACAGCACAGCTGCGAGCGAGAGAACAACCCATGGCCAATGGCGCGGCGACCGCACCAACGGTATGCCTGCCGCCGCCCGGCGACCCGGCAGGACTGGTGCCTCCCCTGGTCCCATAGAAGGCAACATATGCCTCCGGTGGGTTTCCCAGCCAGTGCCGGTCGTCGGCCTCGACCGTCATACCGCCGTTGGTGCCAGAATGAGGCCGTGGAAGCTGGCCCTGACACGACTGCGGAGTGGTGGACAACCTCCGACGTAGCTGCGTACCTCGGCGTGAAGGTCGCGACGGTTACCAACTACCGGAAGCGGGGTCAGATGCCAGAGCCGGATGCCACGGTGGGCCGCACTCACATGTGGCGCCCGAGCCGGGTCATGTCCTGGCATGAAAATCGCCCACGCCCAGGCGTCGGCGGTCGTCCAAGCCGAGCGACCGGGGGCGCTGACGACGGGGTCAGCTCGCGCTGAGGGCTCGCACCTCATCAAGGTACGAGGTGGCCTCCGGTTCCTTCGGGTATCGCTCCCGCAGCAGCGTCGCCAGCTCCTTCGAAACCATCAGCAGCGAGGGCAGCGACTTGCGATCTCCCTCTAGCGCCTGCCGCCCGTGGGAGACAGCCCTCTCTAGGTCGCCTGCCCTGGCCGCTACCACGCCCAGCGTGAGCCGGGCTTCCGCTTGGCGCATCGGCTTCCGGTCGGTCCCGTCGGGGTCCGTCGAGGAACGGATGACCTCACGGGCATACATTTCTGCGAGACGGTTCTCGCCTGCGATGCGGTAGCAGTCCATGGCATAGAAGTCGAACTTCGCCGGGTCCACCACGAAGTGGTGGTCGGTGTCCTCGGGATACGGCAAGGATTCAAGCAAGGTGCGGCCCTTGTCCAGCGCCGTCTCTACCTGTCGCCTGTCGCCGAGCCGTGCCCATGCCTTGGCGCGCTGCGCGGTCAGCTGCACGGCCGCCCCGTCATGGGCTGCCACTGCCTCGCCTGCCTCAGCGGCCGCGATGACGCCTCGGTAGTCACCTTGTGTCAGTGCGTACCAGGCGCGCATTTCGTAGGCCCAGCCTGAGATGGCGGCGTTACCGGCTTCCTCGCCCAGTGTCAACGCCGCCTTGCGCGTGCCTTCGGCAACGCGGCGGAGGCCCATGTCGTACTCCACGCAGCCGACGAGCAACGCGACCCAGCCTGCCAGGGTTAGCACCTCCTGGTGCTGAGCGAGGGTTAGTCGACGATCCCTCAACGCGGTGATCCGGCGCAGCCACGCACGGCCCTCCACCCGTAGCTGCTCCGACGCCATATAGGGGTACTCGCAGCACAGCCGATCAGCGGTTATCCGCAGCGCTTCAAGCGTGGCGTTCGATACGTCGGAGCTACGGAGGCGGGCAAGGATTTCCACCGTCTCCATGCCGGTTCCCGCGATTAGTTCCGCGTCTGCCTCATGAGGTGCCGCCGGTGGGAAGAACGCGGCCGTGACGGTGCCGAACGTTTTAGCGATGAGGGCCTTGTAGAAGGCGTCAGGCTCGGAGCTTCCCGCCTCCCACCGCTTCCAATTCCGAAGCATGGTGCTGTCGGCCGGGAGCTGCTCGGCGGCGTGTGCCCGCATGGCGCGCACAGCTTCCCCCTGCGACCACCCCCGCGCGGTGCGCTCAGCCCTCAGCCTGGTTGCCCAGACAGGTCGGTCGAGGTCAGCAGCTACGTCAGCCATGCAGCCAGTATCGCCCCGATCGAGGGGACATGGCGAGGGGACTTAGACCTGTCACCGCAGTGACACCTGTCGTTCTATCGCAGTGAAGGAGATCGTTGTGGGTGTCAGCGAAACGCCGGAAGAACTCCGGTTGGAGTCTGGCGTAGTACCAACTGAGTTGGTATTTTCAAGGCGAGGCAGTCATCCATCAGGGGATGCGCCTAGACACAGGAGGTCTGTTGTGAAGTTGTACGTGGACACCGCGAGCAAGCAGGTTCAGGTGACGAAGGACCCGGAGCCGAAGAACGACCAGAACGGCAACCAGCGGTCGGAGAAGAACACTGGCCGGCCCATGTGGTCCACCCAGGTCTTCGTTCTCGACGAGACCGGCGGCGAGATCATCACCATCACCACGGCGGGTGAGAAGCCGGGCGTGACGGTGGGACAGCTCGTCGCTGTCGAGCAGTTGGAGGCCATTCCGTGGGCGACCAACGGGCGCAACGGCGTCGCGTTCCGCGCCATCTCGCTGAAGCCGAAGGCTGGTAACTCGGCGGCCAAGTAGGTCCTCGGTCACTGTGCTGTGTCTGCCACTGGTGTCCGTGGCAACGAAGCGGCCTGAGGCCCGCTGATCCATCCAACTGAACAAGGCAGTCCGGGGACGGCTCTGGCGTCCAACGTTCCCGGCCTGGTGACCACGACCGGTGGTCACACCCCGAAGAGAGCTGGCGCGGGGTCGGTACTGGCGTCCAAACCTGCCGACCCCGTGCCCTCCAACTCATCCACCCTCGTGCAAGGGAGGACTCGTCGTGTCCAAGTCTAGCCCCCGCCGCCCCTTCGGGCGGAACACCGGAACGGTGACGGTCATCGAGGCCAAGGTCCACCGTTCCTCGGCACGGAACGCCCGGCTGGCGTTCATCCTGACGGCGGTCATCGCCGGCCTGCTGGCGGCCGTGGTGGCCGCTTCCTACATGCACCCGATCCTCGCCCTGTTCGTCGGCGCGCTCATCGGCGCACCTCTCGGCGGCATCGTGTGGGTGCTGGTCCGCATCTGGCCGGTGCTGCGGCTGCTGTGGTGGTGGACCCCGGAGATCGGGCTCACCACCCTTCTCGGCGCGGGCTGGGTGCAGCTGGTCAACCACACCTCGGGTCCGGTGACCCTCGTGGTTGTCGCCCTGGTCGTCGGCGTCCCCGCCGCCATCCCGGCCACCCGCCGGCAGTTCGTCGCCTGGGCCTGGTGCCTCGTGGTGCGGCACCGGCTGCGCGTGTGCTTCGCGCAGTTCATCATCGCCAACCAGTCCGGTTCGCTGCCGCTGATCCTGTGGGCCAAGCCCACCCCCGTGGGCGAGCGGGTCTGGGTCTACCTCCGCCCCGGCCTGTCAATGGCCGACCTGGAAGGCCGGCTCGACCGCATCGCGGTCGCCTGCCACGCCTCCACCGCCCTGGTCGAGCGGGCCTCGGACGGCAACGCCGCCTACCTGCGGTTCGACATCAAGCGCCGCGAGGTGCTCACCGCGACGGTGGGCTCCCCGCTGGTCGACGTCATCGACCCGGCCACCCCGGCCACCGACCGGCCCGCCCCGGCCGTGCCCACGGCCTTGGACCTGCCCGACGTCGACGCACCCACCATCACCCTGCCGACGCAGGGCAAGCCGGCCGGCAAGAAGCCGGCCACCACCACCAACGGCAGCAAGCCCGCGGCTACGTCCTCCGCTGAGGACGACGTTTCCGACTGGATCTGACCCACACCGAACCCGGACGCGAGGAGCCCTGCGGGCTCGTTCGTGTGGCTCCTCGCGCCCACCAACGCCCAAGGAGGGCACCCATGACCACCACGACACCCGCCCCTGCTGCGGGGATACCGGTGGGGCCTGGCCTGTCGATGTTCGACCCAATCTTCGTCGGCATCGACGAGTTCGGTCAGCCCGTCTACATCACTCTCGCCTACCGCAACCTCCTCGCCGGCGGCGAACCCGGCGGCGGCAAGTCCGGCCTGCTCAACTGCATCGCCGCCCACGCCGCCCTCTCCATCGACTCCCGGCTCGTGCTGCTCGACGGCAAGCTCGTCGAACTCGGCCAGTGGGAAGACTGCGCCGACGCGTTCATCGGCCCCGACATCACCGAAGCCCTCACCGTCCTGCGACGGCTCCAGGTCGTGATGAACAACCGCTACGCCTGGCTGCGCGCCCACGGGCGCCGCAAGCTCACCGCCCTCGACGCGCTGACGGTCATCACCGTCCTCGTCGACGAGATCGCCTTCTACTCCGCCACCGTCGGCAGCAAGCAGGAGCAGGAAGAGTTCGTCGCGCTCCTGCGCGACCTGGTCGCCCGGGGCCGAGCCGCCGGCATCCCGGTCGTGGCCGCCACCCAGCGGCCGAGCTTCGACATCATCCCCACCAGCCTGCGGGACCTGTTCGGCTACCGGGCCGCGTTCCGCTGCACCACCCCGAACAGCTCGAACATCGTGCTCGGTCACGGCTGGGCGGAGCAGGGCTACTCCGCCACCGACATCCAACCCACCAACCAGGGCGCGGCCTACCTCATCGCCGAAGGCGGCGTCCCCCGCCGTATCAAGGTCGCCTACCTCACCGACGCGCAGATCGCCGGCATCGCCGACTACGCCGCCTGGATCCGCCGACCCACCCGGTTATCCACCCCGTCCGACAACCCTGCCGATTGGGGGATGGCGGCATGACCACCCGCGAACGCGCCTACGCCCGCGCCAGCAACCAACGGGCCGCCCAATACACCGAGATGTGGATCGTCGGCAGTCCCGAGGACCTGGCCGTGATGCTCCACGCCGCCAGCCGCACCGGTCGGCTCGTCTTCGTCTCCGCACCGCACCAGATGGGCGGGGACGACACCCGCCACCGCCGCTACCTGCGGCTCCGCACCCGATAGCCGGTCGACAGGACCAGTCCATCCGCCTGGCAGCAGAGCTGGTCCTGCCGACCTCCACCAACAGCCCCGAAAGGACGTGGCTGCCATGAAGGCTACCCAGAAACCACCCACCACCGTTCAAGTCAGCCCTGCTGACCTGCTGCGGATGGCTGCCCTCTACCTGCGCCGGCACGGCTGGCACCAGGGCACCTACTACAACGCCCTCTTCCCCTCCGACTTCCCGACCCCGCCGGCCTGCGCCGCCGGGGCCATCGGCATCGCCTGCGCCGGCCACAAGGTCGAGCACTTCTCCCAACTCGACGGCGACACCCTCGCCGACTACCTCGCCACCCTCGCCGTGTTCGTCGACTACCTCGACACCACTGAGCCGGTCTTCCTCGTCGACGAGGACGGCTACGTCATCGACGACCACACCTCCCCGTACTCGTGGAACGACGACCCGGCCCGCACCGCCGAGCAGGTCGTAGCGGCTCTGGAAGCCGCCGCGGACGAGTGGGACCGCCTCCACACCGAGGGAGGCGAGAACCGATGAACACCGTCAAGCACACCTTGACGTCGCACCTTCCCCGACAGAAGCGCCGAGATGTCGTCGAGAACGACGAGTTCGCCGCCTTCGCCCGCCGCATCATCCGCGCCCACGGCCGCCGCGTCGCCACCGGAGACGTGGAAGCCCTCCGCGACCTGGTCGCCCTTTCCACCGTCATCGACGACGCCATTACTGACGCCGTCATCGGCCTGCGGGCCTTCGGCTACTCCTGGGCCGAAATCGGGTCCCGGCTTGGCATTTCCCGTCAGGCGGCCCAGCAGCGCTGGGGAGGCCAGTCATGACCTTTGTCTACCCGGCTGACACCGCCGAGGAGTTCCCGACCTACCCGTACCGGATGGCTCCCGCCGGCCTTGCCACGCGTCGGCAACTGCGTGCCGCCGGCCTTCGGCCGGGAGGACATCACGCGGTCGCGCAGATCCTCTGGCGGCGCGGCAAGCGGGTCGCCTACCTCTACAGCCTCGATCTCGCTGCACCAAAGCGGGTCGCCACCCCGGCCCAGCGGGAGGCCATCGCCAAGGCCCTGCGCGCTCGCCGTACCTGCCGGCAGTGCGGCCAGGTCAAGCCCTATTACATCCCTCGCCGCTATGGCTGCTGCCTCGACTGCCACGGAGGCCACTGATGACCACCAACACCCAGACCAGCCGGGGCACCCGCGCCGAGGGTGCCGTCCTGGTTCTCATCCTGCTCACCGTCGCCGGCTTCGCCGGGGCCGCCTCCTTCACCCACGTCAAAGACTGGACCCTCGCCAACAGCCCTCAAGGCACCGGGGCATGGTTCGGCTGGGCCAACGCCGTCATCTCCGAACTCGTCCCCATCGCCTGCCTGCTCACCATCCGCCGACGCCGCCGTACCGGCGCACCCATCGGCTACCCGCTGTTCCTGCTCATCGCCGCTGCCGGCCTCTCCCTCGCCGCACAACTCGCGGTCGCCAAGCCCGGCATCTCCGGCTGGCTGCTCTCGGCCGTTCCCGCCCTCGCCTTCATGGCCCTGGTCAAGCTCGTCCTTGCCCCCGTCAAGGGCGACACCCAGCCGCCGGCGGCTGCGCCGGCCGAACCGCTCCGCGCCCAGGTCGCCGAGCCGGCAGCGCCGGCCGCCATCACCGCACCCGAACCGACACCTACTCCGGCCACCGAGCCGACCGTCACGCCGGCTGTGGAGCCGGAGCCTGTCACCGTGCCGGCCTCAGAGCCGGTCGACGTCCCTGCTCACCTGCTGCCGATGGCCCGCTTCGCGGCCGTGCAGCACGAACAGTCCACCGGAGCACCCATCACCGCCGCCGAGCTGGCCGACCGGCTCGACGTCACCCCGGCCGTCGCCAACCGGCTCCTCACCACCATCCGGGGTGGTGCCCGGTGACCATCTACCTCGTCGACATCGAGCAGGTCACCCACACCTGTCCCGCCCACGACGGGCCGCACCCGTTCGACATCCGCCGCACGCTCGTCGACGTCATCCCCGGCGGACCCTGCCGCGCACCGGTCACCATCCGCTGCGGCAATACCACTACTCAGATTCCGTGTCATCGGCACGAGCCGGCCAAGCGCCAGTGCGGCGCCTGCCGGGTCATCGTCACCGAACGCACCATCACCACCCGCACCCTTGGGGTGGCGGCTTGATGGCGTCGACGCTGGACCTCACACCCCGGACCTCCCTGGCCCGGGGTGTGGGCTCGAACGCCGACACCACCCCACCCGTCTACGGCTACACAGCCACCGGCTCCGCCTTCGAACGCGCCACCCGACCCGACTACTTCGGCTGGCTGGAACACGTCCGGGCCGCCGCCGGCTGCACCCGACCGATCCGACTCGCCGGGCAGATCCTCACCGTCGAGTCGTCGACGGGCCGAGTGTTGGAGCAGCGGCACACCGATGCCATGCCCGACGCCGCGATCTACACCGCGTGCGGCAACCGCCGCGCCACCGTCTGCCCGTCCTGCGCCCAGACCTACCAGCGCGACGCCTTCCAACTCCTGCGCGCCGGCCTCGTCGGCGGCAAAGGCGTCCCCGAAACGGTCGCGCAACACCCGGCGGTGTTCGCCACCTTCACCGCACCGTCGTTCGGCACGGTACACGCCCGCGTGGTCAAGCGGCACACCTGCGGCAACCGCCGCCGCTGCGACTGCCGCGCCGAACCGTGCCACGCGCGCCGCAACATCGGCCTCTGCACCCATGGCCGGCCGGCGGTCTGCTGGGCACGCCACGAATCCGGGGACACGGTGCTCGGGCGGCCGTTGTGCCTGGACTGCTACGACCACGACCACCAGGTCGTCTGGAACCTGTTCTCCGGCGAGCTGTGGCACCGCACCAAACAAGCCGCGGAACGCTACCTCGCCAAGCTCGCCCGCCGACGCGGCATCCCCCGCGTCGAGGTCGTCACCGAATCGGGCAACATCCGCAAGGTTCCGCCTGTGCGGCTGTCGCCTGGGAAGGTCGCCGAGCTGCAAGCCCGCGGCGCAGTGCACTTCCATGCCATCGCCCGCCTCGACGGCGTCGACGGCCAGGACCCCGACGCCGTCGTCCCCCCGCCGGCCGGGTTCACCGTCGCCGACCTCGTCGACGCGCTCCGGCACGCCGCCGAGATCGCGTTTCGCACCCGCCCGCACCCCGACCGGCCTGACGGCTGGCCGATCGCCTGGGGCGAGCAACTCGACATCCGCCCCATCAGCACCGGCCTCGACGGGGACGTCACTGACGGCATGGTCGCCGGATACCTTGCCAAGTACGCCACCAAAAGCACCGAGGCCACCGGGCACACCTCCACCCGACTGACCGCCGACACCATCGGCGACTACGCCGACCCCGACGGCGACCACACCGCCCGCCTCATCGACGCCTGCTGGCGCGTCGGCCGACCCACCACCACACCCCGGCCCCTGCTCGACCGACCACGGGATTACCGGCCCAACCCCGGCTTCGTCGACCGCTGGCAGTGCCCCGACTGCGGCACCCACACCCGCTACGCCGCCTGCCCTGTCTGCGTCGCGGCCCGTCAAGCCTGCCTTGACGCCGAACCGGCCACCAGACCGGCGGCCAACCCTTACGCCCGGCTGCGCCGCTGGGCACACATGCTCGGCTTCGGCGGCCACTTCCTCACCAAGGGCCGCCGCTACTCGGTGACGTTCCAACTCCTACGGGACACCCGCGTCGCCTACCGCCGGCACGAGCACCAGGACCAGGGCGACGAGTACACCGGCAGCCTCCGAGCAGTCGACTACCTCGACGACAGCACGCTCATCGTCGGCACCCTCACCTTCGCCGGCGTCGGCTGGCACACCACCGGAGACGCCCTCCTCGCCAACACCGCTGCCGCCCTCGCCCGCGAACGACGAACCACCGGCCGCGAAGAACTCGCCCACGAACTCAGCACGACCCTCGCCGCCGGCACGGTGCCGGCCGCTGCCTAGGAGCAAAGGAGGTCAAAGCTTGAACAAGCTCCTCACGACGAAGGAGGTTCTTGTCCTGCTGGGAGATGTGCCACGGTCCACCTTCTACCGCTGGCGTCAGCTTGGCCTTGGGCCCCGCTCAATCAAGCTGCCCAACGGTGAGATCCGGTATCGCCCGGCTGATGTTGACAAGTGGCTCCGCGACCACGAGGAGGTCGCGGCGTGAGCACTTACAACGTCAAGATCCATGACATCAGCAAGCGGGCTGACCGGGGGAAGAGCAAGCAGTACCGGGTTCGCTGGGCTGTCGCCGGTCGGCGTCGCGAGCGATCCTTCATCACTAAGGGCGCGTCTCATTTGGATGATCGTTTAGCTCGGGCATGATCTGCTTCCGTGGACGAGGCCATGATCCGTACCTGGGCGCCGGATGATCTGTGGGAGATCGCGGCGCCGTTGATCCCGCCCGCGCCGGTCCGTCGGCAGGGTGGTGGTCGTCGGCGGGTGGAAGACCGGGCGGTGCTGGCCGCGATCGTGTACGTGACCCAGGCCGGTTGTTCCTGGTGGAAGCTGCCCGAGGCGTCGTTCGGGGTCACCCGGGCCACCGCGCACCGAAGGTTCACGCAGTGGACCGCGGCCGGGTTCTGGCTGCGGCTGCACGAGGCGATGCTGAACCGGCTCGGCAGCGACCGGCGGATCGACTGGTCCCGCGCCGTGGTCGACTCCATCAGCGTGCGGGCTGAAAAGGGGGCGATCTGACCGGCCCAAATCCGGTTGATCGCGGCAAGCCAGGCAGCAAACTCCACGTCATCTGCGACCGGAAGGGGCTGCCCCTGGCCGTGCTGGTCACCGCCGCGAACGTCCACGACAGCCAACTGCTGCTGCCCATGCTCGACAGCGTCCCGGCGATCCGCACACCCAACGGGCGCCGCCGGTGGCGGCCAGACAAGCTGCACGCTGACAAGGCGTACGACGCCCGCGAGCTGCGCCGCGAGGTCCGGCGGCGGGGGATCCAGGTACGCATCGCACGCAAGGGCATCGAGTCCTCCCAGCGCCTGGGCCGCCACCGCTGGGTCGTCGAAGCCTGCATGTCCTGGCTCATGCGCTACCGGCGCCTCGTCCGCCGCTACGACCGCAAAGGCGACCACTTCGAAGCCTTTGCCACCATCGCGAGCACCCTGATCTGCTACCGCCGCCTCACCAAATGAGACGCGCCCTAAGGCACTCGCGGACCGCTTTAGGGCCGACCTCATGCAGGCGGTTAAGGCTGGCACCCCGTTCGACGAGGTTACCGGCCTCCCGGAGAAGTCGGCCAGCGAGCAGAACCGCACGACCTGGTACGCCCACGCCCGCGCCTACGCCGAGATGAAGTGGCCGAGCCTGGCCGCAAAGTCTCGCCGCTCGGCTGTCGAGGCACTCGTTACGGTCACCACCTCTTTGGTGACTGCCAACCGGGGCGCACCTCAGGACGACATCTTGCGTGAGGCGCTCTACTCCTGGGCGTTCAACCCGAATCGCCAAGACGTCCCGCAGCGACGAGAGATCGTGGACGCCCTGACGTGGATTGGCAGAGTATCCCGTCCGGTCAGTGACCTCGCCAAGGCCGATGTCGTCCGACAAGCGCTGACCGCTTGTGCTCGCAAGCTCGACGGCAAGCCGGCCGCGGCCCGTACCGTCCAGCGCAAGCGGGCGACCCTCTACAACGCGCTTCGCTTCGCAGTCGAGCAAGGTCTCCTGGACTACAACCCCCTCGACAAGATCCAGTGGAAGGCACCCGAGGTCGGGGAGACAGTCGACCGCCGCGTCGTCGCCAACGCCGGCCAAGTAGAGGCCATCCTGACGGCGGTCCCGGACGTCGTTCGCGACGGTAGCCGATTCGTCGCCTTCTTCGGCTGCCTCTATTACGCCGGCCTCCGGCCCTCAGAGGCGGCGAGCCTGCGCCGGATGGACTGCGACCTTCCGTCCACTGGCTGGGGCCGCATCGTCTTGGTGGAAACCAACCCGTACGCCGGGCCGAGTTGGACTGAGACGGATGACGGCCGGGAAGTCCGAGGACTGAAGCACCGGGGTCAGGGAGAGACGCGCACTATCCCGATCCCCACGGAGTTGGTTCGGTTGATTCGTGAGCACCTTGAGCGGTACGGGACGACTCCGGACGGACGCCTGTTCCAGGGCCTCCGTGGTGGTCCGCTCGCCTCCTCGACATACGACCGGGTCTGGAAGGAGGCACGAGCGCATGCCCTTTCACCCGAGCTCGCCGCCTCACCGCTCGCCCGCCGGCCGTACGACCTGCGGCACGCTGCCGTATCGCTCTGGCTGAACGGGGGAGTGCCGGCAACCGAGGTTGCTCGCCGCGCCGGGCACAGCGTCGCTGTCCTGCTGAAGGTCTACGCCAACTGCATCGACGGTGAGGAGGACGCGGTCAATGACAAGATCACTCGGGCCCTCGCGGCTAGCCGGGGGCGGGGGCGCATCGGGGGGAAGGTTGCTCGCCCTCGGCATGCGCGGATCACAAAAGCCCAGGTCAAGTGGGTTGCTAGTAGGCGGAACGGCGACGCCCTGTAAATCCGTCGCGAAAGCTACAGAGGTTCGAATCCTCTACCCGCCACCAGGGAACAGCAAGGCCCTTGACCTGCGGAAACGCCAGTCAAGGGCCTTTGTTGTCTCCTGCCGCTGTTGACCGCCGTTGCGCCGGATCTACCGGCCGATCGGGCACGTAACGGGCACGCCTGATGGGGATGACATGCCTGCTGGAAGGCCCCGCGAGAGCTTGAGCGCCAGGTCCTGGTCGAGGCCGGCCACCGTTGCGCCATCCCGACCTGCCGGCAGGTCACGGTCGAGTTGGCGCACATCGGCCCGTGGAGCAAGGTCCAAGAACACACGTTCGGCAACATTATTGCTCTGTGTCCCACCTGTCACACTCGGTTCGATCGAGGAGAGATCGACCGGAAGGCCATGTTGCAGTACAAGGCAAATCTGGCCCTCTTGAACAGTCGCTATGGCGATCTCGAACGGCGGGTGCTCACCCTATTTGCTGAACAGCCGGATGCCGGAACCATCGATCTTCCCGGTGGCCTGAGCATCCTGCTGAGCTACCTCCTGCAGGACGGCCTCTTGGTGAAGATCGTTCGTCCCGGGGGCCGCATCGTCATCATGGGTGTAGACCAGATGGAGCGATACGCGTTGACCGAGCGGGGCCGGGAGTTCATTGCGAAATGGAAGGGTGCCGAGCCCCTGGCCTAGGTGAGGATCTCCTCGTCGGGCAGTTGCCAGACCGTCCAGCCTCCCTGGGCGGAGACAAGGTGGGGCGCCTCACCAGCCGAACGACCTTGGCCCTGTCCGGGGAGGCTGGTGGTCCTTGGGGTCCCCGGCGAGGTGATCCGCGGCCGATCTCCGGAGAGGGTCGGGGTTTGGGGCGGACCCCCAAGGTCGTTTTCGCGCCCGGCCAGCGACGTCAGCTAAGGCAAGGCCATCAGGGTCGGCGGGCCGCCCACTCACTTAGCCGGAGCATCATGGATTCCAACCGCCGTCGGAACTCGTCGCGCAGCTGCTTGTCAATCCCCACCTGTACGCCCGCCGGAACGTCTGCCCAGAATTCCTGAATGAGACGGCATGAGTCAGGCCCGATCGCCTCAATGGTGAGTGCGCCCCAGCTAGGACACCAGCTGACGAGGCTACGGGTCACGGCGCGGCGGCCGGGACCAAGCTCGACCACCTCGTGAAGGACGCCCATTCGGCCGGCTGGGGTCCGCTCTACGAAAGCTTGAATTTCGCCGACTCCCTCCCGGCCGGGGAGAGCCACGGCTACTTCCACCGAGTCAGAGAGCTTGAGTGAAGATGCCGGGTCCCACATGAACGAGAAGGTTGCTTCCGCGCTCTGTGGCAGGTCAACGGTGGCTGTCTCTCTTACCTGGACGGGTCTGGTTGTCACCCTGATCATGCGTAGGCGTGTGCGCACGCGGCATTGTGTCAGGTATTCGCTAACGGTGGGGGGCGGCTGGTGACTGGCCGTTAGACGACGCCGTAAGGCGCGCCGGCGGACGAACGGGGCCGCGCTTCTCGCAGCCCTCGCCCGGTCGAACCGTCTGAGCTGCCGACGGCGCTGTTCTCATGTGGCGTCCAGTTCGTGGTGCAGGACCTTGGCGATTTCCGCCATGCCGTTTATGCCCGCGGTGATGGCGTCTGCTCCTGCACGTGCGAGGTGATTGCGCTTGCCGGGCTTATTGGCGAACCCGATCGTGCGCACGCCGGCGGCGCGTCCGCCTTCGATGTCGGAGGTGGAGTCGCCGATGAGGACGCACCTGCCAGGGGCGGCGTCTACCGCTAGGCCGGCGCGTCGGACCGGTACGGGGTTGGGCGTCATGAGGCTCACCAGGGCGATAGCCGTCGGATCACCACCCCTATGGCCGGTGTTCCTGTCGGACGCGCCTGGGAGGCAGGACCGAGCGGAGTCTGGCGACCGCCGAGGAATAGCCGGAGATGTCGGTGACACAGCCGTGGCCCGGGTGTGCGAGCAAGAACTGTCCGTCCTGCTCGACCAGGAGCGCGTCGGCCAGCGGCACCGTATGCACGTCACCGTCGCCGTCCACCGTGGCGACGCTGTCGGCGCCGACGATCAGGACGCCCTTGGTGCTGAGCCGCTTCAGCAACGCCGGCCGGTACACCTCACCGGAGGGCTGCACGCTGCCGCGCGGGCAGGCCTGCTCGGCGGTGCCGGGTAGCGTCGGTCGCGTCCCGCGCGGCACGACCACCATCGCGGAGGACAGCCATCGGGCCATCAGGTCGCGCGCCGCCTGCGCGGTGAACCGGCGCAAGCGGTCCGGTGGATCCGGCGGAGCGAATTCAGCCGTGCCGAACAGCTCCTGCTGGGCGGCCCACTCGAGCGGCCCGACCCGCTCCAGCACATCTGGTGGTTCCCTCCGCATCTGGCTGAGGGTCACCGGCGGGGCTTCGGCGAACGCGATCTCGCGGTCGAGGTCCGCCTGGGACGGGCCCTCGCCGATCAGCCGCTGCAGCTCGGCCCAAAGCACTTCCGCCGCGGTCGCCGCGTCCGAGCCCTTCGCCCTCTTTTCCCGGGTGCGGAGGATCAGTCCGTACTCGTGCAGGGCCGCGTCGAGCGCCAGGACCTCGGGGTAGCTCGCGTAGGCGAGCCCGGCGCGCGCCAGCGCCGCGTCGACGCGCGACATCAGGACTCGGAGGAGCACGACCGCCGCCGCGTCGGGTTCGGCCCGGAACGCCAGCCCGGCCCCGTGGACCTCATCGGCATACCAGACGGGGCCGGTCTGGTATCGCGGGGGCGGCGCGGGATGGGTGACCCGTGGCCCGGCGGGCAGGGGGAGGCGCATCGCCGGCGGCGCGGCGGTCACGGCGAGGACCGCGTTGCCGGCGGTGAAGAACCGCCGCACGTGCCGCCCGATCTCGTCCGCGCTGAAGAGCCGGTAGTCCACCACAGGCCAGCGGGCCAGGCCGGGGCCGTGGGGACCGTACCGGCGGGCGAGCAGTGATCCCCAGGGGTCGAGCAGACCGTCGTCGACACCCCCGAGGTACCGGTCACCGGGGTCGGCGTCGGCCAGCGCGTCGGCGAGGTCCGCGGGCGGAAGGCCGCTGAGGACCGTGCAGATGGCGGCGAAGTGCTCCGCGATCTGCTCGGGGGAGCCAGCCGCGGTGAAGGAGGTTTCGCTCAGGGCTGTCATCTCGGTGCACTGCTCCGCGACGTATGGCTCAGCCCGCAGCACCAACTCCTGCACCACGTGGGTCAGGCCGATCGTGTCGAGGTCCTCGTCGCGGGGGTCGCAGCCGAAGGACAGTGTCCCGGCGAGCTGGCCGGGCAGATTCTCCTCGAGGACCGTCACCCCGTCGATCTCCCGTCGTCGCATGCGGGGATCGTAGGTGGGCCGGGCAAACCACCGCTGCCGGCGCGAGGTCGTGCCCGCCGGCACCGATGGTCGGGTCACCGAACCGGCGGTACGGGGGTCCGCGGAGGGCGGGTGACCGCGGTGGATGAGGCCCTGATGCCGGACTCTTGCCGGGACAGCGCTCAACGGCGGTTCGGAGGACTTGGGCGTCACCCTCGCGCCGTCGTCGCCCCGGTCCTCGACATCGACGGTGAAGACGATCTGGTCAGCCGGCTCGTAGTCGCCGTTGCCCATGTGGTTCACAATTCGGGCCGTGGGGCCGTCGTTCCACCGTCCTCGCCAGGCATGAGGCGCCCGAGGGTCGTTGATCGCCTGCCTCACCGTGCGTGGCGCGGTCGCGGCGCTCGGCAGCCTCCTCGCTTGGCCGGAGTGGCTTCCTCTCGTTGTGGTGGTCGTAGCGGTGGTGGCGGCCAGCCAACTCGTGTTTCCCCACAGCGCCGCTTCGCTCCCGGTGAGGGCCATCGCGACGCTCGCCCTGCGTTGGGTCACCGGCGGGTTCACAGCCCGGCACCCATCGTCGAGGAAACGGCGCGGGCGTCACAGCCTCCGATGATCTGCTTCCGGCCGCCAGCAGCGGACCGCCGGCTGTTGAGCTACAACGGCTGGCAGTACTGAGGTGACCGGGGAGGGGGCCAATCTTGTACTGCGGTCGGTCCGCTCCTCGTCGAGCAGTCGTAGGCCCCGGCGCAAAGCGGGACAATGGAATCCGCGAGGGAGGTCGGATGAGCGAGGAACGCGAGCACACTGACCGGTCAACGGACGAGGAGTTCGAAGCCCGGAGACACGGCAGGTTCGGCAAGCTGCCCGACCGTGTCGCCCCGGAGGACCTGGTCGAGACGAAAGACACGGATCCCGCTCACGAGGAGCCGGGCGAGCCTCCCGTGCGCCGGGAGTGGGGATAGCAAACCGCAGCCGGGAAATCGGCTACCCGAACCGAACTACCTGACATCGCCGGCACGGTCCTGACCGTTGCCGTTGGCTGGCCCGCTCCCGCATCGTGGAATTCCCTACAAACCCGATAGGTATTGCAGGATGCTGCCGGCATGGCGGATGTGGACCTGGGTTCAGACGGATCTCCTACGTCGGCGGCCGGCGCGTCGGTGCCGGCGCGCGATGTGGTGCCGCTGGCCCGCGCCACCCGTGCCTGGTTCTCGATCTCGCTCCAGACGTTCGGTGGCCCGGCCGGGCAGATCGCGGTGATGCAGCGCCACCTGGTCGACGAGCGCCGGTGGATCGGGCAGCGGCGGTTCCTGCACGCCCTGAACTACTGCATGCTGCTGCCCGGTCCGGAGGCCCAGCAGCTCGCCATCTACGTGGGGTGGCTGCTGAACGGGCTGCGCGGCGGGTTGATCGCCGGAATCCTGTTCGTGCTGCCCGGCGTCGTCGCCCTGCTGGCGTTGTCGGCGCTGTACGTGGGATTCGGCGACACCCGGATCGTGACGGCGTTGTTCGCCGGGCTGGCGCCGGCGGTGGTGGCGATCGTCGCCCAGGCGGTGTGGCGGGTCGGAAGCCGCGCCCTGGCCAACCGGGTCCTGCTGGGCTTCGCGGTGGCCGCGTTCACCGCCCTGGCGGTCTTCGGGGTGCCGTTTCCGATCGTCATCGCGCTGGCGGCGGTGGCCGGGTGGGCGGTCCACCGGTGGCGGCCGGCATACCTGACCTCCGCCGGGCACGGTCCCGACGGGAAGGACGGCCGCGCCCCGCTGATCTCGGACGACGCGCTGCACCACGGTCGACCGACCGTCCGGCGCGCCGCCGTGGTGCTGACCGTCGGGTTGCTCGCCTGGTTCGTCCCGGTGGCCGTGGTGGCGGCCCTGACCGGTGTCGGCAGCGTCTACACCCAGCAGAGCCTGTTCTTCTCCGGAACCGCCGTGGTGACCTTCGGCGGCGCGTACGCGGTGGTCGCCTTCGTCGCGCAACGGGCGGTGGAGGACTACGGGTGGCTGACCGCCGGGGACATGGTCCGTGGCCTGGCGCTGGCCGAGACCACACCCGGCCCGCTGATCATGGTCGTCCAGTTCGTCGCCTTCCTGGGCGCGTACCACAATCCGGGCGACCTCGATCCGTGGGTGGCCGGCGTGGTCGGCTCGCTGCTGACCACCTGGGTGACCTTCGTTCCGTGCTTCCTGTTCGTCCTGCTCGGCGCGCCCTATGTCGAACGGCTCCGCGGCAACCACACCCTGTCGGCCGCGCTGACCGGGATCACCGCCGCGGTGGTCGGCGTCATCGCCAACCTCGGCCTCTACTTCGCCGTGCACACCCTCTTCGCCCGGCAGCACGTCGTGACGACCGGCCCGCTGCACCTGGAACTGCCCGATCCCGGTAGTTGGCGACCGGTGCCGCTGGCGATCGCCGCGATCTCGGCGGTGCTGGTCTTCGGGCTCCGGTGGTCGGTCCTGCGCGTCCTGGCGGTCAGCGCCGTCCTCGGCTTGGCCGCCGGCCTGGCCGGGCTGCCCGTGGCCTGACGCCGCCGTCGGCCGACCCCGGCACTTCGGCGTTCTCGTTGCCAGGATCACCGCGGGAACTTGTAGAGGCGGCCGAGCGACTACCAGACGACGCGGCGGGCTCCGGGCCTGCGACGCTGACGGAGGAGAGGGCGCGGGGCGATGCTCGCTGCGGTGCGACGGGGCTCGGTCCTTGCTGGCGTGGTGGCGGCCATCGTGCTGGTGCTTCCTGGGGCTGCCTGGGCTCATGGTGTCGGCGGATCGAGCGAGACCGTCGGTGGGTTCGTGTGGCTGGGCACGAAGCACATGCTCGCCGGCTGGGATCACCTGCTGTTCGTCGGCGGAACTCTGCTCCTGGCGGGAGAGATCCGGCGGGCGGCGAAGCTGATTTCGCTGTTCGCGCTCGGGCACAGCATCACCCTGTTCGCCGCCGCCGTCGCCGACTGGCACGTCAATCCGGTCCTGGTCGACATCGTGGTTGCGCTGAGCCTGGTGTTCGTCGGCGTGGTCGGCCTGCGCGGCCGGCCGAAGAACTGGACCGGGTTCGCCGCCGCCGTGTTCGCCTTCGGCCTCGTGCACGGTCTGGGTCTGGCCACCCGGTTGCAGGAGGTTGGCCTGCCCTCGGACGGGCTGGTCCCTCGGGTGCTGGCCTTCAACCTCGGCGTCGAGATCGGGCAGCTCATCGCGGCCGTGGCCATGTTCATGATCGGCGACGTGCTGCGTCACTACCTGCCCCGCCTGCGGGATGTCCGGCTCTCACACGGTGCGCTGATCGCCGCCGGTGTCGTCGCCGCAGCGGTCCTGGTGATCACCTCAGGCCCTGACGCGCTGCGCCCGGTGCAGGCCGCTGCCGATCCGGCGAGCAGCTGCGAGGTGCGCAACCGCACCGAGACGTTCCCGGCCGGCGGGGGGCACCCGGTCAAGGACTTCTTCGAACCTGGCGAGGTCGTCCCGGCCACGTCGTTCGGGCACGTCATCGGTGACGGATACGTGATCGTCACCTACCGACCGGACCTGCCCGCCGAGCAGCTCGCCCAGGTGCGGGCCTTCGTCACCGATTCCACCGCCGGCCGGGTCGTCGGCGGCGTTGCCCCTGACCAGGCCGAGGCGGTCAAGGCCGTGCACGCCTACCGCACCATCGCCTGCGACGCGGTCGACGTCGACGCGGTCCGTGGGTTCACCCGCGAGTGGTTCGCCGACCCCCGTTCCAAGGTCGGCGAGTAGCCGCACCCATCCATGCACGTCAGTCGTGGTCGGGGATGCCGGCCACCCGGTGAGACGCCGCCTGCACGACCTCGGTCACCAGTCGCCGCACATGCCCGCCTCGGGCGGAGTAGACGGCGCGCCGGCCGTCGCGCCGCACGGCGACCAGCCCGGCCAACCGCAGCTTGCCCAGGTGCTGCGACACCGCCGGCCGCGCCACTCCCAGCGCCTCCACCAGCGCCGTCACGTCGTGCTCGCCGCCGACGAGTAGCCACATCAACCGCAGCCGGGTGCCATCGGCCAGCATCCGCAACATCTCCGTAGCCGCCTCTATCTGGCTATCAGCAGGAAGGCGTTGTTGCAGGTCACTGGCACCTGCACGATTGTCGCGTGCGTACATGAGCACATATTATCGCCGCCGTCGGGGGTACCGACTGTCATGCCGCCCGACGTTGGGAGACGCGGTGAACGACCACGACCACCGGCAGGAGCACGGTCACGACCACCCGCACGATCACGGCCACCACCACGGCGGTCGACTCGCCGCCCGGTGGCATCGGCTGACGCATGTCGTGGTTCCGCACTCGCACGACTCCCGCGCGAAGGTCGACGCCGCGTTGGAGTCTTCCCGCGAAGGGCTACGCGCCCTGTGGATCTCGCTGGTCGGCCTCGGAATCACAGCCATCGCCCAGGCGGTCATCGTCGTGCTGTCCGGCTCGGTCGCCCTGCTCGGCGACACCCTGCACAACGTCGCCGACGCCCTGACCGCCGTGCCGCTGGGCATCGCCTTCCTCCTCGGCCGGCGCGCCGCCACCCGCACCTACACCTACGGCTACGGCCGGGCCGAGGACATCGCCGGGATCATCATCGTCGCGGTCATCGCCGCCTCCGCCGTCGCCGCCGCCTGGACCGCCATCACCCGGCTGCTGCACCCGGCCGAGGTGACCCACCTGCCCTGGGTGGCCGCCGCCGGCCTCGTCGGCTTCATCGGCAACGAACTCGTCGCCCGCTACCGCATCCGCGTCGGTCGCCGCATCGGCTCCGCCGCCCTGGTCGCCGACGGCCTGCACGCCCGCACCGACGGCTACACCTCCCTCGCCGTGCTCCTCGCCGCCGGCGGCGCCGCCCTCGGCTGGCGGTGGGCCGACCCGGCCCTCGGGCTGGTCATCGCCATCGCCATCGCCTTCGTCCTCAAGGACGCCGCCCGCGAGGTCTACCGGCGGCTCATGGACGCCGTCGACCCCGACATCGTCGACCAGGCCGAAACCACCCTCCGCGCGGTCAACGGCGTCCGCGACGTGGCCGCGGTCCGGCTCCGCTGGATCGGCCATCGGCTGCACGCCGAAGCGGAACTCGTAGTTGATGCCCACCTCAGCCTCGTTTCGGCGCACGAGATCGCGGCCGACGCCGAGCACCAGTTGACCCACGCCATACCTCGGCTGACCACTGCCACGGTCCACACCGACCCCGACAGCCACCCCGGCGGACACCACCACACTGACCTCTCCCATCAGCGCCGGCAGATCTCGCGCTGACCGACGGGCTGCGGGGCGGGCCGATCGCCGGGATCCTGTTCGTGCTGCCCGGCGTCGTCGGCCTGTCTTCGGGCCCCGCTGGTCGGTCCTGCGCGTCCTGGCGGTCAGCGCCGTCCTCGGTCTCGCCGCCGGCCTGGCCGGGCTGCCCGTGGCCTGACGCCGCCGACGCGCAGCAGAGCCACAGCGGAACGCGCGATCCCGCAGCCCGTGCTCCGTGGGACGATGCGCGGCGACGGGGGAGGGGTGGCAGTTGGCGCCGGAGGTTTCGTCGCGCAGGGCCTGGGGCGCGCTCGTCGTGCTGTCGCTCGCCGCGTTCGCGTTCATCACGACCGAGCTGCTGCCGATCGGCCTGCTCACCCACATCGCGCCGGATCTCGACCGCTCGCGTTCGCGGGTGGGCCTGCTGGTCAGCGGGTACGCCGTCGTGGTCGTGCTGGCGTCCGTGCCGCTGGCCCGGCTGACCCAGCGGATCCCCCGCCGCGGGCTGCTCGGCGTCACCCTCGTGCTGTTCGCGGCGGCCAACGTCGTGGCCGCGCTCGCCCCGACGTACGCCGTGCTGGCCGGCGCCCGCCTCGTCACCGCGCTCACCCAGGCCCTGTTCTGGTCCGTCGTCTCGCCCGCCGTGACCGGCCTCTTCCCGCTCGCGGTGCGCGGACGGGTGGTGGCGCTCTTCTCCACCGGCGCGGCACTCGCCCCGGTGCTCGGCGTGCCCGCCGGCACCTGGCTCGGGCAGCAGGCCGGTTGGCGGGCGGCGTTCGTGGCGATGGCCGGGGTCGGGGTGGCGGTCGCCGTCGCGGTCGTCGTGCTGCTCCCGTCGTACGCGCCGACGGCCGGGGGCGCCGCCCGGGGCACCGCACCCGACGCCCGCCGCTTCACGATGCTCCTGATCGCGACCGCCGTCGGCATCGGCGGCTTCCTGACCCTGCAGACCTACGTCACGCCGCTCCTGCTGGACGTCAGCGGCTTCACCGACGCCGCGCTGGCGCCCCTGCTGTTCGTCGCCGGGGCGGCCGGCGTGGTCGGCACGATCCTGGTGGGTCGGACCCTCGACGCCCACCCGATCGGGTCGCTGCTGGTGCCGCTGAGCGTCGGCGCCACCGCCCTGCTCGGCCTGTACGCGCTCGGCGCGCTGCAACCCGCCACAGTGGTCCTGCTCGCCGGCGTCGGCCTCGCGTACGCGGCGTTCGCCACCGCCGTGCAGAACCGGAGTCTGCAACTCGCCCCCGGCAGCACCGACATCGCGTCGGCCGGCGTCAGCACCGCCTTCAACGCCGGCATCGCCGCCGGATCGCTGCTCGGCGGCGTCCTGCTGCCCGGCCCGGGGCCGCGGCTGCTCGCCCTCGTCGGCGGGCTGCTGACCCTCACCGCGCTCGCGGTGCTCGCCGTCGACGCGCGGCGGCACGCCGCCCGGCCCCGGTCCGTCCCCCCGGTGCCGGTGGTGCACCCGCACCCCAGATCCGACGGCGACGAGACGGCCGCCGCCGTCCGCTGACCCGGGCGCTGGGAACGGACCGAGGGGCCGGCGTCATGCGGCGAGCAGCGCCAGCGAGCCGACCACCGGTGCCGCGTACAGCAGCGGGAACGGGATGTGCGCGTACGAGCGCGCCCGGAGCACGGTGACGACGGCCCCGGTGAAGTACAGCACCAGGCCGATCCCGGCCAGCACGCCGACGACCGGTACGAACAGGCCGACGACCAGGCCCGCCGCCCCGGCGGCCTTGGCCGTGCCGAGCCAGGGCCACCACGAGCGGGGTACGCCGTAGTCGGCCAGCGGCTCCACGACCCACTTCGCCCCGAGGAACACGGAGGCGGCGGAGAAGCCGACCATGGCGGCGGCCAGCACGGTGACGACGATGTAGGTGATGGACATCAGCGATGCTCCTCGTCCTGCGGTTTGCCGGCACGGGCTCGACCCGACCGGATGACTTCCTCATCGCGGTGACACGCGGCGCCGCACGGGTGTGACCGGGCTGAGGGTTAGCCACCGCACAGGCGTGCCGACCGGATCGCGTCGGTGGCACGCCCGGAGGGCCGGGCCGTGCCCACCCGGCCACCGCACCTCCCCGGGTCCGTGGCAATCGGTGACACACGCACCGTGGCGGGGTGCTGGCATGGTGGAGCGGACGATGTATGGTGGTCGATGCACTCGTCCGGATCGCCGGGCGCCGCGACGGAAGGCAGCGGTATACGGGATGTGATCCGATCCGTCGGAAACGAACCGGTCAAGCGGTTGCGACGGTATGCGGCAAAGGTCTTATTGCACGATGCGCGAGGTGGTCAGCGGTTCCGTAGCCCCGTGATCTGGGCCGGCTCGACGGTGGCCGTGGCCCGAACGGCGCAGCCTCACCGACGCTCGGGCGGGGCTGGCTGGTGCGGCTTTCCAGTGGCCGCTTCCCTGTGGCACCATCGTGGAACCTCCACCGTCTTCCCCCTGCCGACAGGAGCACACTGATGTCTGGTCGTAAGCCTGGCCGGCTGTTCGGCGTGGCGCTGGCCCTCGCAGCACTCGCCGCGGTCGCCGGCGGTCTCATCCCGGTCGACTCCAACTTCGCCCTGATGGACTACGACTGGGCCGCCTCGGTCGCCAACGTAGTCGTCAGGTAACCGCTCGCCCCGTGGAGGGCCTCGGGCGGCTTCGGTCCCGAGCCTTTGCGACGCGACTCTGCAGAGGAGCGGGATGGCACGGAGTCAACCTTCGGCGCGCAGGCCGGTGGATTCGGCCTGGCTGATCACGGCTCCGATGGCCCTGATCACCGTCGTCTTCTGCACGGTGGCCAGCGCGGTCCAACCGCCTCCCGTCGACGACTTGGCGATGGGAGTCATCCTCCTGTTCGCCATGGTCGCCGCCGGCACCCAGGTCCTGCAGTTCATCGTCCGTCGGCAGGCGCTCGCCGTCACCCTCACCGAGATTCCGCTCGTCCTGGCTTTCTACTACCTCGAGCCGGTGACGGTGGTCCTCATCGCGGCGCTCGCGGCCCTGATCGGTCAGATGCGCCGGCGGCTCGCGGCGACCAAGGTCTGGTTCAACGTCGCCAAGGCGGGCGCGGCCGGTTCGCTGGCCGGCCTCGTGCTGCTGGCCATGCCGCCGACCGAGGGGGTGGGTCCGGCCACCTGGGGCGTGCTCTTCGTCGCGGTGAGCACCTTCACCCTCGCCGCACTGGTCGCCGTCAGCGGGGTGATCAGTCTGTTGCAGGGCTGGCAGGCCGGGCTGGAGATGGTGCGGACGGCCGCCCCGACACTGCTGACCGCCGTGGTGAACGTGGCCATCGGTCTGGTGGTGTTGATCGTGCTGGACAGCACCTGGTGGGCGATCCTCCTGCTCGGCGCGGTCGCGACCGCGGTGGCCTTCGTCTACCGGTCGTACTCGCGCTTCTTCCGCCAGCACCGGACCCTCAGCGACATGTACGAGCTCACCCGGGCCGTGACGCAGAGCGGGCAGGACGGCACCCTCATCGACGCGCTCCTCGGCCGGGTCCGCGGGCTGATGCAGGCCGAGTACGCGACGCTCTGGCTGCCACCGCAGGGGCGGCACCCGGAGGTCCTGCTCACCGCCCGGGTCGACGACCCCGGGCTGCTCGACTTCGCGCCCGCGCCGGTCGCGATCCGGGAGAAAGTGCTGAAGACCGGCCAGACGGTGACCGCCGGCCGAGGGCTCGGCGACGGAGTCGACCTGCGCCAGCTCGGCGGGGACAGCCGGGTCAAGGAGATGATCGTCATCCCGCTGCGCTCCGGGCAGGCGGTGATCGGCACGCTCGAGGTCGTCAACCGGCTCGGCGACACCAACCACTTCGGCCCCGCCGACATCCCCATCTTCGAGACGGTCGCGGCGCACGCCGCGGTCGCCCTGGAGAACTCCCGGCTGGTCGACCGGCTGCGGCACGACGCCTACCACGACGCGTTGACCAAGCTGCCCAACCGGCGGCGCATCGTCGGCGCGCTGGACGAGTCGGTCAAGATCCGGGCGCCGGGCGAAGTGGTGGCGCTGCTGCTCTTCGACGTGGACGGGCTGCGCCAGGTCAACGAGTCGCTCGGGCACGCCGCCGGCGACAAGGTCCTCGCCGAGGTCGCCGACCGGTTGCGGGCCTGCGTCCCGTCCTCGGCGCTGGTCGGCCGGGCCGGCGGCGACGAGTTCCTGGTCACGCTGCGGCTGGAGAGTGCCGAGGCGGCCCTGGAACTGGCCGCCCAGTTGCGGGAGCAGATCCGCGACGAGATGGTCTTCGACGCGCTCACGCTGGACGTGGACACCGCGGTCGGTGTCGCCGTACACCCGGATCACGGCAGTGACGCGGCGTCCCTGCTGCAACGGGTCGACCTGGCGGCGACGGCGGCCAAGTCGGTGCCGGGCAACGTTCAGCTGTTCAACCCGGCGCTGGAGTCCCGGTCGCTACGCCGGCTGGGTCTCGCCGGCGACCTGCGGCGGGCGCTCGACGAGGGCGAGCTGGAGGTCTACTTCCAGCCCAAGGTGACCCTGCGCGACCGCCGGCTGGTCGGGGTGGAGTGCCTGGCCCGCTGGGAGCACCCGGCGCACGGCACGGTAGCCCCGGAGGACTTCGTGGCGGTGGCCGAGCACACCGGCCAGCTGGGTCGGTTCACCGAGTTCGTGCTCCGCGAAGGGCTGCGGCGCAGCCGGGACTGGACGCACGGCGGCCAGCCGCTCGCCGTCGCGGTCAACCTCTCCGCCCGTACGCTCACCGACCAGCACTTCCCGGCCCGGGTCAAGGAACTGCTCGACGAGTACGGCGTACCGGCGCAGCGGCTCACCCTGGAGATCAAGGAGGCCGGGGTGCTGGACGGCACCGACCGGCCCATCCCCACCCTGCGCCGGCTGGGCGACCTCGGCGTACGGCTCTCGGTGGACGACTTCGGCACCGGCGACTCGTCCCTGGCCCACCTGCGCCGGCTGCCGGTGCACGAGGTCAAGGTCGACCGCTCGTTCGTGCAGGGCATGGCGACGGACCCAGGCGACCTGGCGATCGTGAACGCGGTGGTCACCCTCTCCCAGCAGTTCGGCCTGGCCGTGGTGGCCGAGGGCGTGGAGAGCGAGCTGACCCTGGAGCTGCTGCAGGACATCGGCTGCGAGATCGGGCAGGGCTTCCTGTTCAGCCGGCCCCTGCCGTACGAGCGGCTGGAGGCCTGGTTCGGCGCCCAGGTGGACCCGGAGACGATCTCCGCGGGCGAGCTGCCGCGCCTGCGAGTGGTGCCCTGACCTGGGCGGACGCCCTGGTGCACGGTGGGCGGGGGATCCGATTTCACCTCCGGCGCGGGGCCGTGTAGTCTTACCCCTGCGCGTCACCCCCCGGGGAGATCGCGCAGGCCCCCTTAGCTCAGTCGGCAGAGCGTCTCCATGGTAAGGAGAAGGTCTACGGTTCGATTCCGTAAGGGGGCTCGAGGGTTCAGCTGGACCCACCGCGGCGGTGTAGCTCAGATGGCAGAGCAAGCGGCTCATAATCGCTGTGTCGCCGGTTCAAGTCCGGCCACCGCTACTCTCGTCCTCCGGGCGTGTTCCTGGTGGTCAGTAGGACGGGCGCCACTGGCGCCCACTTTGCATGTCCGCGTAGTCAGCGCGTAGGCTGACACGCCGTAGTTGTTACCCGTAGCGAGGAAGGCACTCCGCCGTGGCGAAGGCGACCGATGTCCGGCCGAAGATCACTTTGGCGTGTGTGGAGTGCAAGGAGCGCAACTACATCACGCGCAAGAACCGTCGTAACGACCCGGACCGCATCGAGCTGAAGAAGTTCTGCCCGCGCGACGGCCGGCACACGGTCCACCGCGAGACCCGCTGACCTGCGGCCGGCCCTGCCGGCCCGGTCCCAGAGCACACCCGAGCGCCGATCTGCACGGCACCGGCGCGGCCTTGAGCCGCCGCCGACCGCACAGATCGGCGCTCGTGTTCTGCGTGTAGGTTCGCGGCATGTCCCTGGACCCGTCCTTCGTCGGCCGGAGCTACCCGCCGACCGCCCCGTACCAGGTGGGCCGTGAAAAGATCCGCGAGTTCGCGACCGCGATCGGCGCCGCCGACCCGGCCCACCACGACCCGGAGGCCGCCCGCGCGCTCGGCCACCCGGACGTGGTGGCTCCGCCCACCTTCCCCTTCGTGGTGACCATGGCCGCCAACCGGCAGATCGTCGAGGACCCGGCGCTGGGAATGGACTACAGCCGCGTCGTCCACGGCGACCAGCGGTTCGCGTACACCCGGCCGGTCGTGGCCGGGGACGAGCTGGTCTGCGTCAGCACCATCGAGGAGATCACCTCCCGGGGCGGGCACGGCTTCCTGACCACCCGCACCGACGTCACCACCGCCGCCGGGGAGCCGGTGGTCGCGGTCTGGTCCAAGCTCGTCGTACGCGGGGAGGCCTGACATGGAGCTGCCACCGAAGACGTTCCGGGTGACCCGGGCGGACCTGGTCCGCTACGCCGGGGCCTCCGGCGACTTCAACCCGATCCACTGGAGCGACCGGGTCGCCGCCAAGGTCGGCCTGCCCGGGGTGATCGCCCACGGCATGTTCACCATGGCGCTGGTCGGCCGGGCGGTCACCGAGTGGGCCGGCGCGCCCGACGCGGTGGTCGACTACGGCGTGCGGTTCACCCGGCCGGTGGTGGTCCCGGACGACGACCAGGGCACCGAGATCGAGGTGACCGCGGTGGTTCGGGAGGTCACCGAGGACGGTCTGACCAGGCTCGACGTGACCGCGACCTGTCTCGGCGAGAAGGTGTTGTCGCAGGCCCGGGCGACCATCCGGACGGCCCGCTGAGCGGGCCCGCGACGCGCGATGAGCAGACCGGTTGGGAAAGTCGTGCCGCTACCCGTACACTGGTCCGCCGTGGGGCAATCGATCCCTGCCCGGCCGTGCGCGGCAGGGCAGGGTGAGCGTTGCCGCACAGGGGTGTAGCTCAATTGGCAGAGCAGCGGTCTCCAAAACCGCAGGCTGCAGGTTCAAGTCCTGTCACCCCTGCGCCTCAGGCCTGACCGTTCCCGTGGGTCGCGCCGCCGTCCGGCGGCGCTCGGCCCGTGGTGGTGGCATCGGCGGGGTGGCTCCGAGGCATCGGGCCCCCGGTCGATCCGCCGGCCGCGGCCCGTCGCGGGACGGTTGGGCCCGGCCGGCGTGACCAAACGCCGCGCACGCCGACGGCGTGCGACCCGACATCCCGCACGGAGGGCGAAGTGGCCGACAACAAGCGGCGCGGCGAGGACGCCGGCGACGACCGTCTGCACGACGAGGTCGTCGACGACGTGGCCGACGATGACGCCACCGAAGCGGAAGAGCCGGTTTCCCGGGGCGGTGGCACCGCCACCCGGTCCCGGGCCAAGGCGGAGTCGGCCGACCGGCCGAAGACCCGCGCCGAGACCGACAAGGTGGGGCTGTTCGGCCGCATCGCCCGATTCGTCCGCGAGGTCGTCGCCGAACTGCGTAAGGTCATCTGGCCGACGCGCAAGGAGCTGCTGACCTACACCGCCGTGGTGGTCGCCTTCGTCGCGGTGATGCTGACGATCGTGGCCGGCCTGGACTACGGCTTCGCCAAGGGCGTGCTGTGGGTCTTCGGCAACCCCAGCTGACCGGCTGACTGTGCCGATAGTGACGGAAGTGAGCGAGCGTGCCTGAGTACGACGAGACCGCCGAACCCGCGGACGAGCAGTCCACGGTCGCGACGGCGGCTGGTGACGAGTCGGTCGAGGCCGCCAGCGAGCCGGAGTTCCCCACCAGCGAGCCCGCGCCCGACGAGGAGTACGACCCGGTCGCCGAGCTGCGCCAGAAGCTGCGCTACGCGCCGGGTGACTGGTACGTGGTGCACTCGTACGCCGGCTACGAGAACAAGGTCAAGACCAACCTCGAGACCCGGATCACCAGCCTCGACATGGAGGACTACATCTACCAGGTCGAGGTGCCGACCCGGGAAGAGGTCGAGGTCAAGAACGGCAAGCGGTCCCAGGTCCAGGCCAAGGTCTTCCCGGGCTACATCCTGGTCCGGATGGAGCTGACCGCCGAGTCCTACTCGTGCGTGCGCAACACGCCGGGGGTCACCGGCTTCGTGGGCGCGACCGACCGGGCCGACCGCCCGGCGCCGCTCTCCCTCGACGAGGTGCTCAAGTGGCTGGCGCCGGCCGTCGAGACCGAGCAGAAGAAGGCCAAGCCCGAGGTCAAGGTCCTCGACTTCGAGGTCGGCGACTCGGTCACCGTCACCGACGGCGCCTTCGCCTCGCTGCCGGCGACGATCAGCGAGATCAACGCCGACCAGCAGAAGCTCAAGGTGCTGGTGTCGATCTTCGGCCGGGAGACGCCGGTGGAGCTGAACTTCAACCAGGTCGCCAAGATCTGACGTACGTCCGCACCGGCGGTGGGCCTCCCGGCCGGCCGCCGGTGCGTCGTTTCGCCGCCCGCCCGGACCTCGGCCGGGAGGGTGGTGGACGGCTGCGCTACCCTAGAACGTCGGCTCTCCGCACCGCGCTGACCGTGCGCGCCCGCAGGCCGGCGAAAATCCCAGTTCCAAGCCCCAGGAAGAGACATGCCTCCGAAGAAGAAGCTCGTCAAGACGTTCACGCTTCAGCTGCCGGCGGGCCAGGCCACCCCGGCGCCGCCGGTCGGCCCCGCGCTCGGCCAGCACGGCGTGAACATCATGGAGTTCTGCAAGTCCTACAACGCGCAGACCGAGTCCCAGCGGGGCGACATCGTCCCCGCCGAGATCAGCGTGTACGAGGACCGGACCTTCACCTTCGTGCTGAAGACCCCGCCCGCCGCCCGCCTGCTGATCAAGGCCGCCGGCGTGCAGAAGGGCTCCGGCGTCCCGCAGAAGGACAAGGTCGGCTCGGTCACCCGCGCCCAGCTGCGCGAGATCGCCGAGAAGAAGATGGCCGACCTCAACGCCAACGACCTCGACCAGGCTGAGAAGATCATCGCCGGCACCGCCCGGTCGATGGGCATCGTCGTCAACGACTGACGTCGGCCACCACAGACCCGAACGGATCGTGGGAGGGCGCGCGGTGACGCGGCCCGCCAGAGACCACAGGAGTAACCAGAACATGCAGCGCAGCAAGAGCTACCGCAAGGCCGCCGATGTCATCGACCGGTCCAAGCTCTACACCCCCGCGGAGGCCGTGAAGCTGGCCAAGGAGACCACCAACGTCAAGTTCGACGCCACGGTCGAGGTCGCCATGCGCCTCGGCGTCGACCCCCGCAAGGCGGACCAGATGGTCCGCGGCACGGTCAACCTGCCGCACGGCACCGGTAAGACCGCCCGCGTGATCGTCTTCGCCGCCGGCGCGAAGGCCGAAGAGGCCGCCGCGGCGGGTGCCGACGAGGTGGGCACCGACGAGCTGGTCGCCCGGATCCAGGGCGGTTGGCTCGACTTCGACGCGGCGATCGCCACGCCGGACCAGATGGCCAAGATCGGCCGGATCGCGCGGATCCTGGGCCCGCGCGGTCTCATGCCGAACCCGAAGACCGGCACGGTGACCATGGACGTCACCAAGGCGGTGCAGGACATCAAGGGCGGCAAGATCACCTTCCGGGTGGACAAGCACTCGAACCTGCACCTGATCATCGGCAAGGCCTCGTTCTCCGAGACCCAGCTGGTGGACAACTACGCCGCCGTCCTCGACGAGGTGCTCCGAGCCAAGCCGTCGGCGGCCAAGGGCACGTACCTCAAGAAGGTCACCCTCACCACCACCATGGGCCCGGGTGTCCCGGTCGACCCGAAGCTGGTGAAGAACCTCAGCGAGGCCCCGGCCGAGGGCTGAGCACGACTCCCGCGCAGGGGCCCCGCCACGACTCGTGGCGGGGCCCCTGCCGTTCGTCCGGCTGTGGCAGGCTCGCGGCATGCGGCTGGAGAACGTCTGGTTGCGGTACCGCCGGCGGGGGCCGTGGGTGCTGCGGGGTGTGGATGCGCGGATCGGTCCGGGTGAGGTCGTGGTGGTGCTCGGCCGCAACGGTGCCGGGAAGTCCACCCTGCTGCAGATCGCGGCCGGGGTGCTGCGTCCGGTCCGGGGCCGGGTGACCGAGCGCCCCCGGCGGGTCGGCTGGGTCCCGGAACGCTTCCCCGCCGACCAGCCCTTCACCGTGGAGCGCTACCTGACCGGCATGGCACGGGTCGCCGGCCTCGACGCCGCGGCCGCCGGCCGGGCGGTGACCGACTGGACCTCCCGGCTGGGGCTGGCCGCCTTCCGCACGGTCCGGCTGCCGGAGTTGTCCAAGGGCACCGCGCAGAAGGTCGGCCTGGCCCAGGCGATGCTCCGCCCGCCCGGCCTGCTGGTCCTCGACGAGCCCTGGGAGGGCCTGGACGCGGCCACCCGCGACCTGGTCCCGGCGGTGATCGACGAGGTGCTCGGCACGGGCGGGGCGGTGCTGGTCAGCGACCACCGTGGGGAGACCGTCCGGCTGCCCGGCGCGCGGCACTGGACGGTGGCCGACGGCACGGTCACCGAGGAGGCGCCGTCGTCCGCCGCAGGGATGGCCGTGGTCGAGGTCGCGGTGCCGGCCGCGCGGGTGGCCGGCACCGTCGCCCGGTTGCGCGCCGAGGGTCACCACATCCTGCGGGTACGCCCCGACGCCGCGCCGGCCGGGTCCGGACGGCCCGCCGGGGTGGCCGGTGAACCGGCCCCGGTAACCGCTCCGGCATCGGCCGCCGGCGGGCCCGAGCCGGCCGGACCACCCACCGGGTCCGTGGCCGGACCACCCACCGGGTCCGTGGCCGGACCACCCACCGGGTCCGTGGCCGGCGGACCGGGGCGGGACGGGTCGCCCGCGGGTTCGGCCGAGGCCGCCGGTGAACCGGGACCGGACCGGCCGCCCGCCGGCTCCGTGACGGCCGACAGGGAGCTCGCGTCGACCGATCATGATCGCGATGTGGCCGACGCCCGTCCCGGCGGTGCGTCGGCCGGTTCGGCGACGGCGGTGGCCGGTTCGGCGACGGGAGCGGCCGGCGAGCCCGGCGGGGTGGTCCGGTGATCGCGCTGGCCCGGCTGCGGCTCGCCGGCTTCCTGCGGACGGGCCGGGCGCTCGCCCCGGTGCTCGCCGGCCTGGTGGCGCTCGGCGTGCTCTACGGCGGGGGCCGGGCCCAGCCGGCGGAGGCGTACGGCGTCTCGGCGGCGGTGCTCTTCCCGGTGCTCGCCTGGCAGACCAAGGTGCTGCTGGACGTGGAGCCGGACGGCCAGCGCCGGCTGGCCCGGGTGCTGGCCGGCGTCCGGGGCGAGGAGGCGGCCGGGCTGCTGGCGGCGAGCGTGGCGGCGTTCGGCACGGTGGCCGTCGCGCTGGTCTTCCCCTGGCTGGTCGGTGGGGTCACCGGCCCGGTCGAGCCGGGGGACCGGTCGGTGGTGGTGGGCGTCACCCTGGGCGCCTGGGCGCACCTGCTGGTCGTACCGGCGGCGGCGCTCGGCGCGCTGGCCAGCCGGGCCAGTACGGGCAGCGCCGGGTACAGCGTCGCGGTGCTGGCGGTCGGCGGGGTCGGCGCCGTCGTCCTCGGCCTGACCGGCTCGGTCGCCCCCTGGCTGGCGCCACCGGTGATGGCCACCGCCCGGGCCGTCGCCGGTGACCTGAGTCTGCCGACCGGCGCCGCGCTCACCGGGTGGGCGGCGGCCTGGAGCGCGGTCGCCCTCGCCGGCTACTCCTGGCGGCGCCGGTCCCGGCCCTGACCGGCGGCCGGCGCGGGCCGGCCGGGCCGGGCGGCACCGGTCCCGACCCGGACCGCCGTCGGGCGCTGGCTCGCCGGGCGGGGTGGCCGGGGGAGTGAGCCGGGCCACCCGGGGGGCGATTTGGCGGTCGCCGGGCGGGTCGCGTAACCTTGGCCGCGAAGTTCCACCCAGAGACCGCTGGTCACCGTGCCTCGGCACGGTCGAAGGTCCCGCGATGACGGGCGACCCGCGCAGGGCGGCAAGCGAAAATCGGCAGTGCAGCATGGTCCGCCGACCGTGCGTGCGCCCGCCGGCCCTCGCCCCGTGCGCCCTGCGCCGGGGCTTTTCTCGTTGTCGTGTCGCCTCCGCCACCGTCGACAGCTCCCGCTGCCCGACGGTGACCAGCCTCGAGCAACGAGAGAGGAGGGACATGGCGGACAAGCCGATCCGGGCCGACAAGGCCACGGCCGTCGCTGAGCTGACCGAGAGCTTCCGGAACGCGGGTGCCACGGTGCTGACCGAGTACCGCGGTCTGACGGTTTCCCAGCTCACCCAGCTGCGGCGCTCGCTCGGCAAGGAGACCAGCTACACGGTCGCGAAGAACACGCTGGCCAAGCGTGCCGCGACGGACGCGGGCATCTCCGGCCTCGACGAGCTGTTCACCGGTCCTACCGCGCTGACTTTCGTTTCGGGCGACGTCGTCGAGGCGGCGAAGGGGCTTCGCGACTTCGCGAAGGCCAACCCGAAGCTCGTCATCAAGGGCGGTGTCTTCGAGGGCAAGGCCATTTCTGCGGCCGAGGTCACGAAGCTCGCCGACCTGGAGTCCCGTGAGGTGCTGCTGGCCAAGCTGGCCGGCGCGATGAAGGGCAACCTGAGCAAGGCCGCGGCCCTGTTCCAGGCTCCGCTCTCGAAGGCCGCCCGTGCGGCGGCCGCCCTGGCGGACAAGCGCGAGAAGGAGGGCGCCGAGGCGGCCTGAGGCCTCCCGGCGTACCCAGTTCAGTCTTTGTAGATCCAGTTGGAAAGGACGCCAGACATGGCGAAGCTCAGCACCGACGAGCTGCTCGACGCGTTCAAGGAGATGACGCTGATCGAGCTCTCCGAGTTCGTGAAGCAGTTCGAGGAGACCTTCGAGGTCACCGCCGCGGCTCCGGTCGCGGTGGCCGCTGCCCCGGGCGCCCCGGGTGCCGCCGCCCCGGTCGAGGAGGAGAAGGACGAGTTCGACGTCATCCTCGAGGCTGACGGCGGCAAGAAGATCCAGGTCATCAAGGTCGTGCGCGAGCTGACCGGCCTGGGCCTCAAGGAGGCCAAGGACCTGGTCGAGGCCGCGCCGAAGCCGGTCCTGGAGAAGGCCAACAAGGAGACCGCGGAGAAGGCCAAGGCCAAGCTCGAGGGCGAGGGCGCCAAGGTCACCCTCAAGTGATCTGAGGTACGACCAGGCGCGCGTCCGGCTCACGTGAGCCGGGGCACACCGCGTCGCGGCGGGCGGTGATCCGGGAACGGATCGCCGCCCGCCGTGTTGGTGCCCCGGCCGGCAGCGGCGTGAGCAGGGCGTCCGTCGCCCGGCGCCGGACCGCCCGGCGTCGCCTGTCGGTAGTCCGTCGGTGGGAAAGACACGCGACCCGGGGACCGGCCCTTGACGCGGCACCGGGCTGCCAGGCACGCTGACACCAGCAAGACCTTCCGCGCTTGCAACGGCCACCACTTGGGTAATGGCAGCGGCGACACCATCGGCCGCGGCACCCGAGCGGCCCGGCGGGAACGTTGCGTTCCGAGCGGCCCGGTGCGACCCGGTTACAGGGTCCCGAGGCACGTTCCGCGACGACCTGCGGGGTGGGCTGGACAGCGGTTAGCCTCTCGGCTACACTGCTAGTTTGCGCTGCCTTCCGACTTGACCCCTGCTCGGAAATGTCCGTTTGCGGATATTTCTGGTGGGGTCATTGGAGTGCACGCGTACCAGCCGTTCTGCAGCACCGGTCCTCGGAAGGACGCATCTTGGCAGCTTCCCGCCCTGCGAAGACCAGTCGTACGTCGAGCGCTTTCGCTCCCCGCCGAGTTTCATTCGGCAGGATCACCGAACACCTCGAGGTCCCCAACCTCCTCGCCATTCAGAACGAGTCCTTCGACTGGCTCGTCGGCAACGAGGCTTGGCAGGGCCGGTCGGCGGACGACCCGCACGCACGCTCGGGTCTCGCGGAGATCCTCGACGAGATCAGTCCCATTGAGGACTTCTCCGGCACCATGTCGCTCTCCTTCTCGGCCCCGCGCTTCGACGAGGTGAAGGCCTCGATCGAGGAGTGCAAGGAGAAGGACCTCACCTACTGCGCGCCGCTCTTCGTGACCGCGGAGTTCACCAACAACACCACCGGCGAGATCAAGAGCCAGACGGTGTTCATGGGTGACTTCCCGATGATGACGCCGAAGGGCACCTTCATCATCAACGGCACCGAGCGCGTCGTGGTCAGCCAGCTCGTCCGGTCCCCGGGCGTCTACTTCGACAAGCAGCCGGACAAGACCTCCGACCGCGACCTCTCCAGCGTCAAGGTCATCCCGAGCCGGGGTGCCTGGCTGGAGTTCGACATCGACAAGCGCGACACGGTCGGCGTCCGCATCGACCGCAAGCGTCGGCAGGCCGTCACGGTCCTGCTCAAGGCCATCGGATGGTCGGCCGAGCAGATCCGCGAGCGGTTCGGCTGGTCCGAGCTGATGATGACCACGCTCGAGAAGGACCACATCGCCGGCCAGGACGAGGCGCTGCTCGACATCTACCGCAAGCTGCGCCCTGGCGAGCCGCCGACCCGTGAGAACGCCCAGACCCTGCTCGACAACCTCTTCTTCAACCCGAAGCGGTACGACGTCGCCAAGGTCGGTCGTTACAAGTTCAACAAGAAGCTCCAGCTGGACGTGCCGATCACCACCGGCACGCTCACCGAGGACGACATCGTCGCCACCGTGGAGTACCTCTGCCGGCTGCACGCCGGTGAGGAGGGCTACGAGGCCGACGACATCGACCACTTCGGCAACCGACGCCTGCGTACCGTGGGCGAGCTCATCCAGAACCAGGTCCGGGTGGGCCTGTCCCGGATGGAGCGGGTCGTCCGCGAGCGGATGACCACCCAGGACGTCGAGGCGATCACGCCGCAGACCCTGATCAACATCCGCCCGGTGGTGGCGGCGATCAAGGAGTTCTTCGGCACCTCGCAGCTGTCCCAGTTCATGGACCAGACCAACCCGCTGGCGGGCCTGACCCACCGGCGCCGGCTGAGCGCGCTCGGCCCGGGTGGTCTGTCCCGGGAGCGGGCCGGCTTCGAGGTCCGTGACGTGCACCCGTCCCACTACGGCCGGATGTGCCCGATCGAGACGCCGGAAGGCCCGAACATCGGCCTGATCGGCGCGCTGTCCACCTTCGCCCGGGTCAACCCGTTCGGCTTCATCGAGACGCCGTACCGGAAGGTCGTCGACGGTCGGGTCACCGACCAGATCGACTACCTGACCGCGGACGAGGAGGACCGCTTCGTCAAGGCGCAGGCCAACGCGCCGCTGAAGGCGGACGGCACCTTCGCCGAGGACCGCGTCCTGGTCCGCCGTAAGGGCGGCGAGACCGAGGACGTCCCGCCGGCGGCCGTGGACTACATGGACGTCTCGCCGCGGCAGATGGTCTCGGTCGCGACCGCGATGATCCCGTTCCTCGAGCACGACGACGCCAACCGGGCGCTGATGGGCGCGAACATGCAGCGCCAGGCGGTGCCGCTGGTCAAGGCCGAGGCGCCGCTGGTCGGCACCGGCATGGAGTACCGTGCCGCGGTCGACGCCGGTGACGTGGTGGTCGCCGAGGTCGGTGGCGTCATCGAGGACCTCTGCGCCGACTACATCACCGTCCACCAGGACGACGGCCACCGCCGGACGTACCTGCTGCACAAGTTCCGCCGCTCCAACGCCGGCTCCTGCGTCAACCAGAAGCCGGTGGTCTTCGAGGGCGACCGCGTCGAGGCCGGCCAGGTCATCGCCGACGGTCCGTGCACCGACGAGGGCGAGATGGCGCTCGGGCGCAACCTGCTCGTGGCGTTCATGACCTGGGAGGGGCACAACTACGAGGACGCGATCATCCTGTCGCAGCGCCTCGTGCAGCAGGACGTGCTCACCTCGATCCACATCGAGGAGCACGAGGTCGACGCCCGGGACACCAAGCTGGGTCCGGAGGAGATCACCCGCGACATCCCGAACGTCAGCGAGGAGATGCTCGCCGACCTCGACGAGCGCGGCATCATCCGGATCGGCGCCGAGGTCGTCCCCGGCGACATCCTGGTCGGCAAGGTCACGCCCAAGGGCGAGACCGAGCTGACCCCGGAGGAGCGGCTGCTCCGCGCGATCTTCGGCGAGAAGGCGCGCGAGGTCCGGGACACCTCGCTGAAGGTGCCGCACGGTGAGACCGGCACGGTCATCGGCGTGCGTACCTTCTCCCGCGAGGACGGCGACGAGCTGCCGCCGGGCGTCAACGAGCTGGTCCGGGTCTACGTCGCCCAGAAGCGGAAGATCCAGGACGGTGACAAGCTCGCCGGCCGCCACGGCAACAAGGGCGTCATCTCGAAGATCCTGCCGATCGAGGACATGCCGTTCCTGGAGGACGGCACCCCGGTCGACATCGTGCTCAACCCGCTGGGTGTGCCGAGCCGGATGAACATCGGCCAGGTGCTGGAGACGCACCTCGGCTGGGTGGCCAAGACCGGTTGGAGCGTCGACGGTGACGACACGGACTGGAAGCGTCAGCTCCGGTCGATCGACGCGCACGAGTCCGAGCCGGACACCAACGTGGCCACGCCGGTCTTCGACGGTGCCCGCGAGGCGGAGATCTCCGGTCTGCTCGCGTCGACCCTGCCCAACCGGGACGGCAAGCAGCTGATCGGCTCCAGCGGCAAGGCGCAGCTGTTCGACGGTCGCTCCGGCGAGCCGCTGCCGGACCCGATCGCGGTCGGCTACATCTACATCCTGAAGCTCAACCACCTGGTCGACGACAAGATCCACGCCCGGTCGACCGGCCCGTACTCGATGATCACGCAGCAGCCGCTGGGTGGTAAGGCGCAGTTCGGTGGCCAGCGCTTCGGTGAGATGGAGTGCTGGGCCATGCAGGCGTACGGCGCCGCCTACGCCCTGCAGGAGCTGCTGACCATCAAGTCCGACGACGTCCTCGGCCGGGTGAAGGTCTACGAGGCCATCGTCAAGGGCGAGAACATCCCCGAGCCGGGCATCCCGGAGTCGTTCAAGGTGCTGCTCAAGGAGCTGCAGTCGCTGTGCCTCAACGTCGAGGTGCTCTCCAGCGACGGTGTGGCCCTGGAGATGCGCGAGACCGACGACGAGGTGTTCCGGGCCGCGGAGGAGCTGGGCATCGACCTGTCCCGGCGCGAGCCGAGCTCGGTCGAAGAGGTCTGAGGTGAGCGGTCGGGAGCCGGCTCGCCGGCTCCCGACCCCACCCACTAGCTAGCAGTACAGACGACGACATAGGGGACATAGTGCTCGACGTCAACTTCTTCGACGAGCTGCGTATCGGCCTCGCCACCGCCGACGACATCCGTCAGTGGTCCCACGGCGAGGTCAAGAAGCCTGAGACGATCAACTACCGCACCCTGAAGCCGGAAAAGGACGGGCTCTTCTGCGAGAAGATCTTCGGTCCGCAGCGGGACTGGGAGTGCTACTGCGGTAAGTACAAGCGGGTCCGGTTCAAGGGCATCATCTGCGAGCGCTGCGGCGTCGAGGTGACCCGGTCCAAGGTCCGCCGTGAGCGGATGGGGCACATCGAGCTGGCCGCTCCGGTGACCCACATCTGGTACTTCAAGGGCGTGCCGAGCCGGCTGGGCTACCTGCTGGACCTCGCCCCCAAGGACCTCGAGAAGATCATCTACTTCGCCTCGTACGTCGTGACCAGCGTGGACGCCGAGGCGCGTCACCGCGACCTCTCGACCATCGAGAACGAGATCCTGGCCGAGAAGCGGCAGGCCGAGAACAGCCGCGACTCGGAGATCGAGAAGCGGGCCGCCAAGCTCGAGGCCGACCTGGCCGAGCTGGAGGCCGAGGGTGCCAAGGCGGACGTCCGGCGCAAGGTCAAGGAGGGCGGAGAGCGCGAGATGCGCCAGATCCGCGACCGGGCCCAGCGCGAGATCGACCGCCTGGACGAGGTGCTGGACACCTTCCGCAAGCTGGAGCCGAAGCAGCTGGTCACCGACGAGCTGCTCTACCGCGAGCTGCGGGACCGGTTCGGTGAGTACTTCACCGGCGGCATGGGCGCCGAGGCCATCAAGGCGCTGGTCCAGAACATGGACCTCGACGCCGAGGCGGAGAGCCTGCGGGAGACCATCCGCTCCGGCAAGGGGCAGCGGAAGATCCGCGCGCTCAAGCGGCTCAAGGTCGTCGCGGCGTTCCTCAACACCCGCAACTCGCCGCTCGGCATGGTGCTGGACTGCGTCCCGGTCATCCCGCCGGACCTGCGCCCGATGGTGCAGCTCGACGGTGGCCGCTTCGCGACCTCCGACCTGAACGACCTGTACCGCCGGGTGATCAACCGGAACAACCGGCTCAAGCGGCTGATCGACCTCGGCGCGCCCGAGATCATCGTGAACAACGAGAAGCGGATGCTGCAGGAGGCCGTCGACGCGCTGTTCGACAACGGCCGCCGCGGCCGGCCGGTCACCGGCCCGGGCAACCGCCCGCTCAAGTCGCTGTCCGACATGCTCAAGGGCAAGCAGGGCCGGTTCCGGCAGAACCTGCTGGGCAAGCGCGTCGACTACTCCGGCCGTTCGGTCATCGTGGTCGGCCCGAAGCTCAAGCTGCACCAGTGCGGCCTGCCCAAGCAGATGGCGCTGGAGCTGTTCAAGCCGTTCGTGATGAAGCGGCTGGTCGACCTCAACCACGCGCAGAACATCAAGTCCGCCAAGCGGATGGTCGAGCGGCAGCGCCCGGTCGTGTGGGACGTGCTGGAAGAGGTCATCGGCGAGCACCCGGTGCTGCTCAACCGGGCGCCGACCCTGCACCGGCTGGGCATCCAGGCCTTCGAGCCGCAGCTGGTCGAGGGCAAGGCCATCCAGATCCACCCGCTGGTCTGCACCGCATTCAACGCCGACTTCGACGGTGACCAGATGGCGGTGCACGTGCCGCTGTCCGCCGAGGCCCAGGCCGAGGCGCGGATCCTGATGCTGTCGTCGAACAACATCCTCAAGCCGGCCGACGGCAAGCCGGTCACCATGCCCACCCAGGACATGGTCATCGGTCTCTACCACCTCACCCACCTCACGCCCGACGAGAAGGGTGCGGGCCGGGCGTTCAGCTCGGACGCCGAGGCGCGGATGGCGTACGACAACGGCGAGCTGCACCTGCAGGCTCCGGTGCAGATCCGGCTGCGCGGCGTGGTCGGGGTCGACAACGGTGCCGGCGCCGAGCCGTGGACCGCCCCGGAGGGCTGGGTCGAGGGCGAGGCGCTGACCGTGGAGACCACCCTCGGCCGGGTGCTGTTCAACGAGACGCTGCCGCAGGGCTACCGCTTCGTGAACTACGAGATCCGCAAGGGTCAGCTCTCCGCGATCGTCAACGACCTCGCCGAGCGCTTCCCCAAGGTGGCCCTGGCGGCCACCCTGGACGGGCTCAAGGAGGCCGGCTTCCACTGGGCCACCTGGTCCGGCGTGACAATCGGCATGGAGGACGTCATCGCTCCGCCGCGCAAGGCGGAGATCCTGGAGCGGTACGAGAAGGAAGCCGACCGGATCGACAAGCAGTACCAGCGTGGTCTGATGACCGCCGAGGAGCGCCGCGGCGAGCTCATCGAGATCTGGACCAAGGCGACCAACGAGGTCGCCAAGGAGATGGACACCGCGCTGCCGCAGGAGAACCCGCTGTGGAAGATGATCAACTCGGGTGCCCGCGGTAACCTGCTCCAGCTCCGGCAGATCGCGGCGATCCGTGGTCTGGTGGCCAACCCCAAGGGTGAGATCATCCCGCGGCCGATCAAGGCCAGCTACCGGGAGGGTCTGTCCGTGCTGGAGTACTTCATCTCCACGCACGGTGCTCGCAAGGGTCTCGCCGACACCGCCCTGCGTACCGCCGACTCGGGTTACCTGACCCGTCGTCTGGTGGACGTCTCGCAGGACGTGATCATCCGCGAGGAGGACTGCGGCACCGACCGGGCGATCCCGATGCAGATCGGCCAGCGCACCGAGGACGGCCGGCTCATCGTGCACGAGCACGCGGAGACCAGCGTGCACGCCCGTACCCTGGCCGACGACATCAAGGGGCCGGACGGCACCGTCGTCGCCGAGCGGGGCTCGGACATCAACTCGATCCTGGTCGACAAGATCGTCGCCGCCGGGGTGGAGACGGTCCGGGTGCGCAGCGTGCTCACCTGCGAGTCGAAGCTGGGCGTCTGCGGTGCGTGCTACGGCCGCTCGCTGCCGACCGGCAAGACCGTGGACGTCGGCGAGGCGGTCGGCATCATCGCCGCCCAGTCGATCGGTGAGCCGGGTACGCAGCTGACGATGCGTACCTTCCACACCGGTGGTGTCGCGGGTGAGGACATCACCCAGGGTCTGCCGCGTGTCCAGGAGATCTTCGAGGCCCGGGTCCCGAAGGGTAAGGCGCCCATCGCCGACACCCCCGGCCGGATCCGGATCGAGGACGGCGAGCGGTCGCGGAAGATCATCGTGGTGCCGGACGACGGCAGTGACGAGATCGTCTACGACAAGATCTCCAAGCGGGTCCGGCTGCGGGCCCACGACGGCGATCACGTCGAGGTCGGCGAGAAGCTCACCGAGGGCACCATCGACCCGCACGAGCTGCTGCGCATCCTCGGCCCGCGCGCGGTCCAGGTCCACCTGACCCAGGAGGTCCAGGAGGTCTACCGCTCGCAGGGTGTGCTCATCCACGACAAGCACATCGAGATCATCATCCGCCAGATGCTCAAGCGGGTGACGGTCATCGACTCCGGCTCGACCGAGTTCCTGCCGGGTGTGCTGGTCGACCGGGCGCTGTTCGAGTCGGAGAACCGCCGACTCGTCTCCGAGGGCGGCGAGCCCGCCGCCGGTCGCCCGGTGCTGATGGGTATCACCAAGGCCTCGCTGGCCACGGACTCCTGGCTGTCGGCGGCCTCCTTCCAGGAGACCACCCGGGTGCTGACGGACGCGGCGATCCACGCCCGCAGCGACTCGCTGATCGGTCTCAAGGAGAACGTGATCATCGGTAAGCTCATCCCGGCCGGTACCGGCATCAGCAAGTACCGCAACGTCCGGGTCGAGCCGACCGAGGAGGCGAAGGCCAAGGTCTACTCGATGACCGGCTACCCGGAGACCGACTACGGCTTCGGGCCGGCCAGCGGCCAGGCGGTCCCGCTGGACGACTTCGACTTCGGGTCGTACCGCTAGTCCGCACGAACGCACGAGGCCCCCGGCAGCCGCCGGGGGCCTCGTCGTGTCCGGGCCGGGGGAGTGCCCTGCCGGTGGCGGGTCGCCGGGGCATGATGGTGGACATGACGACCGCACCCGGGCAGGTGCCCGTCGCCCCGCAGACGCTGCGCCACCCGCTCGACCCGGACCCGGCCCGGGCCACCAAGGCCAGGGCGGTCTTCGCGCTGGGGCTGATCGGTGCGCTCACCGGCCTCTTCGTGGGCGGGGTGGTGCCGGCCACGGTGGCGCTCCAGCTGGCCCGGCAGGCGCGCCGGGAGGCGTACGCCTCGGGCGGCTTCCTGACCGGCGCGGCCTGGCTGCGTCGGGGGGAGCAGCTGGCCTGGACGGGCCTGGCGCTGGTCGCGGTCAGTCTGGTGGCCGCGGTAGTGGTCGGCGTGGTCCGGCTGGCCGACGCGCCCTTCGGGCAGGACTTCGCGCCGAACGTGGACTGACGCCGGCGAGGGAACGGCTCCCGCCGGGCGCGGCCGGCTGGCGCCGCGGCGGTAGCCTGGCCGATGTCCGTCGCGCGGCGGTGGACGGCCGACAGGAGGAGTTCGTGACGGAACCGGCGCGCCCCACGGGCGGTGACCCCGGGCAGTCCGCCGCCGGCGGCGCGGACGCCGTGCCGGCCACCGGCAGCGAGTGGGCCCGCCCCGATTCCGCGCCCGGCGGCGCGCCGCCCGTCGGGTACCCGTCCGCCCCGTCCTCGCCGCCGGGCACACCGGACCCGGCGCAGCCGTCGTCCCCGCCCGCGGGACCCGCCCCGGCGCCGACGTCGTCGCCCGGCGCGCCCGTCCCCGCGGCGGACCAGCCGCCGGCCGGTGGCGCTCCGGCGGTGATCCCGTGGGGGTCTCCGGCCGCCCAACCGCCGGTGAGCCCGTGGGGCGCAGCGTCAGCTCAGCCGTCCGGGAGCCCGTGGGGGTCTCCGTCGGGTCAGCCGTCCGCCACTCCGTGGGGGTCTCCGTCGGGTCAGCCGTCCGGGACTCCGTGGGGTGCCCCGGCCGGTCAGCCGGTCTCCGGTTGGCCAGCGCCGGCGGGCCAGCCGTCCCCCGGCGCGTGGGGGTCGCCCGGCCAGGCTGCTCCGCCGGGCCTGCCCCCGCCGCCCCGGGAGACGCCCCGCCCGCCCCGGCGGGTGGACCCGGTGCCCGGCACGCCGTTCGCCGTGGTGCACCTCGACGTGCCACCGGTCACCTCCGGCCTGGCGGTGGGCTCGCTGGTGGCCGGGATCGCCGCGATCGGAGTCTCGGTGCTGGTCTTCTGCTTCGGCGCGATCGGGTCGTCCACCGGCGGCGTCTGGGCCTCCGGCGCGTTCACCGTGCTCGGCGTGCTGGCCGGGACGGGTGCGGCGGTGGCCGGCCTGCTCGGCCTGCGGCAGATCCGCCGCCCGGCGGCGCCGCCCGCCGTCCGCTTCACCGGCCGCGGCCTGGCCGTGGCCGGGATCAGTTGCGGCGCGTCGGGGCTGGGGCTCAGCCTGCTCGGGCTGGCGCTGGCGGTGCTGCTGTCGCTCGGCTGAGCGGACCGGTGACCATGCGCCGGTCACCGCCGGCGCGGGCCGGGCGCCGCTGGGCGCGGCAGGGACCGATGTCCGGCGGTGTCCCGTGCGAGGCGCGGTGCCCGGTTTTCGCACGGACGACCTACCTGTCTGACAGCGACGCCCAGCAGGTGGGACCGGCCGACCCGGGGCCGACGGGCCGTGCTGCGGAGAAGCCGGTACACTTGTGTCTGTAGGTGCCCATCACGGGCGGGCGGGCGCGGCGGAACGATCCACGGGCGGTGACACGGCCGGGCGAGCCATTCCGTTTTGACCTGTGCGGCTGTGGTAGGTACTCTTTCCCCTTGTGCCCGGGCCAGCCCGGGCAACTCGTGCGTGCGCTGGTTCCGGTGAAGCCGGAGAGCGGCCGGCAGCACGACAGAGACCAGAAGACCCGGTGCGCGGAGAGCCGTGTGCCGGTGACAGACCCCGGTACGAGCGCGCGCGTCCGCACCGGGACCGTGATCTGGGCGACACGCCCGACCGCGGGTGCCGGGACCTCCCTGCGGGGCCCTGGTCGGAATGTAGGAGGGCCGATCATCAGGTCGGCTACGGCAGACGGCGCGGCCGCACAACCTGCGGCCGAAGGGAGCGGAGAAACCCGGTGCCCACGATCCAGCAGCTGGTCCGAAAGGGCCGCCAGGCGAAGACGAGCAAGACCAAGACCCCGGCGCTGAAGGGTTCCCCTCAGCGGCGCGGCGTGGTCGCTCGTGTCAAGCTCAGCAGCCAGATCGAGGTGACCGCCTACATCCCGGGTGTCGGCCACAACCTGCAGGAGCACTCGATCGTGCTCGTTCGCGGCGGCCGGGTGAAGGACCTCCCCGGCGTGCGTTACAAGATCGTCCGCGGTTCGCTGGACACCCAGGGTGTCCGTAACCGCAAGCAGGCGCGCAGCCGTTACGGCGCGAAGAAGGAGAAGAGCTGACATGCCGCGTAAGGGACCCGCTCCGCGGCGGCCGCTGGTCGCTGACCCGGTGTACAACTCGCCGCTGGTCACCCAGTTGGTCAACAAGATTCTGCTGCGCGGCAAGCGCCAGCTCGCCGAGAGCATCGTGTACGCGGCCCTCGAGGGCTGCCGCGAGAAGTCCGGCACCGACCCGGTCGTCACCCTGAAGCGGGCGATGGACAACGTCAAGCCGACCCTCGAGGTGCGCAGCCGCCGAGTCGGTGGCGCCACCTACCAGGTGCCGGTCGAGGTGCGCCCGGCCCGGGCGACCACCCTGGGCCTGCGCTGGCTGGTCACCTACTCCCGCGCCCGGCGCGAGAAGACCATGGTCGAGCGGCTGATGAACGAGCTGCTGGACGCGAGCAACGGCCTCGGTGCCGCCGTCAAGCGGCGCGAGGACACGCACAAGATGGCCGAGTCCAACAAGGCCTTCGCGCACTACCGCTGGTAACACCCTGGTTCCGGCGCCCCACGGGCGCCGGAACCGCCACCAGTTGTGTCGAGACGACGATAAGTAGGGATTGAAGTGGCCGCCGCAGACGCGCTCGCCAACGTACGCAACATCGGCATCATGGCGCACATCGATGCCGGTAAGACCACTACCACCGAGCGGATCCTGTTCTACACCGGCATCACGTACAAGATCGGTGAGGTCCACGAGGGCGCCGCCGTCATGGACTGGATGGAGCAGGAGCAGGAGCGCGGTATCACCATCACTTCCGCCGCCACCAAGTGCGAGTGGAAGGGCCACACGATCCAGATCATCGACACGCCCGGCCACGTCGACTTCACGGTCGAGGTGGAGCGGTCGCTGCGGGTGCTGGACGGTGCGGTCGCCGTGTACGACGGTGTCGCCGGCGTGGAGCCCCAGACGGAGAACGTCTGGCGCCAGGCCGACAAGTACAACGTCCCCCGGATGTGCTTCGTCAACAAGCTCGACCGGACCGGCGCCGACTTCTTCCGCTGCGTGCAGATGATGATCGACCGGCTCAACGCCACCCCGCTGGTTCTGCAGATCCCGATCGGGCTCGAGGGCGACCACATCGGTGTCGTCGACCTGATCGGCATGCGCGCCCTCACCTGGCGCGGGGAGACCCAGAAGGGTGAGGACTACGCGATCGAGGAGATCCCGGCCGAGCTGGCCGACTCCGCGGCCGAGTGGCGCGAGAAGCTGATGGAGACCCTGGCCGACGTCGACGACTCGGTGATGGAGAAGTACCTGGAGGGCGACGAGATCTCCGTCGAGGAGATCAAGGCCGCCATCCGGCGCGCCACCATCGCCGGCAAGGCCAACCCGGTGCTCTGCGGCTCCGCGTTCAAGAACAAGGGCGTTCAGCCGATGCTCGACGCCGTGGTCGACTTCCTGCCGTCGCCGCTGGACATCCCGGCGATCGAGGGCACCGCGACCGACGGCGAGACCCCGCTGCAGCGGAAGCCGTCCACCACGGAGCCGTTCGCCGGCCTGGCCTTCAAGATCCAGACCGACAAGCACCTCGGTAAGCTCACCTACGTCCGGGTCTACTCCGGCGTGGTCGAGTCCGGGTCCCAGGTGATCAACTCCACCAAGGACCGCAAGGAGCGCATCGGCAAGATCTACCAGATGCACGCCAACAAGCGGGAGGAGCGCAGCTCCGCCAAGGCTGGCGACATCATCGCGGTCCAGGGTCTCAAGCAGACGACCACCGGTGACACCCTGTGCGACCCGGCGAACCCGGTCATCCTTGAGTCGATGACCTTCCCGGAGCCGGTCATCGAGGTCGCCATCGAGCCGAAGACCAAGGCCGACCAGGAGAAGCTCAGCACCGCCATCCAGCGGCTGGCCGAGGAGGACCCGACCTTCCGCGTCAAGCTGGACGAGGAGACCGGCCAGACGGTCATCTCCGGCATGGGCGAGCTGCACCTGGACATCCTGGTCGACCGGATGCGCCGCGAGTTCAACGTCGAGGCGAACATCGGTAAGCCGCAGGTGGCGTACCGCGAGACCATCCGCCGCACGGTGGAGAAGGTCGAGTACACCCACAAGAAGCAGACCGGTGGTTCCGGCCAGTACGCCCGGGTGATCATCAGCCTGGAGCCGCTGCCGCTGGGGAACGACGCTCCGACCTACGAGTTCGCGAACGCCGTCACCGGTGGCCGCATCCCCCGGGAGTTCATCCCGTCGGTGGACGCGGGCGCCCAGGACGCCATGCAGTACGGCATTCTCGCCGGCTTCCCGCTGGTGGGTGTCAAGCTGACCCTGGTGGACGGTCAGTACCACGAGGTCGACTCGTCCGAGATGGCGTTCAAGATCGCCGGCTCGATGGCGCTGAAGGAGGCGGCCCGCAAGGCCGACCCGGCGCTGCTCGAGCCGATGATGGCCGTTGAGGTCACCACTCCGGAGGAGAACATGGGTGACGTCATCGGCGACCTCAACTCCCGCCGTGGCATCATCCAGGCGATGGAGGAGCGCGGCGGTGCCCGCGTCGTCCGCGCCCTGGTGCCGTTGTCGGAGATGTTCGGCTACGTCGGCGACCTGCGGTCGAAGACCCAGGGCCGGGCTAGCTACAGCATGCAGTTCGACTCCTACGCCGAGGTTCCGGCCAGCGTGGCGAAGGAGATCATCGCCAAGGCGACGGGTGAGTGACTCACCTGAGCTGATGATCCGTGGACGGTCGCGGGAGGGTGCTCCCGCCCGCGGCCACCACGGTCGGGTTGTGTGAGACCGGGCCTGTAGGCTTCACCGCCGCAGAACCCACCAAGCTCTCCGGCCGCCAGGCCGGAAAGGCTGTCGACAGAGTCCTAAGCGCCGACCGGCGCGCCGGGCGTACGAACCAAGAAGTCCACAGGAGGACACCAGTGGCGAAGGCGAAGTTCGAGCGGACTAAGCCGCACGTCAACATCGGCACCATTGGTCACATCGACCACGGTAAGACGACGCTGACGGCGGCCATCACCAAGGTCCTGCACGACCAGTTCCCGGACCTGAACCCGTACACGCCGTTCGACGAGATCGACAAGGCGCCGGAGGAGAAGGCCCGCGGCATCACGATCTCGATCGCGCACGTCGAGTACCAGACCGAGGCGCGGCACTACGCGCACGTCGACTGCCCCGGTCACGCCGACTACATCAAGAACATGATCACCGGTGCCGCGCAGATGGACGGCGCGATCCTGGTGGTGGCGGCGACCGACGGCCCGATGCCGCAGACCCGCGAGCACGTGCTGCTGGCCCGCCAGGTCGGCGTGCCGTACATCGTCGTGGCGCTCAACAAGAGCGACATGGTCGACGACGAGGAGCTCCTGGAGCTCGTCGAGCTCGAGGTCCGCGAGCTGCTCTCGTCGCAGGAGTACCCGGGCGACGACCTGCCGGTCGTCCGCGTGTCGGCGCTGAAGGCCCTCGAGGGTGACCCCGAGTGGACCGGCAAGCTGATGGACCTGATGACGGCCGTCGACACCGCGATCCCGCAGCCGGAGCGCGAGACCGAGAAGCCGTTCCTGATGCCGATCGAGGACGTCTTCACGATCACCGGTCGGGGCACCGTCGTCACCGGTCGCGCGGAGCGCGGCATCCTCAAGCCAAACGAGGAGGTGGAGATCGTCGGTATCCGCGAGAAGTCGCAGCGGACGGTCTGCACCGGCATCGAGATGTTCCGCAAGCTGCTCGACGAGGCCCGCGCGGGTGAGAACGTCGGTCTGCTGCTGCGCGGCATCAAGCGCGAGGACGTCGAGCGCGGCATGGTCGTCGTCAAGCCGGGCACCACGACCCCGCACACGGAGTTCGAGGCGACCGTCTACATCCTCTCCAAGGAGGAGGGCGGCCGGCACACCCCGTTCTTCCAGAACTACCGTCCGCAGTTCTACTTCCGGACCACGGACGTCACCGGTGTCGTCACGCTCCCCGAGGGCACCGAGATGGTCATGCCGGGTGACAACACCACCATGACGGTGAAGCTGATCCAGCCCATCGCCATGGAGGAGAACCTCAAGTTCGCGATCCGCGAGGGTGGCCGCACCGTCGGCGCCGGGTTCGTCACCAAGATCATCAAGTGAGCTGGGTAACCCCGATTAGACCCGCCGCCGGTCGTGCGGCATACTAGTCAGGTTGCGTAACGACAGTTCGTCGCTCGTGTTCGGCGTTCGCCGAACCTCCGAGCGGTAGGACAGTCGGGCGTAGGGTGGTTGGCGGCCCGTCCGCCAACCACCCTCGCACGGCGTTCAGGTCGCGGTAGTGCGATCGGCGCCTTGACCCACCGCGAGGTCAGAACCGCTCCGGAGCCCCGGGGCGGAGCCTGGCCCGAGGGCGCGACACGCCCGACCGCGGGGGTCGGCGAAGTGGGCCTGTACCAGCCGGTACAGGCGCCCGCAACACAGCGGCATCGAGAGAAGGAACAGAAGCCACCATGGCGGGACAGAAGATCCGCATCCGGCTCAAGGCCTATGACCACGAGGTCGTCGACTCCTCGGCTCGGAAGATCGTCGAGACGGTGACGCGCACCGGGGCGCAGGTCGCAGGCCCGGTGCCGCTGCCCACGGAGATCAACCGTTTCTGCGTTATCCGCTCGCCGCACAAGTACAAGGACTCGCGCGAGCACTTCGAGATGCGCACGCACAAGCGGCTGATCGACATCATCGACCCGACCCCGAAGACGGTCGACTCGCTCATGCGCCTCGACCTGCCGGCTGGCGTCGACATCGAGATCAAGCTGTAGGGACCGGACAAATGGACAGGCAAGTTAAGGGGATCCTGGGCGCGAAGCTCGGCATGACCCAGGTCTGGGACAACAACCGAGTTGTCCCGGTGACCGTGGTTCAGGCCGGCCCCTGCGTCATCACCCAGGTTCGTGACGCCGACAAGGACGGTTACTCCGCGGTCCAGCTGGCGTACGGCACGATCGACCCGCGCAAGGTCAAGAAGCCGGTCAGCGGGCACTACGCGAAGGCGGACGTGGCGCCGCGCCGGCACATCGTCGAGCTGCGCACCGCGGACGCCGCGGACTACTCGCTGGGCCAGGAGGTCACGGTCGAGGAGTTCCCGCCCGGCATGTCGGTCGACGTGACCGGCAAGACCAAGGGCAAGGGCTTCGCGGGTGTCATGAAGCGGCACGGCTTCCACGGTCTGCGCGCCAGCCACGGTGTCGAGCGCAAGCACCGCTCGCCCGGCTCCATCGGCGGGGCGTCCACCCCGGGTCGCGTCTTCAAGGGCGTGCGGATGGCCGGCCGGATGGGTGGCGGGCGCTACACCGTCCAGAACCTGACCGTCCAGGCGGTCGACACCGAGAACAACCTCCTGCTCGTCCGTGGCGCCATTCCCGGCCCCAAGGGCGCGCTGGTCCTGGTCCGCAGTGCGGCCAAGACCAAGGCGAAGAAGGGCGGTGCGGCCAAGTGACCACCGTTGACGTCCTCACGGTCGAAGGCACCAAGAGCGGCTCGGTCGAGCTGCCCGCCGACATCTTCGACACGCAGGCCAACGTCGCGCTGATGCACCAGGTCGTGGTGGCTCAGCTCGCGGCGGCCCGGCAGGGCACGCACAAGACCAAGACCCGCGGCGAGGTCGCCGGCGGCGGCAAGAAGCCGTACAAGCAGAAGGGCACCGGTCGTGCCCGGCAGGGCTCGATCCGCGCGCCGCAGTTCGCCGGCGGTGGCGTGGTGCACGGTCCCGTGCCGCGCGACTACAGCCAGCGGACCCCGAAGAAGATGAAGGCGGCCGCGCTGCGCGGCGCCCTCTCCGACCGGGCCCGCGCCGGGCAGGTGCACGTCGTCGAGGCGTTCGTCTCGGGCGAGAAGCCGTCGACCAAGGCCGCCCTGGCCACGCTGGCCAAGCTGACCGACGCCCGCCGGGTGCTGGTCGTGCTGAGCAGCACCGACGAGCTGAACTGGGTGTCGCTGCGCAACGAGCCGCGGGTGCACCTGATCGAGGCCGGCCAGCTCAACACGTACGACGTGCTGGTGGCCGACGACGTGGTCTTCACCAAGGACGCCCTGGACGAGTTCCTGGGTGTTCCCGCCGAGACCACCGAGGAGGGTGGCAAGTGAGCACGATCGCCGACCCGCGCGACATCATCGTGGCGCCGGTCGTCTCGGAGAAGAGCTACAGCGAGCTGAACCGCAACTGGTACACCTTCCTGGTGCACCCGGACGCGAACAAGACGGAGATCAAGATCGCTATCCAGCAGATCTTCGACGTCCGCGTCCTGACGGTCAACACGCTCAACCGCGAGGGCAAGCGCAAGCGGACCCGTACCGGGTTCGGCCAGCGCAAGGCCACCAAGCGCGCGATGGTGAAGCTGGCTGACGGTGACCGTATCGAGGCCTTCGGCGGCCCGGTCAGCTGAGGGGTGTAGACAATGGCTATCCGTAAGTACAAGCCGACGACGCCGGGCCGGCGTGGCTCGAGCGTCGCCGACTTCGCCGAGATCACCCGGTCGACGCCCGAGAAGTCGCTGCTGGTTCCGCTGCCGAAGAAGGGCGGACGCAACGCCCACGGCCGGATCACCGCCCGGCACCAGGGTGGCGGTCACAAGCGCCAGTACCGTCTGATCGACTTCAAGCGGGTCGACAAGGACGGCGTGCCGGCGAAGGTCGCCCACATCGAGTACGACCCGAACCGCACCGCGCGGATCGCGCTGCTGCACTACGCCGACGGCGAGAAGCGGTACATCATCGCGCCGAAGGACCTGAAGCAGGGCGACACCGTCGAGTCGGGTCCGGGCGCGGACATCAAGCCGGGCAACAACCTGCCGCTGCGCAACATCCCGGTCGGTACCACGATCCACAACGTGGAGCTCCGTCCCGGCGGTGGCGCCAAGCTGGCCCGCTCGGCCGGCGTCGGCATCCAGCTGCTCGGCCGCGAGGGCGCGTACGCGACCCTGCGTATGCCCTCCGGTGAGATCCGGCGGGTCGACGTGCGCTGCCGCGCCAGCGTCGGCGAGATCGGCAACGCCGACCAGTCGAACATCAACTGGGGTAAGGCCGGCCGGATGCGGTGGAAGGGCAAGCGCCCGACCGTCCGTGGTGTCGCGATGAACCCGGTCGACCACCCGCACGGTGGTGGTGAGGGTAAGACCTCCGGTGGTCGCCACCCGGTCAACCCGCAGGGTAAGCCCGAGGGCCGCACCCGTCGTAAGGGCCAGCCGAGTGACCGGCTGATCGTCCGCCGCCGCTACGCCACGCGTAAGCGCGGCTGAGGGAGATAAGACATGCCTCGCAGCCTGAAGAAGGGCCCGTTCGTCGACGACCACCTGCTCAAGAAGGTGGAGACGCAGAACGACAAGGGTTCGAAGAACGTCATCAAGACCTGGTCGCGGCGCTCGACGATCATCCCGGAGATGCTGGGTCACACGATCGCGGTGCACGACGGACGCAAGCACGTCCCGGTGTTCGTGACCGAGGCGATGGTCGGGCACAAGCTCGGCGAGTTCGCGCTGACCCGCACGTTCAAGGGTCACGAGAAGGACGACCGGAAGAGCCGTCGGCGCTGACGCCGCGGGCATACGGATAGAGGAACAAGGGGTTACAGCGATGCCAGGAAAGGGCGACGCTCCGGTGCTTCCGGGCGCGCGGGCGGTTGCGCGGCACGTGCGCATCTCGCCGATGAAGGCGCGCCGGGTGGTCAACCTCGTCCGCGGCCTGCCCGCGAAGGAGGCGCTCACGGTGCTGCAGTTCGCGCCGCAGGCTGCGAGCGAGCAGGTGTACAAGGTGCTCGCGAGCGCGATCGCCAACGCGGAGAACAACGAGCGGCTGGACCCCGACGCGCTGCTCGTCAGCGAGGCGTACGTGGACGAGGGCCCGACCATGAAGCGGTTCCAGCCGCGGGCGCAGGGCCGGGCTTACCGGATCCGCAAGCGGACCTGCCACATCACGGTCGCGGTGGAGGCGGTGGCGCCGGCCGCGCCGAAGAAGGCCGCGGCGAAGAAGGCGGCCCCGGCGAAGCAGGCCGCGCCGGCCGAGACGCAGAGCAACACGGAGGGCGCGGAGTAATGGGTCAGAAGGTTCACCCGCACGGGTTCCGGCTCGGCATCTCGACCGACTGGAAGTCCCGCTGGTTCGCGGACAAGCTCTACAAGGACTACATCGGCGAGGACGTCAAGATCCGCCGGATGATGTCCAAGGGCCTCGAGCGCGCCGGGATCTCCAAGGTCGACATCGAGCGCACCCGCGACCGGGTCCGGGTCGACATCCACACCGCCCGGCCGGGCATCGTCATCGGCCGGAAGGGTGCGGAGGCCGACCGGATCCGCGGCGAGCTCGAGAAGCTGACCGGCAAGCAGGTCCAGCTGAACATCATCGAGGTGAAGAGCCCCGAGTCGGACGCGCAGCTGGTCGCCCAGGGCGTGGCCGAGCAGCTGTCCAGCCGGGTCAGCTTCCGGCGGGCGATGCGCAAGGCCATGCAGTCGGCGATGAAGAACCCGGTCTGCAAGGGCATCCGGGTGCAGGTCTCGGGCCGCCTCGGCGGCGCCGAGATGAGCCGGACCGAGTTCTACCGCGAGGGCCGGGTCCCGCTGCACACGCTGCGGGCCAACATCGAGTACGGCTTCTTCGAGGCCCGTACCACCTTCGGCCGGATCGGCGTGAAGGTCTGGATCTACAAGGGCGACGCGGTGCCGGGTCGGGAGACCCCGGCCGAGGCGCCGTCGCGCCCGCGCCGTGAGCGCGGCGACCGCCCCGAGCGGCCGCGCCGTGGTCGGTCCGGTTCGTCCGGCACGACCGCCGGCGGCACCGAGGCCGGCCGGGCCGCCGCGACCACGCTCGCGCAGCAGGCCGAGACGCCGAGTGGTGACGCGGTGGACCCCGCCGCCGTCGCCGCCGCGGCAGAAACGCAGCAGGAGGGCTGACAGATGCTGATGCCGCGCAAGCCCCCGAAGGGCTTCCGCAAGCCGCACCACCCGGACCGCCACGGCGCGTCCAAGGGCGGTAACCGGGTGGTCTTCGGCGAGTTCGGGATCCAGGCTCTCGAGCCGGCGTACGTGACGAACCGCCAGATCGAGTCGGCGCGTATCGCGATGACCCGCCACATCAAGCGTGGTGGCAAGGTCTGGATCACGATCTTCCCGGACCAGGCCCTGACCAAGAAGCCGGCGGAAACCCGGATGGGTTCCGGTAAGGGCTCGCCCGAGTGGTGGGTCGCCAACGTCAAGCCGGGGCGGGTGCTCTTCGAGATGTCCTTCCCCAACGAGCAGATCGCGCGAGAGGCGATGCGTCGCGCGATCCACAAGCTCCCGATGAAGTGCCGCATTGTGACGCGCGAAGTGGGTGAATCCTGATGGCAGCGGGCGTTAAGGCCTCCGAGCTGCGTGAGCTCTCCGAGGAGGAGCTGGTCACGAAGCTGCGTGAGGCCAAGGCGGAGCTGTTCAACCTCCGCGTGCAGGCCGCAACCGGGCAGCTGGACAACAACCGGCGGCTGCAGGTCATCCGTCGGGAGATCGCCCGGATCTACACGATCATGCGTGAGCGCGAGCTGGGGCTCTCGGCCGCGCCGACTGAGGTGACTGCATCATGAGCGAGAACACCACCGCCGCCGCGCGGGCCCGCCGCAAGGTGCGTGAGGGCCTCGTGGTCAGCGACAAGATGGAAAAGACCGTCGTGGTCGAGGTCGAGGACCGGGTCAAGCACGCGCTGTACGGCAAGATCATGCGCCGGACCAGCAAGCTGAAGGTGCACGACGAGCAGAACTCGGCCGGCATCGGCGACCGGGTCCTGATCATGGAGACCCGGCCGCTCTCCGCCACCAAGCGGTGGCGGCTCGTGGAGATCCTCGAGAAGGCCAAGTAGCGAAGGCTCGAGCTCGGCCGGTATCGGTCGGGCGCAGGTTCCGCCAGGCTCCGGCCGCCTCGTGCGGCCGGAGAACCGGCAGACATAGGAGATAGACGTGATTCAGCAGGAGTCGCGACTGCGCGTCGCCGACAACACGGGTGCCCGGGAGATCCTGTGCATCCGGGTTCTCGGTGGCTCCGGTCGGCGCTACGCGAGCATCGGCGACGTCATCGTGGCCACCGTTAAGGACGCGATCCCGGGTGCCGGTGTGAAGAAGGGCGACGTCGTCAAGGCGGTCGTCGTTCGCACGGCCAAGGAGAAGCGGCGCCCGGACGGCTCGTACATCCGCTTCGACGAGAACGCCGCCGTCATCATCAAGGACGGTGGGGACCCGCGCGGCACCCGCATCTTCGGCCCGGTGGGTCGGGAGCTGCGGGACAAGCGGTTCATGAAGATCATTTCTCTCGCGCCGGAGGTGTTGTGACCGTGAAGGTCAAGAAGGGCGACACGGTCGTCGTCATCGCCGGCAAGGACAAGGGCGCCAAGGGCAAGGTCATCGCGGCCTACCCGCGGCAGGACAAGATCCTGGTCGAGGGCGTGAACCGGGTCAAGAAGCACACCCGCATCAGCACCACCCAGCGTGGCGCCAAGACCGGCGGCATCGTCACCCAGGAGGCCCCGATCCACGTCTCGAACGTGCAGGTCCTGGACTCCGACGGGAAGCCGACCCGCGTCGGCTACCGGATCGACGATAACGGCCAGAAGGTCCGCATCGCGCGTAGCACCGGTAAGGACCTGTGATGAGCACGGCTACCGAAACCAAGACCATGCCGCGCCTCAAGGAGCGGTACCGCAACGAGATCGTGGCCCAGCTGCGCGAGCAGTACACCTACGGCAACCCCATGCAGGTGCCGCGGCTGGTCAAGATCGTCGTCAACATGGGTGTCGGCGAGGCCGCCCGGGACGCCAAGCTGATCGACGGCGCCGTGCGCGACCTGGCCACCATCACCGGCCAGAAGCCGCAGGTGCGGCGGGCGACCAAGTCCATCGCGCAGTTCAAGCTGCGCGAGGGCATGCCGATCGGTGCGAAGGTGACCCTCCGCGGCGACCGGATGTGGGAGTTCCTGGACCGGCTGCTCTCCATCGCGCTGCCGCGTATCCGTGACTTCCGCGGTCTGGACGGGCGCAAGCTCGACGGGCACGGCAACTACACGTTCGGTCTGACCGAGCAGTCGGTGTTCCACGAGATCGACCAGGACAAGATCGATCGCCAGCGGGGCATGGACATCACGGTGGTCACGACCGCCACGACCGACGACGAGGGCCGGGCGCTGCTCAAGCTCCTGGGCTTCCCGTTCAAGGAGAACTGAGATGGCCAAGAAGGCGCTGATCATCAAGGCGGCCGCGAAGCCGAAGTTCTCGGTTCGCGCGTACACCCGCTGCCAGCGGTGCGGGCGTCCGAAGGCGGTCTACCGCAAGTTCGGTCTCTGCCGGGTGTGCATCCGGGAGATGGCCCACCGCGGTGAGCTGCCCGGCGTGTCCAAGGCTTCCTGGTAATAGCCCGGCGCGCTTCGCGCGTCAGCTGAACTGTCTCTTCGCCGTAGGCCCCGGGCCTGGCCCGGGGAACCCCGGCGAGAAAGGTTGACGAATTTCATGACGATGACCGACCCGATCGCAGACATGCTCACGCGTCTGCGTAACGCCAACCAGGCGTACCACGACCGGGTGACGATGCCCTACTCCAAGATCAAGGCGAACATCGCCGAGGTCCTGAAGGCCGAGGGTTACATCGCCACCTGGTCGGTCGAGGAGCCCGAGGAGGGCGCCGTCGGCAAGCGACTGGTCGTCGAGCTGAAGTACGGCCAGAACCGGGAGCGGAGCCTGGCCGGCATCAAGCGCGTGTCCAAGCCCGGTCTCCGGGTGTACGCCAAGTCGGACGGGCTCCCGCGGGTGCTCGGCGGGCTGGGCGTGGCGATCATTTCGACGTCCCAGGGGCTGCTCACCGACCGGCAGGCCCGCAAGCGGAGCGTTGGCGGGGAAGTCCTCGCCTTCGTCTGGTAACGGGAGACAGGTAGAAATGTCGCGTATTGGACGTAAGTCGATCCCGGTACCAGCCGGCGTCGACATCACCATCGAGGGCCAGACCGTCAAGGTCAAGGGCCCGAAGGGCGAGCTGTCGCATACCCTGGCCGAGCCGATCACCATCGAGCGGGCCGAGGACGGGCAGCTGAACGTCAACCGCCCGAACGACGAGCGCAAGGCCAAGGAGCTGCACGGCCTGAGCCGTACCCTGGTCGCCAACATGATCGTCGGTGTCACCGAGGGCTACCGTAAGAGCCTGGAGATCGCCGGCACCGGTTACCGGGTCACCGCCAAGGGCAAGGACCTCGAGTTCGCGCTCGGGTTCTCGCACCCGGTGCTGGTGCCCGCGCCGGACGGCATCACCTTCACGGTGGAGAGGCCGACCCTGTTCCACGTGGCCGGCATCGACAAGCAGCTGGTCGGCGAGGTCGCCGCCAACATCCGGAAGATCCGTCCGCCGGAGCCCTACAAGGGCAAGGGTGTCAAGTACCAGGGCGAGGTCATCCGCCGCAAGGCTGGAAAGGCAGGTAAGAAGTGAGCGCCACGCTGCTCAAGCGCCGCCGCGGCGTTGCCGCCAAGCGCGCCGTCGGGCGTGCGCGTCGGCACTTCCGGGTCCGCAAGAACGTCAGCGGTACCGCCGAGCGTCCCCGCCTCGTGGTCACCCGCTCTCTGCGGCACATCGTCGCCCAGATCGTGGACGACACCAAGGGTCACACCCTGGCGTCGGCCTCGACCCTGGACGCGTCGCTGCGCGGTGCGGAGGGCGACAAGAGCGCCCTGGCCGGCAAGGTCGGCGCCCTGCTCGCCGAGCGGGCCAAGGCCGCCGGCATCTCCAAGGTCGTCTTCGACCGCGGTGGCAACCGGTACGCGGGGCGGGTCGCCGCGCTGGCCGATGCCGCCCGCGAAGCCGGGCTCGAGTTCTAACAACCCCGTCACGAGAGAGAAGGAAGGCTGCTGATGCCAGGTCAACAGCGCCGTGGCGGCGGGTCCGGTGGCAACGAGGGTGGTCGCCGCGACAACCGCCGTGAGGGCGGCCGCGGAAACGCGCCCGTCGAGAAGACCCCGCACCTCGAGCGGGTCGTCGCGATCAACCGCGTCGCCAAGGTCGTGAAGGGTGGTCGTCGCTTCAGCTTCACCGCCCTGGTGATCGTGGGCGACGGCGACGGCACGGTCGGCGTGGGCTACGGAAAGGCCAAGGAGGTGCCCGCGGCGATCGCCAAGGGTGTCGAGGAGGCCAAGAAGCACTTCTTCAAGGTGCCGCGGATCGGTCAGTCGATCCCGCACCCGGTGCAGGGCGAGGACGCCGCCGGCGTGGTGCTGCTCAAGCCGGCCTCCGCCGGTACGGGCGTCATCGCCGGTGGGCCGGTGCGTGCCGTGCTGGAGTGCGCGGGCATCCACGACGTGCTCTCCAAGAGCCTCGGGTCGTCCAACCCGATCAACATCGTGCACGCCACCGTGGCGGCGCTGAAGGGGCTCGAGTCCCCCGAGGCCGTCGCCCAGCGCCGTGGCCTGCCGGTGGAGGACGTCGCGCCGGCCGCCATGCTGGCGTCGCGGGCGGGGGTGGCTTCCTGATGGCACGTCTCAAGGTCACCCAGGTCCGGTCCGAGATCGGGACCAAGCAGAACCAGCGTGACTCGCTGCGTTCGCTCGGTCTCAAGCGGATCAACGACGTGGTGGTCAAGGAGGACCGGCCCGAGATCCGCGGCATGATCTTCACTGTGAACCACCTCGTAAAGGTCGAGGAGGTCGAGTAATGACGATCAAGGTCCACCACCTGCGTCCGGCGCCGGGTGCCAAGACCGCGAAGACCCGTGTGGGTCGCGGTGAGGGCTCCAAGGGCAAGACCGCCGGTCGCGGTACCAAGGGTTCGAAGGCCCGCAAGAACATCTCGGCGGCGTTCGAGGGTGGGCAGATGCCCATCCACATGCGCCTGCCGAAGCTGAAGGGCTTCAAGAACAAGTTCAAGGTGGTCTTCCAGGTGGTCAACCTGGACCGGCTCGCCGAGCTGTTCCCGAACGGCGGCCAGGTCGGCCCGCTGGAGCTGGTCGAGGCCGGCGCGGTCCGCAAGGGCCAGCCGGTCAAGGTGCTCGGCACCGGTGACCTCGGCGGGGTGGCGCTCCAGGTGTCGGCGCACGCGTTCAGCGCGTCGGCCAAGGAGAAGATCACCGCGGCCGGCGGCTCGGTCACCGAGCTGTAAGGACTGAACGACCCGTGGCGCCCGTCCAGTTGCTCCCAACTGGCGGGCGCCATGGTCTACCTGGCCCATGTGCGCCGGGTAACATCAAACTCGGTTTATGTAGCCGGGCACATCTGCCCGGACCGGGATCGGGCTGTTAGAGTCCCTTCCCAGCTATGGATATCGGGCGCTCGCCCGGCACCCACCCCGACCCGCCAGGGATCCCGGCGGCCCGCCTCGCGCAGGAGGAAGAAGTTGCTGTCCGCCTTTCTCAGTGCGTTCCGTACGCCTGACCTGCGCAAGAAGCTGCTGTTCACAGTAGGCATCATCGCGGTCTACCGGCTCGGCGCCACCTTGCCCAGCCCCGGTGTGTCCTACGGCAACGTGCAGAAGTGCCTCGACACCATCCAGGGCGACTCCACGAGCGTCCTGAACCTGCTCAACCTCTTCTCCGGCGGCGCGCTGCTGCAGCTCTCGGTCTTCGCGCTGGGCATCATGCCCTACATCACCGCGTCGATCATCCTGCAGCTGCTGACCGTGGTGATCCCGCGGCTGGAGCAGCTCCGCAAGGAGGGCCAGGCCGGCCAGGCGAAGATCACCCAGTACACCCGCTACCTGACCCTGGGCCTCGGCGTCCTGCAGGCCTCGGCGTTCGTCGCGCTGGCCCGCTCCGGGCAGCTGTTCAACAACCAGTGCGACCAGTTCCCGATCATCCCCGTGGGCACCGGCATCCCGGACTGGCTGACCCTGACCATCCTGGTCATGACGATGACCGCCGGCACCGGCGTGGTCATGTGGCTCGGCGAGCTGATCACCGACCGCGGCGTGGGCAACGGCATGTCCGTGCTGATCTTCACCTCGATCGCCGCCCGGCTCCCCAGCGAGGGCTGGCAGATCAAGCAGAGCCAGGGCTGGTGGAAGTTCTTCCTGGTCATCGCGCTGGTTCTGGTGGTCATCACCGCGGTCACCTTCATCGAGCAGGCGCAGCGCCGGATCCCGGTCCAGTACGCCAAGCGGATGATCGGCCGGCGGATGTACGGCGGCACCTCGACCTACATCCCGCTGAAGGTCAACCAGGCGGGCGTCATCCCGGTCATCTTCGGTTCGTCGCTGCTCTACCTGCCGCAGCTGGCGCTGCAGTTCTTCGACCAGACCAACCCGGGCAAGACCCAGGCGTGGATCCAGAACAACCTGGTCGACCCGACCAGCCCGATCTACATCGCGGTCTACTTCCTGCTGATCATCTTCTTCACGTACTTCTACGTCTCGATCACGTTCAACCCGACCGAGGTCGCGGACAACATGAAGAAGTACGGCGGCTTCGTGCCGGGCATCCGTCCCGGCAAGCCGACCGCCGACTACCTGGACTTCATCCTCAGCCGGATCACCCTGCCGGGCGCGCTCTACCTGGGCGTCATCTCGATCCTGCCGAACTTCTTCTTCATCTGGCTGGACAAGCAGCAGTACTTGAACTTCCCGTTCGGCGGTACCGCTGTGCTGATCATGGTCGGCGTCGGTCTGGAGACCACCAAGCAGATCGAGAGCCAACTCATGCAGCGGAACTACGAAGGGTTCCTGCGGTAGATGAGACTCGTTCTGGTTGGCCCGCCGGGCGCGGGCAAGGGCACGCAGGCCGAGTTCATCGCCGCGCACCTCTCGGTGCCGAAGATCTCGACCGGGGACATCTTCCGGGCCAACGTGTCGCAGGGGACCCCGCTCGGCGTCGAGGCGAAGCGCTACATGGACGCTGGCAAGCTCGTGCCGGACGAGGTCACCATCAACATGGTCCGGGACCGGCTCGCCGAGCCGGACGCCAGCGAGGGCTTCCTGCTCGACGGCTTTCCCCGGACGACCCCGCAGGCCGCCGCGCTCGACAAGCTCCTGGCCGACCTGGGCACCGCGCTCGACCTGGTGCTGGAACTGGTCGTCGACGACGACGAGGTGATCCGCCGGCTCTCCGGCCGGCGGACCTGCCGGGGCTGCGGCAAGATCTGGCACGTCGAGTTCGACCCGACCACCCGGGACGGCATCTGCGACCGCTGCGGCGCCGAGCTGTTCCAGCGTGACGACGACAAGCCGGAGACCATCGCCGCCCGGCTGCGGGAGTACGCGGAGAAGACCGCGCCGCTGGTCGACTACTACGGCGCCCAGGGCAAGCTCGTCGGCATCGACGCCACCGGCCCGGTGGAGGACGTCACCGTCCGCGCCATCGACGCCCTGCGCTCGTACGGCGGCTGACGTCCCGCCCACGGCGGATAGAGTGCGAACAGCGGGGTACGCCCGGCCTGCCCTGCTGTTCGGCAACGAAAGGTAACGGCTCCATGCGTCGTCCCCAGCTGGACATCCAGCTGAAGACCCCCGAACAGATCGAAAAGATGCGCGCCGCCGGTCTGGTGGTCGCCGAGGCGCTGCGCCGGATGCGGGAGGCGGTCGCCCCCGGGGTCAGCACCGCCGACCTGGACGCGATCGCCGAGTCGACCATCCGCGAGGCCGGGGCCGTCCCCTCGTTCAAGGGCTACCACGGCTTTCCGGCGTCCATCTGCTCCTCGGTCAACGAACAGGTGGTGCACGCGATCCCGGCACCCGAGCAGGTGCTCCGCGAGGGCGACCTGATCTCGATCGACTGCGGTGCGGTGCTGAACGGCTGGCACGGCGACGCCGCCATCACGGTCGGCGTGGGCGAGGTCGACCCGGCCCTGCTGCGGATGGCCAAGGTGGCCGAGGACGCCATGTGGGCCGGGATCGCCGTGGCGGCGCGCGGTGCGGCCAGCGGCAGGGGCCGGCTGACCGACATCTCGCACGCCGTGGAGGACGCGGTCCGCCGGGGTGGCCGGTACGGCATCGTCGACGGCTACGGCGGGCACGGCATCGGCACCGAGATGCACCAGGACCCGCACGTGCTCAACCACGGGCGGCCGGGCAAGGGACCGCGCCTGGTGCCCGGCCTAGCGCTGGCGATCGAGCCGATGATCACCATGGGCTCGCCCCGGACGACGGAGCTGGCCGACGGCTGGACCGTGGTGACCCGGGACAGGTCGGTCGCGGCGCACGTCGAGCACACCATGGCGCTGCTCCCCGACGGGGTGTGGGTGCTGACCGCCGAGGACGGCGGCCGTGCCCGCCTGGGCGACCTGGTCACCGCCCGGCAACCCGCCGGCTCCCCAGCCCCCTGACCTCCCCAGCTCAGCCCAGCCCTCGCCCCGGCCCAGCCGTTGCGCCGCTGAGGTCGACGCCCCGCCCGCTCCGCTGGGTACTCGCTCCAGGTGGAGCGGTCCCGGCTGCCCCAGCCCAGCCCCCTGCGCCCGGCCCAGCCCGGCCCTCGGCCCGGCCGAGCCGAGCCTCGGCTCAGCCCAATCCCACCAAACCGCCCAGCCCCGGCCCGTCCCAGTCCGTTGATCATGGACTTGGCGTCACCGGACCGGTCAATCGTGACGCGAAGTCCATGATCACGGCTGCTGGGACCGGCGGGTCGGATCGGGGTGGGTTGTCGGGGAGTTGGTGGTGGTGGGGTGGTGGCATGCTTGCGGGCATGGAGGGGCGCGAGGGGATGCGGGCCGCCGACGCCGACCGCGAGGCGGTGGCCGACCGGTTGCGGGTGGCGCTCAACGAGGGCCGGCTGAGCCTGTACGAGTACGACGAGCGGTTACAGCGGGCGTACGCCGCCCGGACGTACGCGGAACTGGACGCGCTGGTGACGGATCTGCCGGCGGTCGCGCCGCCGGTCGCGCCGCCGGTCGCGTACGCGCTCGCGGAGCCCGACGCCACCTCCGCGCCGACCGGACCGGTCGCCGCCCGGCCGGCGACCGCCCGCTGGCTGGCCGAGGTCTGGCTGCCGTACCTCCAGGTGGTGCCGATCGTCGTGGCGATCTGGGCGGTGACGTCCCTGTTCGCCCGGGACCTGCTCTACTTCTGGCCCGGCTGGGTGGCCGGGCCGTGGGGCGCGGTGCTGCTGGTGCGTACCGTCACCGGGGGGGTCGGGGGCGAGCCGCAGCGGTGGACGGCCGAGCGGGAGCGCCGGCGCCGGCGGAAGCTGGCGAAGCGGGCCCGGCGGCGGGCGCTGGAGACCGGCGGTCCGGACGCGTAGCGGCCCGGCGCCCGGAGCGGATCGGGGCCCGGAGCGGACCAGGGACCCGGAGCGGCCGGGCCCGGGCGGGCGAGAGCCTGGGCCCGAACCGGCTCGCCTCGTCGGCTTGATGCCGGTTTCGCCCGGTACGGTGAATCCGCTGGTGGCCGGTTTGGCGACGGCGCGCGGGCGGGCGTACACTGACTGATCGGCGCACAGCGTCCACTCCGGCATGCCCACCTAGCGCTTCGGTGGGACTCGGAGCCGCGGCTGGCGCGGGCTTTCTGATCATGGTCAGTCACCCGTGTAAGACGTTGTGGGCCGTCCGGAGCAACCGACGTCAGGACAGCGGAGGACATGCCGAAAAAAGACGGAGCCATTGAGATCGAGGGTCGGGTCATCGAGCCCCTGCCGAACGCCATGTTCCGGGTGGAGCTCGCGAACGGTCACAAGGTGCTGGCTCACATCAGCGGCAAGATGCGGCAGCACTACATCCGCATCCTGCCGGAGGACCGGGTCGTCGTCGAACTCTCGCCGTACGACCTGACCCGCGGGCGCATCGTCTACCGCTACAAGTAAGCCTGACGACGGCCGGAACGTCCCGTGTCCGTCTTCGACGTCCGGGTCGCGCCTCGTCGCGAGTCCGGGCCAGATGGGAAGTAAGGCAACCGTGAAGGTCAAGCCGAGCGTCAAGAGGATCTGCAACAAGTGCCGGGTGATCCGCCGGCACGGCCGGGTCATGGTCATCTGCACCGACCCGCGCCACAAGCAGCGCCAGGGCTGAACCAGTCCCACCGGTCGTGACACGGCCGGTCGGATCGGTCCGGGCCGCAGATCCAGACAACACATCACCTAGCTCGTCCCAGCCGCGAGCGGTACGCAGCGCGTACTCCCTCGTGGTTGACCCCCGGTCGGAGGCCGGGGCCCGCTCGGGCAGCGACCGACCCGGTCGCCGGCGCGGAAAGCGCCGGAAGGACGGGATGGTCGGTAGCGGGGTGGGACGGGTCCACACCTCCGCACAACACCACGAGGAGTACGCCCGCACATGGCACGTCTAGTCGGCGTCGACCTTCCCCGCGAGAAGCGGATGGAGATCGCGCTCACCTACATCTTCGGCGTGGGTCGCACCCGCGCCCTGGAGACGCTCGCCGCCACCGGCATCTCGCCGGACAAGCGCGTTCGGGACCTCACTGACGAGGAGCTGGTCCAGCTCCGCAATCACATCGAGGGCAACTACAAGGTTGAAGGCGACCTGCGCCGCGAGGTCGCCGCTGACATCCGCCGCAAGGTCGAGATCGGCTGCTACGCCGGCATCCGGCACCGCCGGGGCCTGCCCGTGCGTGGCCAGCGGACCAAGACCAACGCGCGGACCCGCAAGGGCCCGAAGCGGACCGTCGCCGGCAAGAAGAAGCCCGGCAAGAAGTAACTAGGAGCGCACAGACTTATGCCACCGAAGGCTCGTGCCGGAGCCGCCGTCAAGAAGGTCCGGCGCAAGGAACGCAAGAACGTCGCCCACGGGCAGGCGCACATCAAGAGCACCTTCAACAACACCATCGTGTCGATCACCGACCCGACCGGTGCGGTCATCTCCTGGGCCTCCTCGGGCCAGGTGGGCTTCAAGGGCTCCCGCAAGTCGACCCCGTTCGCCGCGCAGCTGGCCGCCGAGGCCGCCGCGCGTCGGGCGATGGAGCACGGCATGCGCAAGGTCGACGTGTTCGTCAAGGGCCCCGGCTCCGGCCGGGAGACCGCCATCCGTTCGCTGCAGGCAGCCGGGCTCGAGGTCGGTCAGATCGCCGACGTCACCCCGCAGCCGCACAACGGTTGCCGTCCGCCGAAGCGTCGCCGGGTCTGAGAGGTTAGAGAGAGATGGCTCGTTACACCGGTGCTGACTGCCGCCGTTGCCGGCGGGAGAAGATGAAGCTGTTCCTCAAGGGCAGCAAGTGCGATGGCCCGAAGTGCCCGTTCGAGTCCCGGCCGTTCCCGCCCGGGCAGCACGGCCGCGGCCGCACGAAGGAGACGGAGTACCTGCTCCAGCTCCGTGAGAAGCAGAAGGCCCGTCGTGTCTACGGCGTGCTGGAGAAGCAGTTCCGCGGTTACTACGAAGAGGCCGTGGGCAAGAAGGCCAAGACCGGCGAGGTTCTCCTGCAGATCCTCGAGTCGCGGCTGGACAACGTGGTCTACCGGGCCGGCTACGCCAGCTCCCGTGACCAGGCCCGCCAGCTGGTCAAGCACGGCCACTTCACGGTGAACGGCAAGAAGGTCGACATCCCGTCGTACCGCGTCAAGGAGCACGACATCATCGAGGTCCGGGGCAAGAGCAAGGAGCTCACCCCGTTCGTGGTGGCGCAGGCTCAGGCCGGTTCGCGGTCGGTTCCGGCGTGGCTGGAGGCCATCCCGAGCCAGATGAAGATCCTCGTGCACTCGCTCCCGTCCCGCCAGGTGATCGACACCCAGGTCCAGGAGCAGCTGATCGTCGAGCTCTACTCCAAGTAAGGGCTCGTTGCGGTGGCCCGCCCTCCGGGGCGGGCCACCGGAACAGTTTGTGTCGTGGGCGTCATATAGCGGGCGCCCCGGAAGAGAAGAGAAGACATGCTCATCAGCCAGCGACCGTCTCTTTCCGAAGAGTCGATCAACGACACCCGCTCCCGGTTCACCATCGAGCCGCTGGAGCCGGGCTTCGGCTACACCCTGGGCAACTCGCTGCGGCGTACGCTGCTGTCGTCCATCCCGGGTGCGGCGGTCACCTCGATCAAGATCGACGGGGTGCTGCACGAGTTCACCACGATCCCCGGGGTCAAGGAGGACGTGGTCGAGCTCGTCATGAACATCAAGGAGCTCTGCGTCAGCTCCGAGCACGACGAGCCGGTCAGCATGTACCTGCGCAAGCAGGGCCCGGGCGACGTGACCGCGGGTGACATCCAGCCGCCGGCCGGCGTCTCGGTGCACAACCCGGACCTGAAGCTCGCCACCCTGAACGGCAAGGGCCGGCTCGACATGGAGCTGACCGTCGAGCGGGGCCGGGGCTACGTCACGGCGGCGCAGAACAAGCAGGCCGGCGCCGAGATCGGCCGGATCCCGGTCGACTCGATCTACTCGCCGGTGCTGAAGGTCACCTACCGGGTCGAGGCCACCCGTGTCGAGCAGCGGACCGACTTCGACCGGCTGATCATCGACGTCGAGACCAAGCCGTCGATGGGTCCGCGTACCGCGCTGGCCTCCGCCGGTTCGACGCTGGTGGAGCTCTTCGGGCTGGCCCGGGAGCTGGACGAGACCGCCGAGGGTATCGACATCGGGCCGTCCCCGCAGGACGCCCAGCTGGCGGCGGACCTGGCCCTGCCGATCGAGGAGCTGGACCTCACCGTCCGCTCCTACAACTGCCTCAAGCGCGAGGGCATCAACACCGTTGGTGAGCTCATCGGGCGTACCGAGGCCGACCTCCTCGACATCCGCAACTTCGGCCAGAAGTCGATCGACGAGGTCAAGATGAAGCTCGCCGGGATGGGGCTGGGGCTGAAGGACTCGGCTCCGAACTTCGATCCGGCGCACGTCGTGGACGCCTTCGGCGAGGCCGACTACGACACCGACGACTACCGCGAGACCGAGCAGCTCTAGTCCGCGCTGCCGCCACACCTGAGGAGCACCAAGCATGCCCACGCCCACCAAGGGCCCCCGCCTCGGCGGCAGCCCCGCGCACGAGCGGCTGATGCTGGCCAACCTGGCCACCGCGCTGTTCCAGCACGGCAAGATCCAGACCACCGAGACGAAGGCCCGGCGGCTGCGTCCGCTGGCCGAGCAGCTCATCACCAAGGCCAAGCGCGGCGACCTGGCGTCCCGCCGGCGGGTGCTGGGCGTCGTCAAGGACAAGGACGTGGTCTACGCCCTGTTCGACCAGATCGCGCCGCGGTACGCCAACCGCAACGGCGGTTACACCCGGATCGTGAAGACCGGTCCGCGCAAGGGTGACGCCGCTCCGATGGCGATCATCGAGCTGGTCGAGGAGCTGCAGGTCGCCGAGCCGAAGGCGAACAAGAAGGCGGCCGCCCGCAAGGCCGCGCAGCAGGACAAGGTCGAGGCGCTCGCGCCGGCGGAGGAGACCCCGCAGGCGAACAACTCGGGCGACCAGGACGCCGAGGCGCCGGTGTCGGCGTCCGGTGACACCGCGGCCGCTCGCGAGGACAGCGACGAGGCCGGCGAGAACGACAAGGCCTGATCCAGGGCCACCGTCGGGCCCGGCATCCCTCACGGGGTGCCGGGCCCGACCCGTGAGGGGGAGGTACGAGTGGACGAGCGCACCCGGCTGCGGTTGGACGTCGCGTACGACGGCACCGACTTCTCCGGCTGGGCCGCCCAGCCGACCCGTCGTACGGTCGCCGGGGTGCTCGTGCAGACCCTCGACCTCGTGCTCGGCGCGGGCGTCGCGACCGGGCTGACCGTGGCCGGCCGGACCGACGCCGGGGTGCACGCCACCGGCCAGGTCTGCCACCTCGACCTGCCCACCGCGGTCTGGCGGGAGCGCGAGGGCACGCTGCTGCGCCGGCTGGCCCGGCTGCTCCCCACCGACGTGCGGGTACGCGCGATGACCGAGGTGCCGGCGGACTTCGACGCCCGGTTCTCGGCCACCTTCCGCCGCTACGAGTACCGGGTCACCGACGCCCCGCACGGCGCCGAGCCGCTGCGCCGGCACGAGATCCTGGCCTGGCCGAAGCACCTGGACCTGGCCGCGCTGAACGCCGCGGCGGCCGGGCTGGTGGGGGAACACGACTTCGCCGCGTACTGCCGGCGCAAGGAGAACGCCACCACGCTGCGCGAGGTGACCCGGCTGGACTGGCGGCGCGACCCGGACGGCGTGCTGGTGGCCACCATACAGGCGGACGCGTTCTGTCAGGCGATGGTGCGCAGCCTGGTCGGCGCGATGCTGGTGGCGGGGGACGGCCGCCGGCCGGTCGACTGGCCCGCCGGTCTGCTGACCCGACGGGAGCGGTCCAGCGAGGTGACCGTGGCGCCGGCGCACGGGCTCACCCTGGTGGCGGTCGGATACCCGGACGACCCGGCCGAGTACGCCCGCCGCGCCGAGCTGACCCGCCGGCTGCGGATGCCCACCGAGTCCTGACCCCCCGGACAGGCCACGGGTGCGCGACCGGTGGCCGCGCACCCGTGTCTCGTCGGGTCCACCCGGTCAGTCGCCCGGCAGTTCGTCCTGACCGGCGCCGTTGTCGGCCCCGGTTCCGTCGTCGGTCCCACCCGCGGTCGGCTGGCCGGCCACGCCGCCGTCGGCGCGCCGTTCCAGGACGCCCTGGTTCAGGTGCAGCTCGATCACGTCGAAGAGGATCTCGCGGACCGCAGTGTCGCCGGACCTGATGGCCTCGCCGTCGGCCCGGGCCACCACCGCGTAGGCGAGGTAGTGGCCGCGTACCTGCCAGCCCACCCGGGCCGGGGCGCTGGCCATGGCCTCGGTGCCCGCATCGGCGGCCATGCCACGGAACCGGCCCTGCTGCTCGTCGAGCATCTGCCGGATCTGGTCCCGGGCCCGCTCGGCGCTGGCCCGGTCGGTCAGGTTGAACAGGCCGGTGGTGACCAGGTGGTCGCCGTCGGGCGTCCGCAGCGTCGCCCGGACCACCTGGCTGCACCCGAGCCGGACCAGCAGGTCGGCGATCTCGTCGGTGGCCGCCACCGCGCAGCTGGCGCTGGAGTGGGTCTTCAGCACCTGGTAGGCGGGCTGCCCCTCGCCGAGCACGAGCTGCTTGCCCGGGAAGAGCTCCTTGGCGGTCAGCGGGGCCTGGTCGGTGTCCCGGGAGTCGAGGTGGTCGGCCTCGGGTGCGGCGGACTGGGCGACGCCGGGCTGGTTGCTCGCCTCGGGCTGCGGGTCACCGCCGGTGCGGTCCATCAGCAGGGCGGCGGCGCCGAGGCCGCAGAGGGCGAGCAGCACCAGGACGGCGGCGCCCCCGATCAGCACCTGCCACATGCGACCGCCGCCGCGTCGGGCCCGGGGCGGCTCGGCCGGCTGGGACTGGGCGTAGCTGCCGGGCGGGTCGACCGGCGGGGCCGGGGCGTAGCTGCCGGGCGGGTCGACCGGTGCGGCCGGGGTGAAGCCGCCGGGCGGGTCGACCGGCGGGGCCGGGGCGTAGCCGCCGGGCGGGTCGACCGGTGCCGCCGGGGCGTACGTCTCGGCGCGGGGCGGTTCGACCGCCGGCACCGGGTCGCGGGGCGACACCGGCTCGGGAGGCGGCGCCATCCGGGTGGCTCGCGGCAGCGACGGGGTCGGGAAGCGGGATGGGGAAGGCCCGGCCGGAGGTGGCGGACCGGCGCCGAGCACCGACCGGTCGGACCCGGGCTCCGGGTACTCAACGTATGCGTCCTCATCGGACTCGTACCGATACACCATGCCGCCCAGAGTAGGAGGCATTGTCCCTTTAGGGGATAATAATGGGAAATTGTGACGCGGGGCGTTTCGTGTCGTGCCGACCGCGTGCTTCGCCGACGCCCGGCGGCCCCGGCCGGCGCCGGGTGACGGCGGTGCGAGAATTGCCGGCGTGACCGGCGACCACTACTTCACCGCTGAACCCACGACCCCCGCCCAGCCGCGCGAGGTCGAGTTCTCCGTCGCCGGGCGCGACTACACCCTCGCCTCGGCCAGTGGTGTCTTCTCCGCCGCCCGGCTCGATCCCGGCACGGCGGTGCTGCTGCGCAAGGCCGACCTGCCGGCGGGCGACGCCGCGGGCCCGCTGCTCGACGTGGGTTGCGGCTTCGGGCCGATCACCTGCGTACTGGCCACCAGCGCGCCGGCCGCCACCGTCTGGGCGGTCGACGTCAACCAGCGGGCCCGCGACCTCACCGCGGCCAACGCCGCCCGGGTCGGGGCCGCCGACCGGGTCCGGGTGGCCGCGCCGGACGACGTGCCTGCCGACCTCAACTTCGCCCAGATCTGGTCCAACCCGCCGATCCATATCGGCAAGGCGGAGCTGCACGAGGTGCTGCGGCGCTGGCTGCCCCGGCTCGCCCCGGACGGGACCGCCTGGCTGGTCGTCGCACGGAACCTCGGCGGCGACTCGCTGCACCGCTGGCTGGTCGAGCAGGGCTGGCAGGTCGAGCGGCGCGCCAGCCAGAAGGGCTACCGGGTGCTCCGGGTCACCCGGTAATCGAGTGTCGCCCGCGCCCGCCCCTCGGGCAGGATGCCCGCGTGGGATACGTGGACGTGGCAGCGGTCGGGCACATCCTTCCCGACGGCCGGGAGCTCTTCACCGACGTCTCGTTCCGGGTCGGTGAGGGCGCCAAGGTGGCACTGGTCGGGCCGAACGGCGCCGGCAAGACCACGCTGCTGCGGATGGTCGCGGGCGACCTGCCGGTGAAGACCGGCGCGATCGCGCGTACCGGAGGGCTGGGCGTGATGCGCCAGTTCATCGGGATGATCGGCGACGAGTCGACGCTCGCCGACCTGGCGCTGTCGCTCGCCCCGCCGGCCCTGCGCGACGCCGGGCGCCGGCTGGCCGAGACCGAGGCGGCGATGCGGGCGGCCGAGGTGCGCGGCAAGTACAGCACCGCCGCCGGCAAGGCGCAGCTGGCGTACGCGGACGCCCTCGCCGTCTGGGGGGAGGCCGGCGGGTACGACGCCGAGGTGCTCTTCGACACCGTCGCCACCATCGTGCTGGACCTGCCCTGGGAGACCGCCCGGGAGCGCCCGGTACGGACCCTCTCCGGCGGCCAGCAGAAGCGTTTCGCGCTGGAACTGCTGCTGCGCGGCCCCGACGAGGTGCTGCTCCTCGACGAGCCGGACAACTTCCTCGACGTGCCCGGCAAGCGCTGGCTGGAGGCCCGGCTGCGCGAGTCGGCCAAGTCCGTGCTCTACGTCTCGCACGACCGGGAGCTGCTCGCGCACACCGCCGACCGGGTGATCGCGGTAGAGGGCGGCAGCGCCTGGGTGCACCCGGGCGGCTTCGCGAGCTGGCACGAGGCCCGGGTGGCCCGGCACGCCCGGCTGGACGAGCTGCGCCGGCGCTGGGACGAGGAGCACCAGAAGCTGAAGGACCTGGTGCTGATGTACAAGCAGAAGGCCGCGTACAACGACGGGATGGCCTCGCGCTACCAGGCCGCGCAGACCCGGCTGCGCAAGTTCGAGGAGGCCGGGCCGCCGCCCGTACCGCCGAAGGACCAGGACATCCGGATGCGGCTGACCGGCGGGCGGACCGGCAAGCGCTCGGTGATCTGCGACAAGCTGGAGCTCGACGGCCTGACCTACCCGTTCGACCTGGAGATCTGGTACGGCGACCGGGTCGCGGTGCTCGGCGCGAACGGCACCGGCAAGTCGCACTTCCTGCGGCTGCTGGCCCGGGGCGGCACCGACCCGGACCCGGCCAACGGCCCGGTCGACGGCGCCGCGGCGCTCGCGCCGGTCGTGCACGACGGGGTCGCCCGGCTGGGCGCGCGGGTGCGGCCCGGCCACTTCTCGCAGACCCACGACCGGCCGGAGCTGATGGCCAAGACCCTGGTGGAGATCCTCTGGCGGGGCGACGAGCACCGGGCCGGCATGGACCGGCACGCGGCGATGGCGGCGCTGTCCCGGTACGAGCTGGCCGGGCAGGGCGACCAGCGGTTCGGCACCCTCTCCGGCGGCCAGCAGGCGCGCTTCCTGGTGCTGCTGCTGGAGCTCTCCGGGGCGACCCTGCTGCTGCTCGACGAGCCCACCGACAACCTGGACCTGGCCAGCGCGGAGGCGCTGGAGGCCGGGCTGGCCGCGTTCGAGGGCACGGTGGTCGCGGTGACCCACGACCGGTGGTTCACCCGCTCCTTCGACCGGTTCGTGCTCTTCCGCGGCGACGGCGAGGTGGTGGAGACCACCGAGCCGGTCTGGGACGTCGGCTGAGCCGTCCGCCAGGCGGCGGAACGCCCGGCCGGCATAGGGTTGATCTCGTGACTGAGATGACCTACCGCCGGCTGGGCGACTCCGGGCTCGTGGTGTCCGTCGTCGGCATCGGCTGCAACAACTTCGGCCGCAAGCTCGACCTCGACGGCACCCGGGCGGTGGTCGACGCCGCGCTGGACGCCGGGATCAACTTCTTCGACACCGCCGACATCTACGGCGAGCCGCAGGGCGGCTCGGAGGAACTGCTGGGTCAGGCGCTCAAGGGCCGCCGGGACGACGTGGTGGTGGCCACCAAGTTCGGCATGGACATGCACGGCATGAACGGGCCGGACTTCGGCGCCCGGGGCGCGCGCCGCTACATCGCGCGGGCGGTGGAGGCGTCGCTGCGCCGACTCGGCACCGACCACATCGACCTGTACCAGATGCACGAGCCCGACCCGGGCACCCCGATCGACGAGACCCTCGCCGCGCTGGACGACCTGGTCCGCGCGGGCAAGGTGCGCTACCTGGGCAACTCCAACTTCGCCGGCTGGCAGATCGCGGACGCCGACTGGGTGGCCTCGTCCGCCGGCCGGACCCGGTTCATCAGCGCGCAGAACCACTACAGCCTGCTGGAGCGCTCGGTGGAGACCGAGGTGGTGCCGGCCTGCGAGCGGTTCGGCCTCGGGCTGCTGCCGTTCTTCCCGCTGGCCAACGGGCTGCTCACCGGCAAGTACCAGCGGAACCAGGCCCCGCCGCCCGGCAGCCGGCTCTCCGGCGGCGGCCGGTACGCGCAGCGCCTCGCCGCCGCCGACTGGGACACCATCGAGGCGATCGGCCGGTATGCGGACGAGCGCGGGCTCAGCATGCTCCAGGTGGCCATCGGCGGGCTGGCGGCCCAGCCGGCGGTGACCTCGGTGATCGCCGGCGCGACCACGCCGGAGCAGGTCCGCGCGAACGCCGCCGCGGGCTCGTGGCAGCCCTCCGACGAGGACCTGGACGCCCTGCGCGCCATCCTCTGACCCTGCGACGAGACCGCTCACCCTGCCTTGGTCCGGCGGCGGCTGAGCAGCACCGCCATCGCCACCGCCACGGCGGCGAGCACGAGGCCGGCCATAGCGACCGGCCACCACCCGGCGTCCGCCCCGCGCCCGGCGGTGTCGGCCGCCGGCCCGGTCACCGCGACGGGCGCCGGGGCCGGCGGGGGCGACTGGGCGGCGCGGGACTGCAGCTCGGCGGTGGCCTGGCCCCGGTGCGGGGCCGGGGCGCTCACCGTGACCCGCCAGCGGCCGGCGGAGAGGATCGGGCCGCTGACATAGAAGCCTTGCCCCTCGGCCGCCGGTTCCAGTTGCAGGGGACCGACCTTCCGCCCGTCCGGCCCGGTGGCGGTGAGCGTCAACCGGACCACCTTGTCCAGCCGGTGCCCGTCGGCGTACGTGGCCTGGACGGTGACCCCCTCGGCCCCGTCCCCGGCCACGGTCAGCCTGAGCTTCCCGGTGTGCGCCGCGGCCGGCGCCGCGGACAGGAGGGCCAGGGCCAGCCCGACGAACACGGTGGCGAGCGCCTTCCAGGTACGCGTCACGGACGTCTCCTCACTGCGGATGCGGGAGGGCCCCTTCCCGCCACCGGAGCGGCGGGAAGGGGCCCCGCGGATCAGAGCCGGCGGCCGGGGGCGATCCGGGTGGGATCGCCGCCGAGCCGGCCGGCGCCGTCGACCGGTTCGCCGTCGTTCGCCCGCAGGCCCGCCCGGCTGGCCGTGCCGCCGAGCCGGACGATCATGGCGTCGGCGTCCCGGACCAGAGTGTCCCGGATCTCCGCCTCGGCCACCAGCGTGGCGTCGGCCGCGAGCGCCCGGAAGGCGGTCAGCGCCTTGATCGCCCGGTCGTCCCGGCCGGCCGCCTCGGCCGTCCGGGCCTCACCGAGCTTCGCCGACAGCTGCTTGTGCGCCTTGGTCGAGAGCCGCCCGGTCGCCTTGAACCGGTCCAGCAGGTTCTGCATGTCCCGGAACGAGGTGGTGACGAAGAACCGGACCTCCGAGGTGGTCTGGTTGCCCGCCTTGTCGGTCGCGGTGACGGTCAGCTCGTGCAGGCCGAGCGGCAGCTCGTACATGGCCTGCAGCGTGCCGCTGGCGTACGGCCGGCCGTCCAGCTCGCCCACCACGCCGGCGATGCCGGAGGTCGGGTCGACCGCCTGCCAGGACACCCGGACGTCCTGGCTGTCGCCGTAGAGCTGGCCGTCGGCGATCCCGGAGACCAGCAGCGTCGGCTTCGTGCCGTCGATGCGCAGCACCGCCGACTTCAGCGTCTCCGCGTTGCCGGCCCGGTCGGTCGAGCGGAACAGCAGCTCGTGCTGGCCGTCGCCGGTCACCTCGACCGGCTCCGCGTACGGCGTCCAGGCGCCGCCGTCCAGCGACCACTCCACCGTCTTCACCCCGGACCCGGCGTCGGTCGAGGTGAGCACGACCGGGACGGTCCCGTCGTGCCAGCCCTCGTCGTTCGCCGGCGCGAACGTCGCCGAGGTGACCGGCCCGGTGGTGTCGATCTTCACCGCGACGGTCTTCGTCGACTCCACGTTGCCCGCCCGGTCGGTCGAGCGGAACCGCAGCTCGTGCTCGCCGTCACCGGTGACCTGCACCGGGCCGGTGTAGTCCGTCCAGGCGGTCGCCCCGTCCAACTGGTACGCCGTGCCGGCCAGCCCACTGCCACCGTCCTCGTCGGCGGCGGTCAGCGTGACGGTGACCGGGCCGGTGTGCCAGCCCTCGGTCGGGGTGCCGGAGACGGCGGCCCCGGTCACCGGGGCGGTCCGGTCGGCCGCCTCGGTGGTGAGTCGGAAGTAGTCGAACGCCGCGCTCTTCGACGCCGTCTGGTTGGCGCCGAGGGTGAACAGCCCCACCTTCGGCGTCGCCCCGACGGCATTGTTGGCGAGCGCCGTCAACGGCGTCCAAGCCGTCCCGTCGGCCGAGTACGACGCGGTGAAGGTGTCGCCGCTGCGGGCCAGCCGCAAGTGCCACACCGAACCGGTCAGGTTGGCCGCCTCCGGCTGCGGGTTCTGCACCGCGCCGCCGATCTCGCTGCGGAACTCGATGCGCCGGGTCACCGGCTGGCCGGGCTGGTTGTCGACGATGTAGTCGAACTTCAGGTAGTTGTCGTCGTCGGCGTGCACGATCAGCCCGGCCTGCTGGTACTGCTCGTTCAGCAGGCTGCCGTCGACCTTCGTCTCCAGCGTCCAGTCACCGGACGGGGCGTTCTGGAGGATGAAGTTCTTCGGCCCCGAGTTGCCGGAGCCGTAGATGTCGCCGTTGGGGACGTCGACCCGCAGCGCGCCCCCGGTCACCCGGTAGCCCGTCGGGTCCTCCCGCAGGATCGCATCCCACCGGCACTTGTCCAGCGCGTCGCCGGTGAACTCGTCCGACGGGTCGACCGGCCCGGCCGGCTCGTCTGGCGAGACCTGGAACCAGTCGAACGCGGCGTCCACCACCGGCGCGTCGGTGCCGCCGTTGAGCGCGAACAGCCCGATCCGCGGGTTGGTGATCCCGGCCAGCGCGGCGGACCGGCCGACCGGGGTGAACGTCTGCCCGTCGGCCGACACGGCCGCGGTCAGGTTCGTCCCGTCGCTGGTGACCCGCAGGTGCAGGGTGTCGCCGGCCGGCGCGGCGATGCTGTCGCCCGCCTCGTTGCGCGGTGCGCCGGCGGTCTCCCGGATGAACTCCACCCGCCGGCTGCCGCCGTAGAGCAGGTCCAGCTTGGCGTAGTTGTCGTCGTCGCCGTAGACCAGCAGGCCGGCCTGCTGGTAGTTGGCGGTGACCGGCAGGGTCACCCGGGTGGTGGCCTGCCAGGCCCCGGCCGGCGCGGGCTGCAGCACCAGGTTGGTGGCGTCGTTGCGCCCGCCGTAGAGGTCGCCGACCGAGGTGGGCAGCCGCAGCGCCCCGCCGGAGACCGAGTGCAACTGGTTCTCCCGGACCACGCTCCAGCGCGCCCGGTCCAGCTCGGTGCCGGTGAAGTCGTCCGAGCGCGCCCCGAAGCAGGACGTGTTCGGCGCGTCCACCCGCACCGGGACGGTCACGTACGACCGGGCGCCCCGGCTGTCCGTCGCCGTCAGGGTGGCGGTGAAGGTGCCGGGCGTGGTGTAGGTGTGGCTGGCGTCCAGGGTGCTCGCCGTGCCGCCGTCACCGAAGTCCCAGGCGTACGTCAGCGGGGTGTCCCCCTCGGCGTCGGTGGCGGTGCCGTCGAAGGCGATGGTGACCGGCGCGGTGCCCGTCGCCGGGGTGGCGGTGGCGGTGAGCGCCGGCGGCGCGTTCTCGGTGACGCCCCGGCCGAGGAAGTCCATCCAGTTGACGTTGAACAGCGAACCCGCGCCGCCGCTCGGGTGCCGGGCCACGAAGTACAACGTGCCGCTCGCCGTGCCGGTCACCGGCGCGGTCACGTCCGTGTACGTCTGCCACGCACCGGTACCCGGCACCGTGGCCGTGGCGACCAGCGGCCCGTCAACCGCGCCGGCGCGGACCTCCAGCCGGCCGCCCGTGGTGGCGGAGGCGACCCGGAACCGGATCGAGGTGATGTTGGTCAGGTCTGCCGGGGCGAGCGACCACCAGTCGCCGTCCTCGATGAACCCGATGTTCTGCGCGCCGCCCGCGGTGTCGCCGGTGGTCTCATTCTGCACGCCGGGGTCGCCGCCGCCGGTGCTCACCGGCGCCCGACCGGTGGCGGTGTAGAACTCGGCCTGCTTGCGCTTCGGCTGGAGCTGCTCGATGGCCCGGCCGGTGAGCGGGCCGGCGCCGCCGGTGCCGCCGTTGTCGGTGTAGGTCGCCTCGAACACGGCGAAGACGTTCGCCTCCGCGCCGTGCCCGGACGCGAGCGACGTCTGGACGGTGCCGGTGCAGCCGGTGTGCTGCTCCAGCGGGTGGGCGTGCTCGTCGTGGCCGAGCAGCACCTGGAGCTTGACCCGGTCGCAGTCGATCTCCCCGTCCTCCGGGTCGGTCACCTTGACCGTGTAGCGGACCTGGTCGCCCCAGTCGAAGAAGCCGCCGTCCGGCGGGAACTCGATGGTCACGGTCGGGGCCGTGTTGCCGACGGTGATCGGCACGTTCGCCACCGCGGTGCGGCCCTTGGGGTTGGTGACGGTGAGCTGCGCCGGGTAGCTGCCCGCCGCGGCGTAGGTGTGCGTCGGGTTCGCCTCGGTGGAGGTCTGCCCGTCGCCGAACGCCCAGGCGTAGCTGAGCGTGCCGCCGTCCGGGTCGCGGGAGCCGGCACTGGAGAAGTTCACGGTCAGCGGCGCCGGCCCGGAGGTCGGCGTGGCGGAGGCGACCGCGATCGGCGCCCGGTCACCGGCGATGTAGTCGACCCGGTAGACGCCCGAGTTGTCGTTGTTGCCGCCGAAGCCGCTGCCCCACTCGATCAGGTACATCGCCCCGTCCGGGCCGAACTCGAAGTCCATCGGCCGGATCAGGCTCATGCCGGTGAGCAGTTGGTTGATGTCCACCAGCGACCGGCCGTCGGCGGTCACCTGCATCGTGTACATCTTCGACTGGTTCCACTCGCCGAAGAGCGCCTTGCCGTCGTAGTACGCCGGCCATTTCCGGTCGGAGTTCAGGTCGGCGTCGTACCGGTAGACCGGGCCGCCCATCGGCGCGCCGCCGCCGCCGATCTCCGGGAAGCGCGGGTTGCCGCTGTAGTCGTAGTCGACGGTGGCCGGGATTGCCGGCGGCAGGTTGGTCAGGCCGGTGTTGTTGGGGGAGTTGTTCACCGGCGCGGCGCAGTCGAACTTCGGCCCGCTCGGGCCGGAGGGGAACTGGTAGTCGTTGTAGGCGTAGTTCGCCCCGGTGCAGTACGGCCAGCCGTAGTTGCCGGGGGTGCCGACGATGTTCCACTCGACCGTGCCCTCGGGGCCGCGGTCCGGGTTGGCGGCGCCGGCGTCCGGCCCGTAGTCGGCGACGTAGAGCGTGTCGGTGGCCGGGTCGATGCCGATCCGGAACGGGTTGCGGAAGCCCATGGCGTAGATCTCCGGCCGGGTCTTCTCGGCGCCCGGGGCGAAGAGGTTGCCGGCCGGCACGGTGTACGTGCCGTCGTCCTCGGGGTGGATCCGGATGACCTTGCCGCGCAGGTCGTTGGTGTTGCCGGAGGTGCGCTGGGCGTCGTAGTCCTGCCGGCCCGGCCGCTCGTCGATCGGCGTGAACGCGTTGGACTCGAACGGGTTGGTGTTGTCGCCGGTGGCCAGGTAGAGGTTGCCGGCCCGGTCGAAGACCATGCTCCCGCCGGCGTGGCAGCAGGTGTTGCGCTGGGTGTCGACCCGCAGCACCTGCTTCTCGCTGGCCGGGTCGATGGTGTCGCCGGTCACCGTGAACCGGGAGAGCAGGTTGCGGGCGATCCCGTCGTTCGGGGCGTAGTAGAGGTAGACCCAGTTGTTGGTGGCGAAGTCCGGGTCGAGCCGGATACCGATCAGGCCGTCCTCGTTGCCGGTGAACACGTTCAGGTCGACGGCGGTGACCGTGTTGCCGGTGTCCGGCTTGACGATCTGCACCCGGCCGTCGCGCTCGACGTAGAAGACCCGACCGTCCGGGGCGACGTCCAGCTCCATCGGGTTGCTGGTGTTGCTGTCCAGCGTGACCTTCTCGAAGCTCCCGGTCAGCGAGGCGCCGCAGTCCGCGTCGGCCACCCCGGCGGCGGTGCGGATGCCGCCGAGCAGGTGGGCGAGGAACTCCGGCTCCGCGTACGACTCCCGGGTGTGCCCGCCGCCGGTGTACCAGGCCCGGCCGCCCTCGAAGTCCTGGCACCAGGCGATCGGGTGATCGTGGCCCATCGCGCCGGCGCCGGGGGAGTAGCTGGTCTCGTCCAGGCTGGCCAGCACGTGCACGTCGGGGCGCGGGTTGGACTGGTAGTTGTACCACTCGTCGAACCGGGACCAGCGCTCCGGCAGCCCGGCGGTGGCCGGGTGGGCGTGGTCCTCCACCTTCACCGTGGCCTGCTGGTTCGCCGGGTGGCTGGCGAAGTAGGCGCCGACCAGGTCGCCGTACCAGGCCCAGCTGTACTCGGTGTCCGAGGCGGCGTGGATGCCGACGTACCCGCCGCCGGCGCGGATGTAGCGCTCGAACGCGGCCTGCTGCTCGGCGTCGAGGACGTCGCCGGTGGTGGAGAGCCAGATCACCGCCCGGTACTTCGCGAGGTTGTCGTCGCTGAACGCGGCGCCGTCCTCGGTCGCGTCGACGGTGAACCCGTTGGCCGCGCCGAGTTGCTGGATGGCGGCGATACCGGTCGGGATGGAGTCGTGCCGGAAGCCGGCGGTCTTCGAGAACACCAGCACCGAGAACGGTTCGTCGGCCGCCGGCGCCGGCGCGGCCAGCGGTGCGGCCTGCGCGACGGGTGCGGTCAGCGGCGCGGCGGGCGCGGCCTGCGCGGCGGGGACGCCGAACAGGCTGGTCGCGGCGATCGCGAGGGGTAGCAGGGTGGCAAGGACGGGTACGCGGGCACGACGAGATCGGGACACGCCGCCTCCTATGTCGCGGTGGACAGGGATCGCGGGGGCCGGCTCGCCGAAGACCGTCCCAGGTGGACCGGCGGGGGCACCGTGCCAGGGTGTCCGCACCGGCATTTTGTCGAATCGCTGAACAAATTAATCCCGCTGAATGCGTATCGGGCAAGATGCCGGCCGGTAACGGTTTCGCAACGGCGGGCGACATTCCGAACAGGACGGTACGAAGTGCTCGGCGGTGGCCGGCTCCGCCCGGCCCGGGCCGCGGGCCGCCCCGGGTGGGCCGGACCACCTTGGCAGGCCGGCGGATCTGTCGTACGGTGACACCGACGTAACCCACGGGAGCCCGGTTGACCGGGCTGAGAGGGGGGCTGGGAGCCCCCGACCGTCGAACCTGATCCGGGTAATGCCGGCGCAGGGAGGAGTGTTGCCGTGCCGTCCCTTGGGCGACTGCATCTGGTCACCGACACCCGACCCGGGCGGGATCCGCTCACCGTGGTCCGGGCCGCCCTCGCGGTGGCCCGCGCCGAACTGGTGGTGCAGGTCCGGGTGGAGGATTCCGCGACCGACCGGGAGGCGTACGACCTGGCCCGCCGGGTGGTCGCGCTCTGCGCCGGCTACGGCGCCACCTGCCTGGTCAACGACCGGCTGCACGTGGCACTGGCGGTGGGCGCCGGCGGCGGGCACGTCGGCGCGGACGACCTGCCGGTCGGCGCGGCCCGCCGGGTGCTCGGCTCCGCCGCCGTGCTTGGCGCCACCGCGCGTGACCCGGGCACCGCCGCCGAAGCGGTCGCCGCCGGGGCCAGCTACCTGGGCGTCGGCCCCTGCCACCCGACCGCCACCAAGGAGGGCCTGCCGGACCCGATCGGCCCGGCCGGGGTGCGGGCGGTCGCCGCCGCGGTGGACGTGCCGGTGATCGCCATCGGCGGGGTCACCGCCGCGAGCGTGCCGGCGCTGCGGGCCGCCGGGGCGTACGGGGTGGCGGTGGTCGGTGCGCTGTCGGGCGCCGCCGACCCGGGTCGGGCGACCGCCGACCTGCTCGGGGCGCTGACGTGCTGACCGCCGGCCGGCCGGACGTGGCGGTGGTCGGCGCGGGGCCGATCGGGTTGGCCGTCGCCTGGCGGTGCGCGGCGCGGGGACTGCGGGTGGTCGTGCACGACCCGGCCCCCGGGTCCGGGGCGTCGGCCGTGGCCGCCGGGATGCTCGCCCCGGTCGCCGAGGCGTACTTCGGCGAGCGCGAGCTGACCGGGCTGCTCTGCGAGTCCGCCGCGCGCTGGCCGGCGTTCGCCGCCGAGCTGACCGGGGCCAGCGGGCTGCCGATCGGCTACCGGACCGAGGGCACCCTGATGGTCGGGCTCACCGCCGACGACCTGGCCGAGGCGGGCCGGCTCTGGGCGTACCAGCAGGGGCTCGGATTGCCGGTGACGCCGCTGCGCCCCTCGCAGCTTCGCGACCGCGAGCCGGCGCTGGCGCCCCGGGTGCGCGGCGGCGCGCTGGCCGCGACCGACCACCAGGTCGACCCGCGGCTGCTGGTGCCGGCGCTGCGGGCCGCCGCGGAGGCGGCCGGCGCGGTGCTGGTGCCCGGCGCGGTGCGCCGGCTGTCCGAGGTGGACGCCGGGGTCACCGTGGTGGCCGCCGGCTGCGGCGCCGCCGCGCTGGCCGGCCTTCCGGTCCGGCCGGTGAAGGGGCAGGTGCTCCGGCTCCGCGCGCCCGGCGACGAGGCGCCGGGCTTCCGACACGTGATCCGGGGGTACGCCGACGGCGAGCACGTCTACCTCGTGCCCCGCGCCGACGGCGAGGTGGTGGTCGGCGCGACGGTCGAGGAGCGTGCCGACCGCACGGTCACCGCCGAGGCGGTGCTGCGGCTGCTCCGCGCCGCCGTCGACCTGCTCCCCGAGCTGGCCGGGTACGACCTGGTGGAGGCGGTGGCCGGGCTGCGCCCCGGCACGCCGGACAACGCCCCGATCCTCGGCCCGCTGCCCGGCCGGCCGGACGTGCTCGCCGCCACCGGCCACCACCGGCACGGCATCGTGCTCACCCCGGTCACCGCCGATCTGATCGCCGGCCTGGCCGCCGGGGATGCGCCGGACCCGCTGCTCGCCCCCTTCACGCCCGACCGGTTCGGGCCGGCCCGCCCACCCGAGCCGGCGACGCCGCCGCGGCCGGACCGGGCGGTGCCGGCCCGCCGACCCGGGCAGGCGGCGCCGCAGCGGCCGGGCGGCCCGCCGGCGGAGCACCTCGACCGGATCGCGCAGGCCGAGGCAGGCGGCCCAGGCCGGTCCGCCCGCACCCGGCCGGACCAGCAGACGACGGAGGAGGACAGGTGGAACTGACGGTGAACGGCGCCGGGCGGACGGTGCCCGGCGGCGCCACGGTGGCCGAGCTGGTGCGAGAGGTCACCCCGGAGCAGCGCGGCGTGGCGGTGGCGGTCAACGGCGAGGTGGTGCCGCGGGCCGGGTGGCCGGCGACCGTGCTGCGCGACGGCGACCGGGTCGAGGTGCTCAGCGCCGCCCAGGGCGGGTGAGTGCGGTGACCTTCGAGCTGGGCGGCGTCGCGTTCAACTCCCGGCTGATCCTCGGCACCGGGGGCGCGGCCAACCTGCACGTGCTGGAGCAGGCGATCCGGGCGTCCGGCACCGAGCTGGTCACCGTCGCGCTGCGCCGGGTGGACACCACCCCCGGTGGGCTGCTGGCGCTGCTCGACCGGTGCGGGGTGCGGCTGCTGCCGAACACCGCCGGGTGCTACACCGCCGGTGAGGCGGTCAAGGTGGCGCGGCTGGCCCGGGACGCGTTCGAGACCGACTGGGTCAAGCTGGAGGTGATCGGCGACGAGCGGACCCTGCTGCCGGACGGGTTGGAACTGCTCCGCGCCGCCGAGGAACTGGTCGCCGACGGGTTCACCGTGCTGCCGTACACCAGCGACGACCCGGTGCTCGCCCGCCGGCTGGCCGACGTGGGCTGCGCGGCGGTCATGCCGGCCGGCGCCCCGATCGGCTCCGGCCTGGGGGTCTCCAACCCGCACCACATCCGGCTGATCCGGCAGAGCGTGGACGTGCCGGTGATCCTCGACGCCGGCATCGGCACCGCCTCCGACGCGGCGCTGGCCATGGAGCTCGGCTGCGACGCGGTGCTGCTGGCCAGCGCGGTGACCCGGGCCGCCGACCCGGTGGCGATGGCCACCGCGATGCGGTACGCGGTCGAGGCCGGCCGGCTCGCCGCCGGCGCCGGCCGGATCGCCCGCCGCTTCCACGCCCTCCCGTCCACCCCCGACGACGGCAGGCCCACCCTGTGACCCCGCCTCCAGGGGCGGCCGCCACTCAGGCCAAAGCCGATCTTGGAAGGAAACGGCCCCTGGAGGGGCCGGAATCCTCCAAGATCTCGTCGGGCACCCCGCGGGTGCCCGCCGGGGTCGTGGTGGTGACCGATCGACGGGTGGCGCGGCGGCCGCTGGTCGAGGTGGTGGCGAGGGCCGTCGATGGCGGAGTTCGGTGGGTGGTGCTGCGGGAGAAGGACCTGCCCCGCACCGAACGATCGGCGCTCGCGGCGGAACTGCGGCCGATCCTCGCCGAGGTCGGCGGCACCCTGATCGTCGCCGGCCCCGACCCGCTCGACGGCGACGCCGTCCACCTGCCGTCGGCCGGCCCCTACCCGCCACCGCCGCTCAACCTCGTCGGCCGCTCCTGCCACGACCGGGCCGAGCTGGCCAGACTCACCACAGAGGACTACGCCACCCTCTCGCCCGTCTTCCCCACCAGGACCAAACCCGGCTACGGCCCACCCCTGCACCCCGACCGGCTGAGCGAACTGATCCGGTGCAGCCCGGTGCCGATCCTCTCCCTCGGCGGCATCGAAACCCCCGACCAGGTACACGCCTGCATCAAGGCGGGCGCGGCAGGAGTGGCAGTCCTCGGCGCCGTCATGCGCGCCGACGACCCCACCAAGGCCGCCGCCACGCTGACCAGAGCCTTCCAAGCGGCGACCACCACCCGGCACGGTCGGCCGCAGCCCCCAACCGCAACCACGACGAGCGCGCACGGTCGGCCGCAGCCCTCAAGCGCAACCACTCGAGGAGCGACGTGACCCCCACCACCGTCCTCACCATCGCCGGCTCCGACTCCGGCGCCGGCGCCGGCATCCAGGCCGACCTCAAGGTCTTCGCCGCCCTCGGCGCGTACGGGACCAGCGTGCTCACCGCGGTCACCGCGCAGAACACCCGGGGCGTCGACGCGGTCCTGCCGCTGCCCCCGCGCACGGTCGCCGACCAGTTGGAGAGCGTGCTGGCCGACTTCGCCGTGCGCGCGGTCAAGACCGGGATGCTGGGCAGCCCGGCGGTCGCCGACGCGGTCGCGGACGCGGCCCGGGCCGGCCGGCTGCCGCACCTGGTCGTCGACCCGGTGCTGGTCGCCACCAGTGGACACGCGCTCGGCGTGGTCGCCGCCGTCGAGCGGCTGCTGCCGTACGCCGAGGTGGTGACGCCGAACTGCGCGGAGGCCGCGGCCATCACCGGACGCCCGGTGACCACGGTCGAGGAGATGGTCGCCGCGGCCGAGGCACTCGCGGCGGGCGGCCCGGCGCACGTGGTGGTGACCGGCGGCGACGTGGACGCGGACGGCGAGGCGGTCGACGTGCTGCACGGCGGCGGCGTCACGACCCTGCTGCGGGCGCCCCGGGTGGCCACCCGGCACAACCACGGCACCGGGTGCTCGTTCTCGGCGGCCATCGCCGTCCGGCTGGCCCTCGGCGATCCGGTGCCGGCGGCGGTGCGGACCGCCAAGGAGTACGTGACCCGCGCGCTGACCGGCGCGCGGGACTGGGAGTTGGGCGCGGGACGCGGCCCGCTGGACCACTTCGGTTGGTCCGGTTGATCACCAGGGAGGCTGTCATGCAGGCACGTGGCAAGGTGTACGTCGAGGGTTCGCGGCCGGACGTCCGGGTGCCGTTCGCCGAGGTGGTGCTGACCGGTGACAACCCGCCGGTGCGGCTCTACGACACCTCCGGGCCCGGCTCCGACCCGGCGGTCGGGCTGCCGCCGCTGCGCGGACCGTGGATCGCCGAGCGCGGGGACGTCGCGCCGGTGCGGGGCGCGGGCACTCCGCTCGCGGGCGCGGACGGCCGACGTCCCACCCAGCTCGCCTACGCCCGGGCCGGCGTGGTGACCCCGGAGATGGAGTTCGTGGCGATCCGGGAGGGGATGGCGCCGGAGTTCGTCCGGGACGAGATCGCGGCCGGGCGGGCGGTGCTGCCGCTCAACGTCAACCACCCGGAGTGCGAGCCGGCGATCATCGGCAAGGCGTTCCTGGTGAAGGTGAACGCGAACATCGGCACCTCGGCGGTCACCTCGTCGGTCGCCGAGGAGGTGGAGAAGCTGACCTGGGCGACCCGGTGGGGCGCGGACACGGTGATGGACCTGTCGACCGGCAAGCGGATCCACGAGACCCGCGAGGCGATCGTCCGGAACTCGCCGGTGCCGATCGGCACCGTGCCGATCTACCAGGCGCTGGAGAAGGTCGGTGGCGACCCGGTGAAGCTGAGCTGGGAGGTGTTCCGGGACACCGTCGTCGAGCAGGCCGAGCAGGGCGTGGACTACATGACCGTGCACGCCGGGGTGCTGCTGCCGTACGTGCCGATGGCGGTCGACCGGGTGACCGGAATCGTCTCCCGGGGCGGCTCGATCATGGCCGCCTGGTGCCTGGCGCACCACCGGGAGAACTTCCTCTACACGAACTTCGCCGAGCTCTGCGAGATCCTGGCCCGCTACGACGTGACCTTCTCGCTCGGCGACGGGCTGCGGCCCGGGTCGATCGCGGACGCCAACGACGAGGCGCAGTTCGCCGAACTGCGCACCCTGGGCGAGCTGACGAAGGTCGCCTGGGAGCACGACGTGCAGGTGATGATCGAGGGCCCCGGGCACGTGCCGATGCACAAGATCAAGGAGAACGTGGACCTCCAGCAGGAGTGGTGCCACGAGGCGCCGTTCTACACGCTCGGCCCGCTGACCACCGACATCGCGCCCGCGTACGACCACATCACGTCGGCGATCGGCGCCGCGATGATCGGCATGTTCGGCACCGCGATGCTCTGCTACGTGACCCCGAAGGAGCACCTCGGGCTGCCGGACCGGGACGACGTGAAGGCCGGCGTGATCGCGTACAAGATCGCGGCGCACGCCGCCGACCTGGCCAAGGGGCACCCCGGCGCGCAGGCCTGGGACGACGCGCTGTCCAAGGCGCGGTTCGAGTTCCGCTGGGAGGATCAGTTCAACCTCTCGCTGGACCCGGAGACGGCGCGGTCGTACCACGACGCGACGCTGCCGGCGGAGCCGGCGAAGACCGCGCACTTCTGCTCGATGTGCGGGCCGAAGTTCTGCTCCATGAAGATCACCCAGGAGCTGAAGGAGTATGCGGCGCGCGGTATGCAGGACAAGTCCGCGGAGTTCGTCTCCTCCGGCGGCCGGGTCTACCTGCCGCTGGCCTGACGCCCGGCGGTGCTGGCGACGTTCCTTCGGGTGCGGTTGTTGTCGCTGGAGCAGCAACAACCGCACCCGGAGAACGGTCAGTCGCGGTGGTGGCGGCCGGTGGAGCGCAGCGAGCGGCGGCCGCTCTCCTGCTCCGGTTCGTTGTCCGCCAGGGGCCGGCCCAGCCCGGCCACCCAGTCGACGTACTCCTCGTCCTGCGCCGGCAGCGGCTCCTCGTCCGCCTCGTCGGGGCTCTCCTCGCCGGTCCGGGCGCGGTTGCGCCGGAACAGCCCCAGCCGGCCGCGGACCCGGCCGCCGTTCTGCTCCGTCCCGGCGGGCGTCGACCCCGGGTCCGCGTCGGCGGGTGTCTCGGCCGCGTCGTCGGCCGCTCCGTCCGGGGTGGATCCGTCGGGCGAGGCGCCGTCCGCCGGCGACACCGGACCGGCGCGCCGGGCGGTGGCGAGGGCCTCCCAACTGGCGGCCCGATCCAGGTCGGGCAGCGGAGCCCGGTGCCGGGGCCGACGGGTGGGCTCGGGCGTCTCCTCGACCGGGGCCGGTCCGGTCGCCTCGTCCCGGACGGCGGGCGCGGGCCGGGGCGGCGCCGACCACGCCGGCGCGACCGGCCCGGTGGAGCGCGGCGCGGCCGGCCGGTCGGGCGTGGGTGTGGCGGGTTCCGGCACCGCCTTGTACACCGGCCGGGCGGGCTCGGGCGTCACGCCGTGCCGCTCACCCACCTCGGGAGCCTTGGCTGTCGCCGGTGTGCCGGTGGCGTCCACGATCGGGGGCGGGGGCGCAGCGTTGGCGTCCGCGGTGGTGGGCACGGGCGGGACGGCCGCTGCGGCGGCCGGCGTGCGCGTGGCGGCCGTGTCCCCGGCGTGGGCCGGGGCGGCGCCCGGGGTGCGGGCCGCGGTGGGGGCATCGCGGCCGGCGGTGGCTGCGGAGCCGGCGGCCGCTTCCGGGCCGGCCGAAACGCTGCCGGGCCCGGTCCGACGGGCCGAAACGCCGCCGGGTCCGGTCGGGGCGACCGAGGCGCTGCCGGGCGCGGTCGGACGGGCCGAAATGCTGCCGGGCTCGGTCGGAGGGGCCGAGGCGCTGCCGGGCGCGGTCGGACCGGTCGAGACGCTGCCGGGCGCGGTCGGACCGGTCGGGGTGCCGCCGGGCACCACTGGCTCGGCAGCAGCGCCGGCGGCAGCGGTGGCGGGCGTCGCCGGGGCGGCAGCCGGGGCGGGCGGGTCGGCGCGCTTGGTGGCGGCCTTCGCCTTGCGCGCCCGCCGGGGTCGGGGGGCGGGCTGTTCGGCGGCGTCCGCGGCGCCGTCGGCCGGCTCGGCGGCTACCGACTCCTCGCGCGGACCGGAGGCGGCCGGGCGGCGGCTCGTCCGGCCGGCGGCCGGGGTGCCGGCGGGGCGGGACGACCGGGCCTTCCTGGCGCTGCTCGCCTGCTCGGCCGCGTCGTCCGCCGGGACGGGTTCCGGGCGCGCGTCCGACGCGGCCCGGTCGCCGCCGGTCGCCGCCGCGGGGTCCGTCGTCCCGGCGACGGTCGACGTCGCCGCGGCCGGGGCGGGCTCGGTGGGCGAGGTGGACCGCGCCGCGCCGCGGGTGGACCCGGCCGGCGCCCCGGGCGTCGCGGGGAACGTCGTCGGCTCGGCGAGGGTCGCCCGGCTCTCCGCCGGCTGGTCCGGCGACGCGGTCCGCGGGGCGGGTGCCGCCGTCGTGCCGCCGCCGCGTGGCCGGTCCGCCACCCCGGCGGCGGTCAGCGGGGCGCCGGTGGTGTCCCGGCCGGCCGGGTGGTGGTCGCCGGCGCGCGGGGGCAGGTCGCCGGTCGGGCCGGCCGCCGGCCAGTCCCAGTGCGCCGGGGCGGCCCGGCCCGTGGATCCGCCGGCGGTGGGCACGGTGCCGATCGCGTCCGTGCCGGTGGTCCGGGCGGCCAGGTCGGCGCCGGCCGGTTCGGCGGCCGGCTCGGTCCGCGCCGATCCGGCCTCGGCGGGCGCCCCGGCGGTCGGCAGGTCCGGACCGGCGGGCAGCGGTCGCAGGATGTCGGTCGGTTCGATGGCCTGCGTGCCGGGGGCCGGCGTGCCGGCGGCGTGCGCGCCGAGCGGCCAGCGCGCCAGCGCGGCGGCGGCCGAGCCGAGCGCGCCGGCGGCGACCGCGAGCAGGGCGCCGTAGTAGGGCGCGAGCTGGTAGCGGTCGACGACGTCGCCGGGACCGGCGGTCAGGTAGGCGAACGCCACCAGCACCGGCCCCGCCGCCCCGGTGGCCCCGGCCACCAGCGGCGGGTGCCCGCGCCAGCGGGCCGCCGCCCCGGTCGCCGCGCCGGCGAGCAGGGCGGTCGTCGGCAGGACCAGCATCGCCAGGCGCTGCGCCGCGTCGGCGTCGAGCCAGGCCGGCTCGAGGACCCCGAGCCGGACCATCGGCAGCGGCCCGGTGGCGGCGAGCGACGGCGCGACCGACAGCAGCGCGAGCAGCCAGAGCACGCCGGCGACCGCCGCCATGTTCCAGCCGACCGGCGGCTTGACCAGTACGGCCAGCGCGGCGCCCGCACCCACCACCGCGCCGAGGACGGCGCAGATGCCGACCGCCCAGACCGGGTCGACGGAGACCAGCTCAGCGGCCCGCGCGGGCTGCATGCACAGCGGCGCGACCACGGTGGCGCCCAGCGCGGCGGCGGCCGCGACGGCCAACTGCCGCCCGGTGCCGGTGAGCGGACCGTCCCGCCGGGCCATCCGTTCGGTGAGGACGGCACCGACCACGGCGGCGTTCGCCGCGCACCAGCCGACCCAGACCAGCTGGGCCGGCCACTGGTTGACGGTGACGCCGGTGAAGCTGCCGGTGAGCCGCAGGATGCCGAAGCCGTACGCGAGGCCGAGCTGACCGGCGCCGGCCAGCAGGCTCACCCCGAGCGCGGTGAGCAGCAGTCTGCTCCAGGTCCGAAAGGCCATGTCCGGCACGTTACGGTCCGGTGCGCCCGATCGCCACCGGCACGCCGTGCGGCGTGCCGGCCCTGCTCGCGGCGGGTCTACTTGAGTTCGACCAGGCGGGCCAGGTAGGTGGTCTCCCCGACGTTGGTGAGCATGTGGACGGCGCCCGGGTCCCGGTAGACCACCCCGCCGGTCGGCTCGTCGGCGTCGATCCGGGTGCCGTCGATCGTCTGCACCACGTTCTTCGCGCCCTGGATCGCCACCACCAGGTACGGGTGGTCGTGCCGGTGCAGCGGCTGGCGCTCGCCGGGTTCGAGCCGGATGTGCCACACCCGCACCCGGTCGTTCTCGTACACGATCTCCTGGCCCACCGGCCCGAGCTCGTGCTCGTCGATCACGTCGGTCATCGGTCTCCGTCCAGGTGGGGGAGCACCTCGGCGGCGATCAGCTCGAGGTGGTCCAGGTCGGCGAAGTCGATCAGTCGCAGGTGCACCCGGGTGGCGCCGGCGGCGGCGAACTCGCCGATCCGGTCGACCAGCTGCGCCGGCGAGCCCACCACCGGGTCCTCCGGCGGCAGGGCGCTCTTCACGTGCAGCGGAGCGGCCCGCCGCCGGGCCTCGGCGTCGGTCCGGCCGATCGCCACCACGATCCCGGCGGAGAGGACCAGCGGCGGCCGCCCGGAGGCGGATCGGCCGGTCCGCTCGCTGGCCTCCCGCACCCGCTCGTACGCCTCGGCGGTCTCGGCGACGGACTTGAACGGCATGTTGAACTCGTCCGCGTACCGGGCGGCCAGTTCCGGGGTGCGCTTCGGGCCGCGCCCGCCGACGATCACCGGCGGCCCGGGCGTCTGCACCGGCTTCGGCAGCGCGGGCGCGTCCAGCAGCCGGTAGTGGTCGCCGGTGAAGCTGTACGTCTCGCCGGGCGGGGTGCGCCACAGCCCGGTGATCACCTCGAGCTGTTCGGCGAGCCGGTCGAACCGTTCGCCCACCGCGGGGAACGGGATCCCGTACGAGGTGTGCTCCCGCTCGTACCAGCCCGCGCCGATGCCCAGCTCCACCCGGCCGCCGCTCATCTGGTCGACCTGGGCCACCATCACGGCCAGCGGGCCGGGCGGCCGGAAGGTGGCGGAGGTGACCAGCGTGCCGAGCCGGATCCGGGTGGTCTCCCGGGCCAGCGCGGCCAGGGTCAGCCAGGCGTCGGTGGGACCGGGCAGTCCCGGGTCGTCGCCCATCGACTGGTAGTGGTCGGCCCGGAAGAAGCCCTCGAAGCCGCCCGCCTCGGCCAGCCGGGCGAAGCGGAGCTGGTCGTCGTAGCTGGCGCCGCGGTGCGGCTCGGTGAAGACGCAGACCCGCATGCTCATGACGCCACTCCGTTGAGCTGGCTGATTCGCTCGCTGCGCTCGCTCATCGTTCCTCCGCGCCGGCGGGCGCCGGCGCGTCCCGCTCCATCAGCAGCTCGTGCAGGTCGGCGCTGACCTGGGCGACGTCCGCCAGGTGCGCGTTGCGGCCCAGGGTGCGTGGCCGGGGGATGGTCACCTCGACGATCCTGCGGATCCGGCCGGGGCGGGGGCTGAGCACCACCACCCGGTCGGCCAGCAGGACCGCCTCGTCGATCGAGTGGGTGACGAAGACGACGGTGGGCGAGCTCTCCATGTGGATCCGCTGGAGTTCGCCGGAGAGTTCCTCCCGGGTGAGCGCGTCGAGCGCGGAGAACGGCTCGTCCATCAGCATCACCCGCGGTTCGCCGATCAGCGAACGGCACAGCGAGACCCGCTGCTGCATGCCGCCGGAGAGTTCGTGCGGCAGGCGCTTCTCGAAGCCGGCCAGCCCGGCCAGGTCGAGCAGTTGCCGGGCCCGCTCCCGGTGCCTGGCCCGTTTCCAGCCGAAGATCTCCACCGGCAGCAGGACGTTGTCCAGCACCGTGCGCCAGGGGAGCAGGGCCGGCCGCTGGAAGAGCATCGCGATGTCCCGGCGCGGGCGGGTGATCGGCGTACCGGCCACGGTGATCTCGCCGCTGGTCACCGGGAGCAGGCCGGCGATCAGCCGCAGCAGGGTGGACTTGCCGCAGCCGGAGCGGCCGAGCACGGCCACGAACTCGCCCTCGGCGACGTCAAGTTCGATGCCGCGCAGCGCCTCGACCCGGCCGCCGCGACCGTCGAAGGTGCGAGACACCCCGGACACTCGGATCATCTCCGGCGGCCTCCCCTGAGTGGGCGATCAGGAACGCGGCAAAGGGTATCCGGCTCGTGCCCATCACGCACCGTCCGGGGTGGACGTCAGTTTGTTTCCGTTCCGCAACCCGGTACGCCTGGCATCACAAAGGTCTGTTTCTCGTACGCTGTGCGCGCGAAGAGTCCCCTCACGACGGTGGTGTCGGCTTCACCCCCTCCGCCGACCCCGCCAGACAACCCCTCCGGTGGCCCTGCCGGCCCCGGTCGGAAAGGACATGGTGCACTGATGAGAAGGCTGACCCGTACGGTCGCCACGGCCGCCCTGGCCACCGCCCTGGCCCTGGTCACGGCATGCAGCGGTGGCTCGGACTCCGGTGACGACGCCAAGGGCCCCGAGGGCGCGGCGCTGGAGAAGGTGACCTACCTCACCTCGTTCGGCAACTTCGGCCGCGACTCCTACGCCTGGGTGGCGAAGGAGAAGGGGTTCTTCAAGGACGCGGGCTTCGACGTGGAGATCAAGCCGGGTCAGGGCACCGGCGCCGTGATCCAGACGATCGTCGGCGGCCAGGCCCAGTTCGGCCCGATCGACCTGACCGGCGGCCTGCTCCAGCTCGGCAACGGCCAGGCGAAGGACTTCGTCGCGGTGGCCGCGATCCAGCAGCGCACCATGGCCGCGATCGCCACCGTCGAGGGCAAGAACATCGCGTCGCCGAAGGACCTGGAGGGCAAGAAGCTCGCCGACACCCCCGGCTCCGTGGTCCGCAACCTCTTCCCGACGTACGCCCGGATGGCCGGCGTGGACGCCAGCAAGGTGACCTGGGTCAACGGTGAGGCGCAGACCCTGATGGGCACCCTGGCCAGCGGGCAGGTCGACGGCATCGGCCAGTTCGTCGTCGGGCAGCCGACGATCGAGACGGTCACCAAGAAGAAGGCCGTCATGCTGCCGTACAGCAACGTGATGCAGGACCTCTACGGCAACGTGCTGATCACCTCGGCGAAGATCGCCAAGGAGAAGCCGGACATGGTCAAGCGGTTCACCGCCGCCCTGCTGAAGGGCCTGGAGTACAGCCTGGCCAACCCGAAGGAGGCGGCCGAGCTGTTGAAGAAGAACGTCGACGCGACCAACGTCGACGCCGCCGCCGCGGAGCTGCAGCTGATGGCCGGGTACGTCCGGTCCAGCAACTCCGGCACCGCGCTCGGCACCCTGGACAGCGGCCGGGTCGCCAAGAGCATCGCGATCCTGCAGGGCGCCGGCTCCCTCAAGCAGAACCTCACCCCCGACCAGATCATCGATTTCAACCTCGCGCCGAAGGCCTGAGGCGACGCCGACCCGTGCCACGGGGGTGCGACCCAGCGGGATGACCCGCGGGCCGCACCCCCGTCGCGTGCCGGCGGTGGCCGGCAGGAGAGGAGGACCCGTGACGGAGACGACCGGTACCCGATCCGGCCCTGCGGGGGCGGAGCGAGGGGCCGACGCCCCGACCGGCGCACCCGGGGTGGCGACGCCCGGCACGCCGCCGGCTGTCGCGGCCGGACGCCGGCCGGACGTACGCCCGGCGGCGGTCGGCCTGCCGCTGCTCGGCCTGGTGATCGCGCTGACCGCCTGGTGGCTGGTCACGTCGGTGCTGGAGCTGGTGCACCCGGCGTCCCTGCCGCCGCCGCAGGCGGTGTGGACCGCACTGACCTCGACCGCCGACGTGCTGCTGCCGGCGCTGGGGCGCACCACCCTGATGACGCTGGTGGGCTTCCTGCTCTCGGCGGTCGCCGGGGTGCTGATCGGGATGACGCTGGCCGCCTCCCGCCGGGTCGAGCGGATGTTCGCCCCGTTGCTGGTGGCGGTCAACGCGGTGCCGAAGATCGCCCTCGGTCCGCTGTTGGTGGTCTCGGTCGGCTGGGGCGAGAAGCCGATCCTGACCATGGTCTTCCTGCTCTGCTTCTTCCCGATCGTGCTCTCCACGGCGACCGGGCTCACCACCACCCCGGCGGACCTGGCCGAGCTGGCCCGGTCGCTGAACGCCTCGTGGTGGCAGGCGTTCCGCAAGGTGCGCTTCCCCGCCGCGTTGCCGCAGATCTTCGTCGGGCTCAAGGTGGCCATGCCGCTGGCCGCGATCGGCGCGGTGATCGGCGAGTTCTACTCGGACCTGCCGGGGCTGGGCTACCAGATCCTCCAGTACAACGGCATCGGGGACACGGCGACGGCCTGGGCCGCGATCGTGCTGATCGCGGCGATGAGCATCGTGCTCTACAGCGCTCTCTCCCTGGTCGAACGCCTCGCTCTGCCCTGGGTCCGCGAAACCACCTCGGCCAGGTGACGACCCCTGCCACCCGCCGGGGGCAGCTCGGTCCGCAACGGCCGGGCAAGCCGCTGGTGCAACGCTTCTCCGCGTTGCCCGACAGAGTGCTGCCTGCGTCGCAGCAGGTCGGGTCAGCTGCTCAGCGACGAGCCCCGGACCATGAAGGTCCGGGGCTCGCCCCACGCTGCCGCTCGTCTCCGGTCGGTCAGCAGTACGGCGACGCGGAGGTGTTCCAGGCGGTTGCCCAGACCCTGCCCCCCGGCAGGAATGTCTCGTAGTAACCGTTGCCCCCGCGACGGAAAGAGATCTCCTCGACCCTGTTCGGCGACTTGTACACGATCGACTCGTAGCCTACGGTCTGGTACTCGTTGACCAGAAAGTTGTCCGCCTTGCTCCAAGTCTGCGTGCCGACAACACCATCGGCCGTCAGGCCGTACCGCTGCTGGTACTTCACGGTAGCGGCTTGGGTGGCCGGCCCGAAGTCGCAGTCGACGCCGGAGGTGGCGAGGTAGCCCTCGGCGACCAGGATCCGTTGCCACAGCGCGACAGCCGTGCTGTAGCGATATGAACCGTATCGGCTCAGCGTGGCCTCGTCGCCGAAGTCGTCGGTCACGGCACCAGATCCGGAGATGACGCCCTGGGCGGCCGAAGCCCGCGCTGGTGCGGGGCTGACCAGCCCGGCGGTCAGCGCCGTTGCAGCCACGCCGGCGGCGGCAACCCGCGCCCACCTACGCCCGGCTCTTTTCGCATGTCGCATATGCCGTCCCACCTCATGGATTAGAGTGAGGGATGTACATATTTACACCCCGTAACGAGATGCTGCCTTGTTCCCCTGGGTTGTGGCAATCTGATCCTCGAACGGAGTTCCGGGTTGCTCAGGGCGTCTCGCAGCGGCAACCCTGCTGCCAGAACTGTGGCTCTCCATCTGCTGATCAACACGCCCTGACAGCCGTCCCGCTGGTTGGCGACGCCACTAGCCGGCCAGACGCCAGCGGCCCGCACGGGCGACCAGCGTCGTCAGCGCCTGCGGCATCAGCCCGGAGTGGTTGTCCGGCGTCATCCGGATCGGCCCGGAGAGGCCGTCGAGCTGCGCGGTCTCCAGGACGTCGCGCAGCGCGTCCCGGTTCACCACGCCGGGCTCGCCGCCGGCTCGCAGTTCGGCGTCCGCGATGAGCTGTACGGCGTCCGCGGCGAACGAGGAGGAGCCGTGGTAGCCGCCGAAGCGGGCGGTGTAGTCCTGGAACCACTGCCGGCGGGCCGCCTTCGCCGGGGTGGTGGCGATCACGTCGTCGATCACCATGGTCTGGGTGAAGATCAGCGTGGCCCGCTCGGTGGCCCGCCCCGCGGCGCCGAGGAAGAGATCGCCGGCCGCCACCGCGTCGAAGAAGAGCGACCCGTCGAAGCCGGCCTGCTGCGCCGCGGTCGCGGCGAGCGTCGCCTGCTCCGGCGGGGTCCACACGACGACCGCGTCCGGCTTGCCTGCGGTCAGGGCGGTCACCTGCGGGCCCACCTCGGTATCGGTGGTACGTACCGAGCCGTCTCGCACCAGCCGGATGCCGGCGTCACGGAGCTCGTCATCCAGTGCCTTCAGCCCTTCTCGGCCGTAGGTGTCGTCGCTGTGCAGCACCGCCACCTTGCGGATGCCCTTGCGCCGCAGCTCGGTAGCGAGTGCGGCGGCGCTGTCGACGGCGTTCGGGGCCAGCTTGAACACGTACCGGCGCTCGGCGACCGGGCTGGCCACCGCGCTGGCGGGGGCCAGGGCGATGGTGGGAATTCGCTTTTCGTTGATGGTCCGGACCGCGCCGACCGCGCATTCGTTACAGCCGCCCATGATGATCGCGCTGACCCGGGAATCGTCGCTGAAGTCGGTGATGTTGCGCAGCGACTCGCTCGCGTCGGACCGGTTGTCCTTCACCCTGAGTTCGATCTTCCGGCCGTTCAGCGCGCCGGAGGCGTTCAGCTGGTCCACCTTGAGTTCCAGGGCCCGCTGGTACGCCTTTCCGACCGGCGCCGCCGCACCGGAGAGTTCGAGGTCCGCGGCGATGACGATGGGACTCGTGTCCTGCTCCGCCGCGCCGAACTGGCAGCCGGTGAGCGTGGTGGCCAGCACGGCCGATGCGAGCACCGCGATGGTCGCGGAGCGGATGGGGCTCAACTCAGTCCTCCAGGTGCGGCGCGGGCGCTGCCCGGTCACCGCCGGTTGTCCGTCCTCAGTGGAGGGACGGTAGGGGTCTGCCGTACGGTGTGCGCGAAGCCTGCAAAACCTTGCCAACGCCGCGCGCTGCGGTCAAGCGGCGGTACCCGGAGGCTTTTCGGGATGCAGATCCCACATGTTGGGGTCACGAGATGTTTGCAAACGCTCACGCTACCGACACGACTGACCACTCTGAAGACACATGCCCTGTTCAGGGGCTTGGGGAAATGTAGGTATCAGTTGACCGGATCACGGGGTGCGTGCCGTCCGACCGTTTCCTGCCCGCCTGCGGCTTCCCAAACATCTTCTCGTCTGATGAAATCGCGGCCGTGCCGCGCGTGGCGCTGGCCGCTGCACCAGGCACGGGTCGGCGGGTCAGGCGTGGGAGAAACGACGGAGGCGATGTCGTGAGCACCGGACCGACGACCCTGCCCGAAAGCGGCGAGAACCGTTCGCGCACCCGCCGCCGCCTGCCCCGCCTTCGTGACGCCCGAATCCGGTCCAAGCTCGCGCTGATCCTCGTCGTCCCAGTCGCCGCCGTGATCGCGCTCGCCACCGTACGGCTGGTCTCCGTCGGCGAGGGCGCGTTCGACGCCACCCGGGCCCGGTCCCTCACCGCGCTCTCCATCGACGTGTCCGCACTCACCCAGGCCGTGCACGCCGAGCGGATGGCGGCGGCCGCCTTCCTGGCCAGCCCGCAGCAGCAGGCCGACGCGTACAACCTGCGGGTGCGCCAGACGCAGCAGCGGGTCGACGAGTACCGCGCCGAGCGTGGCCGGATCGGCGAGGCGCCGGCGGCGGTCCGGGACCGGCTGGCGGCCATCGACGGTCACCTGGAGACGCTGGACGGCACCCGGCAGGAGGTGCTCGACCGGCAGCAGATGGCGGTCGCCGAGGCGTCGCTGCGTTACGGGGTCATCCTGGCCGACCTGGTCGCCTACGGCGACGGGCTGGCCCAGCTGCCCGGCGACGAGCGGCTGGCGGACAGCCGGCGGGCGGTGGCGGCCTTCGCCCGGGCCAAGGCGGCGGTCGCCGAGCAGGAGTCGGTCGCGTTCACCGCGCTCAGCAGCGGCCAGCTCGACGAGGAGCAGTTCTCCTCGTTCGTGGCCACCCAGACCAGCCAGCAGGAGGCGCTGCTCGCCTTCTTCCTGGCCGCCGATCCGGCCCAGCGAGCCCTGGTCGACAACACCGTCTCCGGCGACGCGGTCGTGCTGGCCGACCGGCTGACCGCCGACATCACCCGCTCGGTCGGGCAGCAGGCGCTGGTCACCGCCCAGGACGCCACCACCGCCATCGGCGCGGTCAACGACCTGATGCGGTGGGCCGAGATCCAGCTGCAGGACCGGCTGCTCGCCCAGGCCGAGGAGGCCCGCTCGGCGGTGATCCGGCAGGCCGTCATCGAGTCGGTGCTGGTGCTGCTCACCCTGCTGATCGCGGTGACGCTCGCGGTGGTGCTGGCCCGCTCGCTCAACCACTCGCTGCGCCGGCTGCGCGAGGGCGCCCTCTCGGTGGCCAACCACGACCTGCCGGACGCGGTGCAGCGGCTGCAGACCATGGGCAGCGTCGGCGAGGGCGGGGTCGACGACATCGTCCGGCAGGTCCGCGACCCGATCAAGCTGGACAGCCGGGACGAGGTGGGCCAGGTCGCGCTCGCCTTCAACGTGGTCCACCGGGAGGCGGTCCGGGTCGCGGCCGAACAGGCCGCGCTGCGCACCAGCGTCTCGGCGATGTTCCTGAACCTGGCCCGGCGCAGCCAGACGCTGGTCGACCGGATGATCGGCGAGCTGGACGCGATCGAGCGCGGCGAGGAGGACCCGAAGCGGCTGGCCCAGCTCTTCGAGCTGGACCACCTGGCCACCCGGATGCGCCGCAACGACGAGAACCTGTTGGTCCTGGCCGGCGCCGACTCCGCCGTGCCGCGCCGCGACGACGCCCTCCTGGTGGACGTGCTGCGGGCCGCGCAGTCCGAGGTGGAGCTCTACAACCGGATCGAGTTCGGCACGGTCGACAGCGACGTCTCGGTCGCCGCGCACGCGGTCAACGACGTGGTCCGGCTGGTGGCCGAACTGCTGGACAACGCCACCCGGTTCTCGCCGCCGAACACCATCGTGGTCGCCGACGGCCGGCGGATCCGCGACTACGTCCTGATCCAGATCGAGGACCGGGGCCTGGGCCTCTCCGACGAGCAGCTCGACTCGCTCAACCGGCGGCTGGCCGCCCCGCCGAGCGTCGACGTCGCGGCCTTCCGGCTGATGGGCCTGGCCGTGGTGAGCCGACTCGCCGCCCGCTACGGCATCCGGGTGGACCTGCGCCGCAACGTCGAGGGCGGCACCGTCGCGCAGGTGACGCTGCCCGCCGCCACGGTGGTGCTGCCGAGCCTGCGCAGCCGGGACCAGGCCATCACCCGGCCGCGCCAGCCGCTCGCGGTCGAGCAGAACCCGCTCACCGCGGCCGGCCTCGGTGAGCCGCTCGCCGGCCGGACCGCGGCGGCCACCCTGCCCGACCAGTGGCGCACCGATCCGCCGGCGCCGTGGCCGGCCCGGGAACAGCTCCGGGACAGCACGTCCACGGTGCAGGCCGGCGGCCTGCCGGCGACCCACCCGACGCTCACCCCGCCGCCGGTGGCCCAGCCGGGCTTCGACGCCGACCAGGCCGGCCTGCCGGCCGGCGGCCGCTCCACGCTGGACCGGCTGCCCCGGCGCACCCCCGGCGCGACCGCCGACGGGGGGCCGGTGCTGTCGGCCGGCCCGGTAGCCGGTACCGGCGCCCCGACGTCCGCCCCGACGTCCGCCCCGCCTCCGGTCGCGGCGACCGGCGGCGTCCCGGGCAGCGGCTTCGGCGGCGGGCTGGGCGCCAACCTGGCCGCCACCGCACCCCTCGCGCCGCCCGCCGCGCCGATCACCCCGCGGCGCGAGCAGCCGGCCGAGGCGCCGATCTTCAGGGAGATGGAAGCGGTCTGGTTCCGCTCGCATGGCGACGACGTGACCACCATCTTCGCCCGGCCCAACTTCGACCAGGACCCGCCCGCGCCGACGGCCTCGGCGACCGGCGGGCAGCGCCGGGGGGCGGCCACTCCCGCGCCGCCGCCACTGCCCACCCGTACCCCCGGGACGTCGGCCATGTCGACGCCGGCCCAGCCGACGCCGGCCCAGGCCGCGCCGACGCCGGCCCAGGCCCCACCGCCGTCGTACACTCCACCGGCCACGGACGCGTCGGCCACGGACGCGTCGGCCACGGCGGCGCCGGCCGCCGCGCCGGACCCGAACCCGGACGCCTGGCGGACGGCGGCCGACGAGGGCTGGTCCCGGGCGAGCCGGGCCGCCGAGCCGACCACCGGCGGGACCACCCGGTCGGGGCTGCCCAAGCGGGTGCCGCAGGCGCAGTTGGTGCCCGGCGGCATCGAACCGCGCGGCGCCCGGGCCCGCACCCGGCGCACGCCGGACGACGTACGTGGCCTGTTGTCGGCCTACCACCGCGGCGTACAGCGCGGCCGGTCGGCCGGGACGGACCAGAACAGCACCTCGACCAAGGAGACGAGCCGATGAACAGGCCAGCAGCGATGCAGGACATGGGTTGGCTGCTCACCAACTTCGCCGACAGCGTGGCGGGTATCGCCCACGTGGTGGCGGTGTCCGCGGACGGGCTGCTGCTCGCCTCCTCCCGGGACCTGCCGACGGACCGGGCGGACCAGCTCGCGGCGATCACCTCCGGGGTGGTCAGCCTGACCGAGGGCGCGGCCCGGATGTTCAGCGCCGGTGGGGTGCTGCAGACGGTCATCGAGATGGACAGCGGCTACCTGTTCCTGATGTCCATCAGCGACGGCTCGTCGATGGCCGTGCTCGCCGCCCGCAGCTGCGACGTCGGCCAGGTGGGCTACGAGATGGCGCTGCTGGTCGAGCGGGTCGGCGCCGCGCTGGTGCCGCTGCCCCGGGACGCGGTGCGTTCGTAGCGGACGGCGACGCGCCGGCCCGCGCGTCGACCAGGGACAGGGTATCCGGTGCCGTCAGGCTCCGGCCGGGGAGAGGAGGTGACCGCGGATGGAGCACCGCCGTGCGGACCCGCGTGGCGAGCTCGTGCGCCCGTACGCGGTCACCCGCGGTCGCACCGAGCCCCGACAGGACATCGCCCTGGAGGCGGTGCTCTCGGCCAGCCCCACGGCGGCGGCCGAGGCCCGGTTCGCCGGGCACGACAAGCACCGTATCGCCACGGTCTGCGAGGGCCGGGCGCAGTCGCTGGCGGAGATCGCCGCGTACACCCGGATGCCGCTGGGCGTCGCCCGGGTGCTGGTCGCCGACATGGTGGCCGAGGGCCTGCTGACGCTACACACCGCCGCTCCGGCCGAAGGCTACGAGGAGCGGATGAACCTGCTTGGAAGGGTGCTAAGTGGACTTCGCGAACTATGACCCCGCCGGGGCGAGCCGCAGCCGGGAGATCATCTCCGCGAAGATCGTGGTCGCGGGCGGCTTCGGTGTGGGCAAGACGACCCTGGTCGGCGCGATCTCCGAGATCACTCCGCTGACCACCGAGGCGGTGATGACCGCGGCCGGTGTCGGCATCGACGACCCGTCGAAGGTGCCGGGCAAGGAGACCACCACGGTCGCCATGGACTTCGGCCGGATCACCATGGCCCAGGACCTGATCCTGTACCTCTTCGGCACGCCGGGCCAGACCCGCTTCTGGTTCATGTGGGACGAGATCATCCGGGGTGCGGTGGGCGCCGCGGTGCTGGTGGACACCCGCCGGATCACCGACGCCTTCGCGCCGCTGGACTACTTCGAGAACCGCAACCTGCCGTACGTGGTGGCGCTCAACCGGTTCGACGGCGCCCCCGAGTACGAGCTGGGCGAGATCCGGGAAGCGCTGGCGATCTCGCCGGACGTGCCGCTGGTGATGTGCGACGCCCGGCGGCGCGAGTCGGTGAAGCAGGTGCTGGTGACCGTGGTCGAGCACGCCATGCTCCGGCTGCAGGCCGAGCACGGCCGGGGCTTCCCGACCCCGGTCGGCTGACCCGCTCCGGCGAGGGGGCTAGTCGACGCGGAGGCGGTAGCCGCGCTTGACGACGGTCTGCACGACGCGGGGAGCGCGCAGGCCGGCGCGGAGCCGGGCCACCGCCATCTCCACGGCGTGCTCGTCCGCGCCGCGCGGCAGCGTACGCAGCAGCGCGGTGCGGGAGAGCACCCGGCCGGGGGAGTGGGCCAGCGCCCGCAGCACCGCCATCGGGGCCGGCGCCAGCGGGCGCAGCTCGCCGTCCACCACGGCGGCGTGCCCGCGCAGGGTGACCAGGTGACCGGCCACCTTCAGGGTGACCGTCCGGCGCGGCAGCTCGTCGACGATGGTCCGCACCAGCGCGCCGAGCCGGGCCCGGTTCGGCGCGCTGACCGGCACCCCACGACGCAGCAGGGGTTCCGCGGTCACCGCCCCGACGCAGCTGGCCAGCACGTCGCCACGGAAGGCGTCCAGCACCGCGTCGGTGCGGTCCCCGGCAGCGCGCAGCAGCGCCTCCGCCGCCGGGGCCGAGGTGAAGGTTACCGCGTCGACCAGCCGCGCGGCGACCAGGTCGATCAGCCGGTGCAGCGGGGCCGGGTCGGTCGGCGGAGCCCACCGGTAGACCGGCACCTCGATCACCGTGGCCCCGGCCGCCTCCAGGGCGAGGGTGCACTCCGGCTGCCGTTCACCGTGCAGCTGCATGGCGATCACCTGCCCGGCCACCCCGCGCCGGCGCAGGTGGTCGACCACCTCGTCGCAGCTCTCCGAGGCCGGCGACCACTGGTCGTGCAGGCCGGCGGCGCGGATCGCCCCGCGCGCCTTCGGCCCCCGGGCCACCACGTACGCCTCGGCGAGCACCGACCGCAGCGGCTCGGCCAGTCCCCAGCCCTCGGCCGCCTCCAGCCAGCCGCGCATCCCGATGCCGGTGTTCGCCATCACGATGTCCGGCGGCCGGTCCAGGCAGGCGCGGGTGGCCTCGCGCAGTTCGGTGTCGTCGGCCAGCGGCACGATCCGCAGGGCCGGGGCGAGCACCACCCGGGCGCCCCGCCGCTGCAACAGGGCGGCGAGTTCGTCCCGCCGCCGGTCGGCGGTCACCCCGATGGTGAAGCCGGCCAGTTCGTCGCGCATTCACCCCTCCTGTCGCAGCCGCACCTCGACCACGCCGTCGCGGCAGCGCACCTCGTGCCGGGTCACGGACACCCCCGGCAGGTCGAGGCAGTGCCCCGTGCGCAGGTCGTACACCTGCTTGTGCAGCGGCGAGGCGATGGTCGGCACACCGCGCCGACTGCCCACGATCCCCCGGGAGAGCACGTACGCCCCGGCGACCGGATCGAGATTGTCCACCGCGAACACCTCGCCCGCGGTCCGGAAGAGCGCCACTTGCACGCCGTCCACCAGGGCGGCGACGCCCCGGTCCGGTTCCAGCCGGTCCAGCGGGCAGATCGGGGTCCAGATCAGCAGCATCGTGGTGGTCATCGGCGTACCTCCGGCAGTCCCAGCGCGACCGGCTGGCGGGTCGCGGGCGGTCGGCCCCCGGCCGGCACGGGCTGGCCGCGTTCGAGGGTGAAGGTGATGGACGGGTCGGGCACGTCGGGGGCGTTGACGAAGGAGGTGAACCGGCGCAGCCGGTCCGGGTCGTCGAGCACGTCGCGCCACTCGTCCGAATAGGACTCGACGTGTCGGGCCATCGCCGCGTCCAGTTCGGCGCAGAGGCCGAGCGAGTCGTCCACGATCACCGACCGCAGGTGGTCCAGGCCGCCGTCCATCGCCTCGAGCCAGGCGGCGGTGCGCTGGAGCCGGTCCGCGGTGCGGATGTAGTACATCAGGAACCTGTCGATCAGCCGGATCAGCGCTTCCGTGGACAGATCGGTGGCGAACAGGTCGGCGTGCCGGGGCCGGAAGCCGCCGTTGCCGCCGACGTAGAGGTTCCAGCCGGTCTCGGTGGCGATGATGCCGAAGTCCTTGCTGCGGGCCTCGGCGCACTCCCGGGCGCAACCGGAGACCGCCGACTTGATCTTGTGCGGGGCGCGCAGCCCGCGATATCGCAGCTCCAGCGCGATGGCCAGCCCGACCGAGTCCTGCACCCCGTACCGGCACCAGGTGGACCCGACGCAGGACTTCACCGTCCGCAGCGCCTTGCCGTACGCGTGGCCGGACTCGAAGCCGGCGTCCACCAGCCGGCGCCAGATCCGCGGCAGCTGCTCGACCCGGGCGCCGAACAGGTCGATCCGCTGCCCGCCGGTGATCTTCGTGTAGAGCTGGAAGTCCCGGGCCACCTCGCCGATCACGATGAGCTTCTCCGGGGTGATCTCGCCGCCGGGGATCCGTGGCACCACCGAGTAGCTGCCGTCGCGTTGCAGGTTGGCCAGGAAGTGGTCGTTGGTGTCCTGCAACGACGCCTGCTCGCCGTCGAGCACGTGGCCGGCGCCGAGCGAGGCGAGGATCGAGGCGACCACCGGCTTGCAGATGTCGCAGCCGCGCCCCCGGCCGTGCTCGGCGATCAGCCGGGAGAAGGTGCGGATGCCGCGGACCCGGACGATGTCGAACAGCTCCTGGCGGCTGGCGTCGAAGTGCTCGCAGAGCGCCGTCGACTGCTGCACCCCGGCGGCGTCCAGCAGCTGCTTGAGCATCGGCACGCAGGAGCCGCAGCTGGTGCCGGCCCGGGTGCACGCCTTCAGCGCCGGCACGTCGGCGCAGCCGCCGGCGATCGCGTCGTCGATGTCGGCGCGGGTCACCGCGTTGCAGGAGCAGACCTGGGCGGTGGCGGGCAGGGTGCCGGCCCCCGCGCCCGCGCCCTCGGGGGCGAGCAGCGCCAGCGGGGGCGCCGGCAGCGGCCCGCCCACGCTGGCCCGCAGCGTCGGGTACGCGCTCGCGTCGCCCACCAGCACCCCGCCGAGCAGGGTCTTCGCGTCGTCGGAGAGGACCAGCTTGGCGTAGACCCGGGTGGCCGGGTCGGTGAATGTCACGTCCAGGCAGCCCGGGGTGGCGCCGTGCGCGTCGCCGAACGAGGCCACGTCCACGCCGAGCAGCTTCAGCTTGGTGGCGGTGTCCGCGCCCGGGAACGTGGCCGCGCCGCCGACCAGCCGGTCGGCCACCACCTCGGCCATCGCGTAGCCGGGCGCGACCAGGCCGTGGCAGGTGCCGTCCACCGCGGCGCACTCGCCGACCGCCCAGATCCGCTCGTCGGCCGTCCGGCAGGTGCCGTCGACCAGCACCCCGCCGCGCGGGCCGAGCGGCAGCCCGGCCGCCCGGGCCAGATCGTCGCGGGGGCGGATGCCGGCCGCCACCACCACCAGGTCGGCGTCGACCGTGCCGCCGTCGGCCAGCTCCAGGCCGGCGACCGTGCCGTCCGGGCCGGGCCGGATCGCGGTGGTGGCCGTACCGAGGTGGGTGGCCACGCCCAGCTCGTCGACGTAGCGGCGGAGCATCGCCCCGCCGGCGGTGTCGACCTGTACCGGCATCAGTCGGGGCGCGAACTCGACCACGCTGATGGCCAGGCCGAGCAGCCGCAGCGCGTTCGCCGCCTCCAGCCCGAGCAGGCCGCCGCCGATCACCGCGCCGGTGCGCCGGCCGCGGGCGTGCTCCCGGATCGCCACCAGGTCGTCCAGGGTGCGGTAGACGAAGACCCCGGGCAGGTTCGCGCCGTCGACCGGCGGCACGAAGGCGTACGAGCCGGTGGCCAGTACCAGCGCGTCGTACGGGTACTCGCCGGCCGCGGTGCTCACCACCCGCCGGTCCCGGTCGATCGCGGTGGCCGGCTCGCCGAGGCGCAGCTCGACGCCGGGGTGCGGGGTGTGCAGGTCGAGTTCGTCGGCGCCCACCCCGTCGAAGAACGCCGAGAGCCGCACCCGGTCGTACGCCGGCCGGGGCTCCTCGGCGAGCACCGTCACCCGCCAGCGCCCCTCCGGGTCGCGGGCCCGCAGCGCGTCGAGCAGGCGCTGCCCCACCATGCCGTTGCCGACCACGACCAACCTGCCGTCATGAGGCACCGTCGCACCGGGTCTGCTGATTCGCCCGCTCCGCTCGCTCATCGCGTCACCTCCACCGAATCCACCTCGGACAGCCAGTCGACGATCCCGGCCACGGCGTCCCGGCAGCCGCCGCAACCGGTGCCGGCCCGGGTGGCCGCCACCACCGCGTCGACCGCCCGGGCGCCGGAGCGCCAGCAGCTCACCAGCGCTCCCTTGCTGACGTTGTTGCACTGGCACACGGTCGCCGCGTCCGGCATCAGCGCCGGGGACGCGGCCGGCGCCGCGGCGGGCGCGCCGAAGGCCCGGCCGAGCAGCAGCGACCGGCGGTCGGCCGGCACCGGCTGGCCCCGGTCGAAGAGCTGGATCACCGTGCCGACCGCCGGGTTGTCGCCGAGCAGGATCGCGCCGGTCAGCCGCTCGTCGCGGATCCGCAACCGGGCGTACGTGCCGCGGGCCGGATCGGCGAAGGTCAGCTCCTCGCCCGGGCCGCCGCCGTCCGGGTCGCCCATCGCGGCCAGGTCGATGCCGGCGGCCTTGAGCCGGGTCACCACCGGCCGGGGCCGGTAGCGGGCCAGCGGGTCCTCCCCGGTGAGCACCTGCGCCACCACCCGGGCCTGCGCCCAGGCCGGCGCGACCAGCCCGGTCAGGGTGCCGTCGTGCTGGGCGCAGTCACCGATCGCGGAGATCCGCCGGTCGCTGGTGCGCAGCCGGTCGTCCACCAGCACGCCGCGGTCCACGGCCAGCCCGGCCGCCGCGGCGAGCGTGGTGTCGGGGCGTACCCCGCAGGAGAGGACCAGCAGGTCGGCGGTGAGCGCCCGGCCGTCGGCCAGCGCGAGCCGGACCTCGTCGGCGTCCGCGGCCAGCCCGGTGGCGGCCACCGCGAGGTGGGTGGTCACGCCGAGGCCGGCGAGCGTGTCGGCGAGCACCGCCGCGCCGGCCGGGTCGAGCTGCCGCTCCATCAGGTACGGCACCGGGTGCACCACGCCGACGTCCAGTCCCCGGGCGGCGAGCCCGCGGGCCGCCTCCAGCCCGAGCAGCCCGCCGCCGAGCACCAGGGCGCGGCGTGCGCCGCGGGCCACGGCGAGGATCCGCCGGCAGTCGTCCAGGGTGCGGAACGCGGCCACCCGCGGGGGCAGCCGGTCGCCGTCCAGCCCGGGCAGCGGCGGCACGATGGCCCGGCTGCCGGTGGCCAGCACCAGGTGGTCGTAGCCGATCCGGTCGCCGTCGTCGATGCGCACGGTGCGCCCGGCCCGGTCGATGGCCGTCACGGCCACCCCGGTCCGCAGGTCGACGCCCTGGCCGGCGACCTCGGCCAGCTCCACGTCCGGCTCGCCGACCTTCCCGGCCAGCAGGGTGGACAGCATGATCCGGTTGTACGCCCGGTGCGGCTCCGCGCCGAGCACGGTGACCTTGCGGTCCCGGGCGTGCAGCTCGCTGGCGAGCCGGGCGCCGGCCATCCCGTTGCCGACGATCACCACCCGTTCGTTCATGACCGACCTCCGCTGCGCTCCGGTCGGCCATGAGGCTCCACCGGGCTGTGCCGGCTGATTCGCTCGCTCCGCTCGCTCACGGCCCCTCCACCCTTTCCACCCGGACGGCGCAGATCTTGAATTCCGGCATCCCGGAGACCGGGTCCACCGCGTCGTTGGTGACCGAGTTGGCCCGCCCCGCGCCGCCCCAGTGGAACGGGGCGAAGACGGTGTCCGGCCGGATGGTCGGGCTGAGCCGGGCCGGCGCCCGCAGCTCCCCCCGGCGGGAGACGACCCGGACCGGCTCGCCGTCGGCAACCCCGAGCCGGTCGGCCAGGTCGGGGTGCAGTTCGACGAAGGCCTCCGGGGCGGCCCGGCGCAGCGCCGCCACCCGCCGGGTCTGGGTGCCGGACTGGTACTGCGCGAGCACCCGGCCGGTGGTGAAGTGCAGCGGGTACTCGGCGCAGACCTCCTCGGCCGCCGGCCGGTGCTCGACCGGGTGGAACCGGGCCCGCCCGTCCGGGGTGGCGAAGCGGTCGGCGAAGAGGCGGGGCGTGTCCGGGCCGTCCTCGTCCGGGCAGGGCCACCAGACGCCGTCGGCGGCGTCGATCCGCTCCCAGTTGACCCCGGCGTAGTCGGCGGGCCCGCCGGCCGAGGCCCGGCGCAGCTCGGCGAAGACCGTCTCCGGATCGGTGGGGAAGCGAACGTCGGCGTCGGACCGCCCGGTGGCGTCGAGCCGGTGGGCCAGCTCGGCGAGGATGGCCAGGTCGGTGCGGACGCCCGGCGGTGGCTCGCGCAGCGCCCGGCGGCGCAGCACCCGACCCTCCAGGTTGGTCATGGTGCCGTCCTCCTCGGCCCACTGGGCGGTGGGCAGCACCACGTCGGCCAGGGCCGCGGTCTCGGAGAGCAGGAAGTCGGCGACCACCAGCAGGTCGAGGTCGCGCAGCCGGCCCTCGACCCGGGTGGCGCGGGGCGCGGAGACCACCGGGTTGGAGCCGAAGACCAGCAGCGCCTTCGGCCCGGCCGGGGTGCCCAGCGAGTCCAGCAGCTGGTACGCCGGCACGCCCGGCCCGGGCAGCTCGTCGGCCGGCACCCCCCAGACCCCGGCGACGTGCTCCCGGGCGGCCGGGTCGTCGATCCGGCGGTAACCGGGGAGCTGGTCGGCCTTCTGCCCGTGCTCCCGGCCGCCCTGGCCGTTGCCCTGGCCGGTGAGGCAGCCGTAGCCGGAGCCGGGCCGGCCGGGCAGGCCGAGGGCGAGCGCCAGGTTCACGAAGCCGGTGACGGTGTCCACGCCCTTGGCGTGCTGTTCAGCGCCGCGGGCGGTGAGGATGATGGCGCGCTCGGCGGTGCCCAGCGCCCGGGCGGTCGCCTCCAGGTCGGCCACCGGCACCCCGGAGAGCGCCTCGGCGCGGGCCGGCCACCAGCCCGCCACGCTGCGGCGGACCGCCGCGAAACCGGTGGTGCGGGTGTCGACGTACGCCCGGTCGACCCAGCCCTCGGTGAGCGCGACGTGCAGCAGCGCGTTGGCCACCGCCAGGTCGGTGCCGGGCAGCGGTTGCAGGTGCAGGTCGGCCAGCCGGGCGGTGGCGGTGACCCGGGGGTCGACCACGATCAGCCGGCCGCCGCGTTCGCGCTGCTCGGTCAGCCAGCGCACCAGCGGGGGCATGGTCTCCGCCGGGTTCGCCCCGACCAGCAGCAGGGTGTCGGCCCGCCCGAGGTCGGCCAGCGGGAACGGCAGGCCACGGTCGACGCCGAAGGCGCGCAGCCCGGCCGCGGCCGCCGAGGACATGCAGAACCGGCCGTTGTAGTCGATGTGCCGGGTGCGCAGCGCCGCCCGGGCGAACTTGCCCAGCGTGTACGCCTTCTCGTTGGTCAGCCCGCCGCCGCCGAAGACGGCGACCGCGTCCGGGCCGTGTCCACGCTGGACGGCGCGGATGCCGGTGGTGATCCGGTCCAGCGCCGCTTCCCAGCTCGCCGGCCGCAACTCGCCGGTGCCGAGGTCGCGCAGCAGCGGCGTGGTCAGCCGTTCGGGGTGGTCGAGCAGTTCGGCGGCGGTCCAGCCCTTCTGGCACAGGCCGCCGCGGTTGGTGGGGAACTGCCGGGGGAGCACGGCCACCCGGCCGGCCTCCTCGCGCAGCGTCATCCCGCACTGGAGGGCGCAGTACGGGCAGTGCGTCGCCACCTCCCGGGGCGACCGCCCCGGTCGAGTCGCCGACCGTGCACCGTCTGTCATGTCGGCAAAGCGTGCCGGCGGGCGGTTTCCGGGCCGGGTCCCGTTTGTTTCGGTCCTGTCAAGAGCGGCTCACACCGCACGGAGGCGGCGAGCCGGACCGCAACGTCTAGGATGTGGGAGAAGGATCCTATATTTTGGGAGGGTGTCATGAGTGTGGCGGAAGCCTTCGACGCGGTGGCAGGCAGCTACGACGAGGCCCGCCGGCGGTTGGTGCCCTGCTTCGACGCCTTCTACGGCACCGCGGTCGAGGTGGCCGCGCCGCCGCTGCGGGCGGCGCTTTCGGCGGGGCGTACCCCGGAGGTGCTCGACCTGGGCGCGGGCACCGGGCTGCTCTCCCTGCTGCTGGCCGCCGCCGTGCCGGGCATCCGGGTGACCCTGGTCGACGCCGCGCCGGCGATGCTCGCCGTCGCCGCCGACCACCTGCGCGCCCGGGGCGTGCCGCACCGGACGGTGCGCGCCGACCTGACCGACCCGCTGCCCGACGGCCGGTACGACGCGGTGGTCAGCGCGCTGGCGATCCACCACCTCGACGACGCCGGCAAGCGGGACCTCTACCGGCGGTCGGCCCGGGCGCTGGCCCCCGGCGGCGTCCTGGTCAACGCCGAGCAGGTCGCCGGCCCGACCCCGGAGCTGGACCGGCGTTACCACGAGGTCTGGCTGGCGCAGATCGCCGAGCTCGGCGCCGACCGGGCGGAGATCGACGCCGCGCTGGGCCGGATGGCGTACGACCGGCCGGCGCCGGTCGCCGCGCAGTGCGGCTGGCTGGCCGAGGCGGGCCTGGTCGACGTGGACTGCTTCTTCAGGCAGTGGCGGTTTGCCGTGTTCGGCGGCCGGCGCGAATCGGATGACCAGCTGGGATGACTGTCGGTCATACCGGTGGGTAGTCTGTCCGGCATGACAGCCAAGGTGACCCTGTCCTTCTCCGACGAGACGATCGAGGAGGCCCGCCGGTTCGCCAAGCGTGAAGGGCTCTCGCTCTCCGCCTGGATGGACCAGGCGGCCCGGGAGAAGGCGCTGCGCGAGGTCTTCACCGCGCACGCCGCCGCCGTCGGCCGGGCCGGGCTGGATCTGGAGTCCGCCGCCCTCGCCGACGCCCGCGAGGTGGACATGGTCGACGACGTGCTCTTCGGCGGACGCCCGCGTGCTGCGTAGGGGCGAGGTCTGGCGCATCTCCGGCGCCCGGGAACGGTTCGGCCTGGTGATCAGCTCCGACGTCTACAACTCCACCGACGTGCCGATCGTGATCGTCGCCGAGGTGGTCGAGGAGTCGCTGCTGCGCGACTCGCCCCTGGCGGTGCCGATGGGCGGCTACGTGGTGATGCCCGACCGGCTCTCCTCGCCCATGAAGAAGTGGTTCACCGAGTGCGTCGACGTCGCCGACACCGACACCATGCAGCGGGTCGGCCGGGCGCTGCGGATCCTGCAAGAGCTCTGACAGCTCACCGGCGGCGCCGGCCGGACGTGCGATCTCCGTTTCCGGCCCGACCCGCGACGGGCACCGCCGGGTAATCCCGGGTTCCTAGCGTTCCTCCACGTCACACCGACGAGGAGGAGTCGCCGTGAGCACCCTGGCCCCCAGCACACCCCCGGCGGAGGCGGCCCCGGCCGCCGCCGGGCGCCGGCACCGGATCGACGACTGGCGCCCCGAGGACCCCGACTTCTGGCGGACGACCGGGGCGCGGATCGCCCGGCGCAACCTCTGGGTCTCGATCTTCGCCGAGCACGTCGGCTTCTCGGTGTGGAGCCTGTGGTCGGTGACCGTGCTCTTCCTCGGCCCGGAGTACGGCATCGACCCGGCCGGCAAGTTCCTGCTCACCGCCGTGCCGGCCGCGCTGGGCGCGGTGCTGCGGCTGCCGTACACGCTGGCGGTGGCCCGGTTCGGCGGGCGGAACTGGACCATGGTCAGCGCGCTGCTGCTGCTCCTGCCGGCCGTGCCGATGACGGTGCTGCTCGAACCCGGCGTCTCCTACCCCACCCTGATGGTGCTGGCCTGCCTCACCGGCGTCGGCGGCGGCAACTTCGCCTCCTCGATGGCGAACATCAACCTCTTCTTCCCGCAGCGGCTCAAGGGCCGGGCGCTCGGGCTGAACGCCGGCGGCGGGAACCTGGGGGTGCCAGCCGTGCAGCTGGTCGGGCTGGCCGTGCTGGCCACCGCGGGCGCCGCGTACCCCCGGCTGGTGCCGGCGGTCTACCTGCCGCTGATCGTGCTGGCCGCGCTCGCGGCGGCGCGCTGGCTGGACAACGTCTCCGGCGCCCGCAACGAGCCCGGCGCGCTGCGCGAGGCGGCCCGGGACCCGCACACCTGGGTCATGTCGCTGCTGTACATCGGCACCTTCGGCTCGTTCATCGGCTTCGGGTTCGCCTTCGGCCAGGTGCTCCAGCTCCAGTTCGCCGACCGCTTCCCGACCCCGGTGGACGCGGCCTGGCTGACCTTCCTCGGCCCGCTGGTGGGCTCGCTGATCCGGCCGGTCGGCGGCCACCTCGCCGACCGGCTCGGCGGGGCCCGGGTGACGTTCTGGAACTTCGTGGCGATGGCCGCCGGCGCCGGACTGGTGCTCCACGCCTCGCGGGAGCGCTCGTTCGGGCTCTACCTGACCGGTTTCCTCGCCCTCTTCGTCTTCTCCGGGATCGGCAACGGCTCGACCTACAAGATGATCCCGGCGATCTTCCGGGCCCGGGCGGTCGCCGCGGTGGACGCCGGGCGGCGCGACCCGGCCGGGGCGCAGCGCTGGTCCGGGCGGATGACCGGGGCGCTGATCGGCATCGCCGGCGCGGTGGGCGCCTCCGGCGGGCTGCTGGTCAACGTCGCCTTCCGGCAGTCGTTCCTCACCCGGGGCAGCGCGGACGCGGCGTACGTCGCCTTCATCGCCGCCTACGCGGTCTGCTTCGCGCTGACCTGGCTGGTCTACCTGCGGCCGGGGTCGCGTCGGCTGGCCGGGGTGTGACCTCTACCATGGCGGTACCGGCCGGCCACCCGGGGCGGCACCCCGTTTTGACCTGCCGACCGGGCGCCGGGTATCGTTGCCTGCTGTTGTACGACATCCAGCGGCGTGCCCCTGAGGTACGCTTGGTCGTTCGTGCGCGCTGGTCACCTCGGCGCGCGACCCCAGACCGACGACGAGACAAGGTAGACCTGTGCGTACGTACAGCCCGAAGCCGGGTGAGATCGAGCGTCAGTGGCACGTCATCGACGCCTCTGATGTCGTGCTGGGCCGCCTGGCCACCCACGCCGCCACGTTGCTGCGTGGTAAGCACAAGCCGACTTTCGCGCCGCACGTCGACACGGGCGACTTCGTCGTCATCGTGAACGCGGGCAAGGTCGCGCTGACCGGCAACAAGCGGCAGACCAAGATCGCCTACCGGCACTCCGGTTACCCGGGCGGCCTCAAGCAGGTCGGCTACGAGGAGCTGCTCAGCAAGCGTCCCGAGCGGGCCATCGAGCTGGCCGTCAAGGGGATGCTCCCGCACAACAAGCTCGGCCGTCAGCTGATCAAGAAGCTGAAGGTCTACGCCGGTGCCGAGCACCCGCACGCCGCGCAGCAGCCGGTGCCGTTCGAGATCAAGCAGATCGCGCAGTGAGCGCGGGCGAAGGAAACAGCATGACCGACATCACCGCCACCGAGGTCGCCCCCGAGGCCACCGAGGCGCCGGCGCCCGTCGCCCGCGCGCCCCGTGGTGACCGCCCGATCCAGACCGTGGGCCGCCGCAAGGAGGCCATCGTCCGGGTCCGCATCGTGCCGGGCACCGGCAAGATCACCTGCAACGGCCGGGACCTCGAGGCCTACTTCCCGAGCAAGGTGCACCAGCAGCTGATCAAGGACCCGCTGGTCACCGCCGAGAAGCCGGAGGCGTTCGACGTCATCGCCAACCTGCGTGGCGGCGGCACCACCGGTCAGGCCGGCGCGCTCCGGCTGGCCATCGCCCGGGCGCTGATCGTCAGCGAGCCGGACGACCGCCCGGCGCTGAAGAAGGCCGGCTTCCTCACCCGGGACGCCCGGGTCAAGGAGAGCAAGAAGTACGGCCTCAAGAAGGCCCGTAAGGCTCCCCAGTACTCGAAGCGCTGACCTTCAGCGGCACGTTGTACTTCTGACGGACGGCCGGTCCGCCTCCCCTCGACGGGGAGGTGGACCGGCCGTTCCGCTTTCTCCTTCATCGGCAGTTTCAACGGAGGTTGGCGGGTATGGGTCGGTTGTTCGGCACGGACGGCGTACGCGGGCGGGCGAACGCGGATCTCACCCCCGAGTTGGCGCTCGCGGTGGCCGTCGCCGCCGCCCACACTCTCGCCGAGACGGACCGGAGCCATCCGCCGCTCGCCGTGGTCGGCCGGGACACCCGGGCCAGCGGCGAGATGCTGGAGGCCGCCGTGGTGGCCGGCCTGGCCAGCGCCGGGGCGAACGTGGTCCGGGTCGGCGTGCTGCCCACCCCGGCCGTGGCGTTCCTCACCGCGGAGGCCAAGGCCGACCTCGGGGTGATGCTCTCCGCCTCGCACAACCCGATGCCCGACAACGGGATCAAGCTCTTCGCCGCCGGCGGGCACAAGCTGCCGGACGAGATCGAGATGCGGATCGAGGCGGCCGTCGAGGCGAACGCCACCACCGCGTGGGAGCGGCCGATCGGTGCCGGGGTGGGCCGGGTGCACGACCTGCTCGACGGTGCCGACCACTACGTGCAGCACCTGGTCGGCACGGTGCCGCACCGGCTGGACGGGATCAAGGTCGTGGTCGACTGCGCCAACGGCGCGGCCGCCGAGGTGGCCCCGGTGGCGTACCGGGAGGCCGGTGCCGAGGTGATCGCGATCCACGCCGAGCCGGACGGGCTCAACATCAACGACGAGTGCGGCTCCAACCACATCGAGGCGCTGCGCGCCGCGGTGGTCGAGCACGGCGCGCACCTCGGCATCGCGCACGACGGCGACGCCGACCGGTGCGTCGCGGTGACCGCCGACGGCGACGAGGTCGACGGCGACCAGGTGATGGCCATCCTGGCGCTGGCCATGCGGGAGGCCGGCACGCTGACCGGCGACACCCTGGTGGCCACGGTGATGAGCAACCTCGGCCTGCGGCTGGCGATGTCCCGGGAGGGCATCCGGTTGGTCGAGACCAAGGTCGGCGACCGGTACGTGCTGGAGGAGCTGCGGGCGTCCGGGCTGGCGCTGGGCGGCGAGCAGAGTGGGCACATCGTCATGCCCGCGTACGCGACCACCGGCGACGGCGTGCTGACCGGGCTGCACCTGATGTCCCGGGTGGCGGCGACCGGGAAGTCGCTCGCCGAGCTGGCCGCCGTGGTGACCCGGCTGCCCCAGGTGCTGATCAACGTGCCGGTCGGCGACCGGACCGTCGGCGCGGCCGCGCCCGGTGTCCGGGCCGAGGTCGAGCGGGCCGAGGCGGAACTGGGCGAGACCGGTCGGGTGCTGCTCCGCCCGTCCGGCACCGAGCCGCTGGTCCGGGTGATGGTCGAGGCCGCCACCGAGGCGACGGCCCGCGAGGTCGCCGAGCGGATCGCCGAGCAGGTCCGCACCGCCAGCCCCGTCCCCGCGTAACGGCGGGTCCTGCCGGCCGTTCGACCGCACCGGCGTCAGAGGCGCAGGGTGCTGGCCCGGGCGTACGTGGTGGCCGGGTCTTCGCCGCTGGTGAGGTCCACGTCCTCCACCACGCGGCCGTCCCCGAGCCGGACCAGCCGGTCGCAGCGGGCGGCGACCGCCCGCTCGTGCGTCGCCAGCAGGATGGTCATCCCGTGCCGGTCGCGCAGGCCGAGCAGCAGGTCGAGGATCTGCGCGCCGGTGCTCGAGTCCAGGTTGCCGGTGGGCTCGTCGGCGAGCAGCAGCCCGGGCGCGCCCATCAGCGCCCGCGCGATCGCCACCCGTTGCTGCTGACCGCCGGAGAGCTGGGCCGGCAACGCCCGCTCCCGGCCGGCCAGACCGACGGCGTCGAGCAGCTCGCGGGCCCGGGTCACGTGGTCCGCGCGGCCCCGGCGGGGGAGCACCGGCGCGATCACGTTGTCCAGCACGGTGAGCGCCGGCAGCAGGTGGTAGCGCTGGAAGACGAACCCGACCCGCTGGCGGTAGCGGGCGAGTGCGGCTCGCCGCAGGCCGGTGACCGCCACCCCGTCGACCGTCACGGTGCCCTCGTCGGCCTGCTCGATCGCGCCGATCAGGTGCAGCAGCGTCGACTTGCCCGAGCCGCTCGGCCCCGTCAGCGCCACCACCGAGCCGGCGGCCACCTCCAGCGACACCCCGTCCACCGCGGTGATCCGCTCCGCGCCGCCGCCGAACCGCTTCACCAGCCCGGCGACCTCGATGCTGCTTCCCGTGCGGTCGTCCATCTGCCCTACTCCTCTGCCAGCAGTCGTGCGGTGGGTAGCCGCCGCAGCAGCGCGGCCGGGGCCAGCGCCGCACCGGCCGTGAGCAGCACGCCGCCGACCGCCGTCAGCCCGGCGACCAGCACCAGCGCGGCCGGGACGTCCCCGACCAGCCAGGCCGCGCCGGCCACGCCCAGCCCGGCGCCGGCGAGCGCGCCCAGCCCGCCGAGCAGCAGCCCCTCGTAGCCGACCAGCCGGCCGAGGGCGAGGTCGGTCCAGCCGGTGGCGCGCAGGGCGGCCAGTTCGGCAGCCCGGTCCCGGATGTTGAGGTAGAGCACGTCGGCGACGGCGGCGGCGCCGAGCAGCACGGTCGCGACGGCGGCCAGCGTGTCGGCGCCGCGCACGCTCAGCGAGACGGTGTCGCCGAGCAGGCTGCCGACGATCGCGCCCCGGAAGGCGTACCCGACGGCGGCCACCACGGTCAGCGCCGCCACCCCGATGGCCAGGGCGCCGGCGCCGAGCAGGGTGCGCCCGGGAGTGCGGACCAGGTTGACCAGGGCCAGCCCGAACAGGGTGCGCGGCCGGCGTACCCAGCGGGCGGTGGCGACCGGCGGGCGGAGCGCGGCGGCCGGGTGGGCGCGTGCGGCCCGCAGCGCCGGCGCCAGGCCGGCGACCAGCGCGAGCAGCAGCGCCACCGGTACGGCGAGCGCGGCCCGCCGCCAGTCGACGTCGATGCCGAGCACGGCGCCGAGCGGCACGGCGAGCCCGAGCGACAGCAACCC